>JAITOE010000151.1 GCA_031290135.1 Eubacteriales Family XIII. Incertae Sedis bacterium
TTGTTTTCTTTGTGGTATAATAGCCACAGGGCGGCTATTATACCGGATTGGAGTGCCCTCCGGCTCCGCCGGAGATGGCTCCTCCGGCCCTGCCGGAGACGCCCATAAGGCCGCAGCCCGAAACGTTCTATCCTGTATTCGCGAGGAGGTATGATCATGGACAGAAATTATGTGAGCAGGTATGGCAAAACCCTGCGCAGGATGAGCCGCTTTATTTTGGTTGTATTTACCGTTTATTCGCTTGCCGGCGTGACCGCGTTCCTGCCCGCGCCGTATGGTGCCGTCGCGCTGGCGCTGCAGACCGTCCCCGCCAAGGTGGATCAGAAAACGGGCGTCAGCGTTTTTTCCAACGACAAAGCGGCCATCGACGAATCGAATCTGGCGGAAGGCTATGTGATCATTAAATACACGGGGGGCAAGAGCATCCCCATCAAGGTGCAGATCACGAAAAAAGGCGGCACGGGCTACACCTACAACCTGAACAACAAAGGCACCGCCGAGATATTCCCCCTTTCCGAGGGGGACGGGGAATACACGATCAACGTGTTTGAAAACGTGAGCGGGAGCAAGTACGCGCTTGCCTACGGGCATACGGCGCAGCTGAAGCTTCGCAGCGGTTTCCTTCCTTTTATGTATCCGAACCAGTATGTCAGCTACACGTCCGGATCGCAGGCGGTGAAGCAGGCCGGCACGCTCGTGACCGGCAAGGGCACCGACCTGGAAAAACTCGACGCGATTTACCATTATGTCGTCAGCAACCTGACCTATGACTACGCCCTTGCGAAGAACGCGCCCACGGGCTACGTCCCCAACATCGACTCCGTGATGAGCTCCAAGAAAGGGATCTGCTTCGACTACGCGTCTTTGACCAGCGCCATGCTGCGCTCGCAGAACATCCCCTCCAAGTTGGTCATCGGCTACGCGGGTTCCGCGTACCACGCGTGGATCAACGTGTTCATTGAAAACGTCGGCTGGGTTGACAAGGCGTTCTACTTCGACGGCGACAAGTTCACGCTCATGGATCCCACCTTTGCCTCAAGCGGAAAATCGAGCCCCGACATCATGAAGTATATCGGCGACGGCAAGAACTACACGGTAAAAACCGTTCATTAAAGAAAATCTTAAAAAAACGAAAAAATATCTGCAATATTGTCCAATCTTGTTTACAGGATTGGACAATATGTTGTATAATAACCATAGGCTTATGCGCCGACGGAAGGAGTGAATTATGGCCAAAACAACTGACGAAAACCGCACAAAGGATGTGCGGGAGCTGAACGCGGAGGAGCTGTCTATTTTTTGTCTGAAGCTTTCCATGATGGTAAAATCCGGAATCAACGTCGAAAAAAGCGTCGCCATTCTTTTGGACGACGCGTCCACGGGCGAGGACAAGGAGCTTCTGTCGCAGATCCACGCGCTGATTGATGAAGGCTACAGCCTTTCAAAGACCCTTGAACAGGTCGGGCGTTTCCCCAAACACATGATCCGCATGATCGACATCGGGCAGGTGACCGGGAAGCTGGAGGCGGTGCTTTCCGCCCTTTCGGAGTTCTACCGGCGGGAGGCCAGCGTCGCGAAAATGATCCGGAACGCGGTCATGTATCCCGCCATCATGCTTGTCGTCACGGCGGTCATCCTGCTCGTCCTGGTTTCCCAGGTGCTTCCCGTGTTCCAGCAGGTCTTCCGGGACATGGGCGCCAGCCTTTCCGCGACGGTCACGGCGCTGCTTTTCGTCGGCGACATCAGCAAGATCGTCGCCGTCGTCCTCTCCTGCGTGTTTGTCGCCATTGTCATCATCGCGGGCGCCATGGGCACCACGGCAGGCGGGCGCGCCGCTTTGGGACGGGCCGTGGACCAGGTCTTTTTCGGGAACAAGCTGAATCTCGCGGTTTCAAGAAGCCGTTTTGCGTCGGCCATGTCGCTGATGCTGTCCAGCGGCCTCAACATGGGCGAAGCGCTGGAACGTTCCGGCGACCTCATCGGCGAGGGTTCTTTTTCAGGCAAGATCCTGGACTGCAGGGAAAAGATCGAGACCGGCACCACATTCCCCAAGGCCGCCGAGGAAGCGGGCATCTTCACCGGGATGCAGTCGGGGCTTTTGTCCGCCGGCTTCCGTTCCGGCATCACCGAGCAAGCCATGCATGAGGTCTCCGGGCTTTGCGCGGAGGATTCGGACACCCTGCTTTTCCGCATGGTCAGCCGGGTGGAGCCGGTCCTGATCGTCGTGCTTGCCCTGTCGGTGGGGCTTGTCCTGCTCTCCGTGATGCTGCCGCTCATCGGGATGATGACGGCGATAGGCGTGTAACCCGGCGGTGAATAGGAGTTTAAAGCGGCATGATCATACAAAGCAAAACAAAGCAATTCATTAAAACGGTGCTTCCCGCCCTGCTGTTTGTGGTCGCGCTGGTGATTTTTGTGTTCGTGGTCACCCGGATCGCCGGCAGGTCGGAAACGGAAGGAATGCAGCTTACCTATGAAAGCGTGCGCCGCGCCGCCGTGCAATGTTATGCGCTGGAGGGGATCTACCCCTCGGATTTCGATTACCTGAAAGAACATTACGGGCTGCGCCCCGACGAAGGGAAGTATATCATTCTCTATGATTACGTCGCGTCGAACCTGATGCCCGACATAACCGTCGTGTCCGCGGCGGCGGCGGAGCCGGTCATTGTGGACGTGCAGTGAAGGCGGGGGATTCTTAGGCAGTTAATAGGGTGCCTCCGCCAATCACAAGCCGTGGGGCGGGCGTAACCCGGAGGGCGGGATTGCGGGCATACAAGGCGCTCTGCGCCGCCCGCATAGGCGTCAGCCGCCCCGTCCCGGAGGGTTATGCCCGCCCCGCAGCTGGCGAGTTTCCATATACCTATAGGAAAGGCAGGTGTTTCAAATAGACAGGCTAACGAAAAACAACTCGTCCATATTGGATACCTTGGTGGTTTTGCTGCTGATCGGCATGTTTGTCCTGCTGTCCACGGGCGTCCTGGTTCTTGGCATTTCCGTCTATAACAACACAAACCGCGTGTCATCTGAAAATTTCCTGCACAGGACCGCTCTTTCCTACGTCGCGAACCAGATCCGGCGCAGCGACGCCGGCGGCGGCATCGAAGTGCGCGAGCTGGAGGGAACCGAAGCTCTCGTCTTCCGCCAGAATTTCGACGGCACGGACTACCTCACCTGGCTGTACTGCTACGACGGGCAGCTCCGCGAGCTGTTCTCCGAAGAGGGCTTTGAGCAGGCGCTTTCCTCCGGCACCGAGATCATGCCGCTGGAGAGCCTCAGCTTCGCCATAGAAGGCGGAACCATCGACGTGACTGTCACAGAAGAAAACGGGGACTCCAGAAGCCTCATCCTGTCTCCCCGATCCGGCATAAACGGAGGGCGTTCGTGATGCAAAAAGGAAACTCCCGTTCAATTTTGTTTCTGACCGAACTGATCATCGCCATATTGATTTTTGCCCTGTGCATGGGCATATGCGGCGGCGTGTTCGCGCGTTCTTTCGCGGCTGCCACCACAAGCACGAATTTGAGCAAGGCCGTCTTCCACGTGGAAAGCGCCGCTGAAGCGTTCCATTCTTACAGCGACGCCGCCGGCTTCGCGGCGAGGATCGAGGGAACCTTGGATGCCGCCGACTCTGTTTTCGTGTATTACGACAAGGACTGGGAACCCGTGGCCGACCCGGCGGATGCCCGTTTCACGCTTTCCGTGGAAATTTCGCGGGACGGCGCGCTTGAAACGGCTGAATTCCGCGTTTTCAGATTTTTGAATCCTGCGCTTGCTGCGGCGCCGCCAGCCGCCCCGATTTATGAACTGACCGCTACCAAAAACCGTTTGCTGGGGAGGGCAGGGCAATGAACGAAAGCACAAACAAAACCTCTGCCTCCGCTTCGGGCATCGGCGTGACGACGCTTTTCGTCGTGCTTCTCATCCTGTGCCTGACGGTGTTCGCCGTCCTGACGTTTGCCTCGTCCCAGGCGGATCTACGGCTTTCCCGCAAAAATGCCGACATGGTCACGGCCTATTACGACGCGGACAACGCGGGCGCGCGCATCAGCGCGGAGGTGGCCGGGTTCTGGCCGAAAGGGACGCAGCGTCCCGGCGCCGACGTCTGCGCGCTGCTGGAAAATAAAATCAGCGCCGGAACCGGCGGCGAAGACATCTCTTACGCCGCCGTCGGCAACAGCGGAGCAGGGCTTACCGTGTCCTACGGGATCGTCGTCGATACCCTCCTGACCTTGGAAATTGAGCTTTCCCTCCCGGAAAGCGGCGTTTGTGAGGTTTTGTCGTGGCGGGTGGTCGCGGAGGAGCCGGACTTCTTTGAGGAACCCATGCCCGTGTGGCAGGGATAGGGAGAGAATCATGGACATCAAGGACATTTTAACACACGCCGTGGAAACGCAGGCATCCGATGTAATTTTAGTTCCGGGGCTTCCGGTTTCCTATAAAATAAGCGGCGGCATGAAGCGCAACGAAGAAGAGCGCCTTTCGACCGAAGACACCCTTGCCATCGTCAAGGATATGTACGCACACGCTGCCAACCGCAGCATGGACCGCATGCTTGAGGACGGCGACGACGACTTTTCGTTTTCGCTGCCGGGGCTTGCCCGTTTCCGCGTGAACGTGTTCAAACAGCGCAGTTCGTTAGCCAGCGTGGTCCGGATCGTGTCTTTCGCCCTCCCGGACAAAGACGCGCTGATGATCCCGGACAACGTGCTGATGTTCGCGGGCTACACGCGCGGCCTCGTCCTTGTCACCGGCCCGGCGGGCAGCGGCAAATCCACAACGCTCGCCTGCGTGATCGACGCCATCAACACCGCGCGCAACGTGCATATCATCACCATAGAAGATCCCATCGAGTATCTGCACCACCATAAAAAAGGCGCGGTGACACAGCGGGAGATCGAAACCGACACGCGCAGCTACACCTCCGCGCTCCGTTCCGCGCTCCGTCAGGCGCCGGATGTCATACTCCTCGGCGAGATGCGCGACTACGAGGCGATCAAGGCGGCGGTCACGGCGGCCGAGACCGGCCATCTGGTCATTTCCACCCTGCATACCACCGGCGCCGTCAACACGGTTGACCGCATCATAGACTCTTTCCCGCCGGAGCAGCAGCAGCAAATCCGCATACAGCTTTCCATGGTGCTGCAGGGAATCGTCTCGCAGCAGTTGGTGCCGGCGGTGGACGGCAACGAAGTCCCGGCTTTTGAAGTGGTCGTCTGCAACAACGCCATACGCAACATGATCCGTGAATCGAACATCCACCAGATGGAAAGCACCATTTATTCCTCCGCCTCCGAGGGCATGATCACGATGGACACAAGCCTTTTGAACCTCGTAAAAGAAAACCGCATCACGCCGGAAGCGGCGGTTCACGCCGCGATGAACAAGGAGCAGATGCAGAAACGTCTGGGCACGAATATTCAGCTTTAGTTTCCCCGGCGGAGCGGGAGCAAACCCGCCGCCATGGTGCGGGCGTAACCCTACGGGTCGGGGCGGCTGACGCCTATGCGGGCGCTACACTCGCTTCGCTCACTCCGCTCGTATGCCCGCAATCACGCCCTCCGGGTTACGCCCGCCCCGTGGCTACGTCCAAACACAGGGGGACGGTTCGTCTGTTTCTAATAGCATAACTTACATCAAAACGTTGTAGATTGGAATCCGAATTATGAAAGAACCCCTTGTACTGAACTACAATACCGCGCAGCTGCGGATCTGCGTTGACAGCATTGAGAACGGGATTGTCGGCGGCAGGATTTTCAGCCAGCGTCTTAAAGACGTCTTGGTTTTCCATGATTTGAACGGCTTGGTCCTTCAGTCGGAAAACCTGATGAACAAGCAGAATTACCCGCAGGCTTTCCAGCGCAAAAGGACATTCGCCATTACGAAGCACCCGCCCGAAGCCGCCGAAGACGCGGACGACCGGCTCTATATGACCGAGGCGGAGGTGGCAGACGCCCGCGGCGCGGTACACACCCTCATCCTTCATATTGTAAGCCGGCAAAACACCGACTGGCAGGGATACGTGGACTTTCTGGACGGAAGCGGCAAAACCAACTTTGAAAGCGTTCTGGAGTTCCTTTCCGTCGTGAGCGAACGGCTGGGCGTGGATGCGTCAGGCTCCCCCGCCCTGCGGCGATGATCCTGGATTACCGCCAAAGTTTTTCGGGATACACGCCTTTGTCTTTCAGCGACTGGAGCCCTGCTTTCACGAAGGCCCTGTCTTCCTGGTAGGTGACGCCATACCACCGGTCCGTACTTTTCAAAACATGGACTTTCGCTTTTCCGGCGCTGATCAGCTCGCCTACCATCGTCGGAAGCAAATATTCCGCCGTCAGCGGCCCGTATTTTTGCAAATTGTCCAGAAATACCGGGAAGCCTGCTTCCAGTTCAGCCAGCAGCCCCCGTGTAAAACCCCAGAAATTCATGGATGCCACCGTGTTCTTCGGTATTTCTATCCAAGCGTCGTCGTTTAGCGTGTACATGATTTTGCTGTCGCGGCGTATGATTTTTTTGCGCTCGGCGATCTCTTCCAGCTCGTTTTTTTCATTGACGCCGCAAACGCCCCTGGCCACGGTTCCGTGTTCCGTCAAGGTGTTTTCCAGCGGGTAGGCGACCATGGACAAAGCAAGCGTTCCGTTCCTGTCCTCCGCCTGCTCCAGATAATCGTGTATCATCTGAAAAGCCCCGGCGCCGTAAAAATCATCTGCGTTGATGACCGCGAACGGGCCGTCCAGCACGCCGCGGCAGCTCATGACGGCGTGGCAGGTTCCCCAGGGCTTGACCCTCTCTTTCGGGATCTTATATCCCGCCGGCACGTCGGACAGGTCCTGGAACACGTATTCTGTTTCAAAATGCCGCCCGGATTTCCCGTCTATCAGGGCGCGGAAGTCCTGCTCTATTTCTTTTTTTATGATGAAAACCACCTTTTTAAAGCCGGCCAGCATGGCGTCGTACAAAGAAAAATCTATGATGATTTCGCCTTCGGCCGTAACGGGATCCATCTGTTTCAGCCCCCCGTACCTGCTGCCTAATCCGGCAGCCATGACAACCAGCGTCGGTTCGTTCATGCCATTCCCCTCCTTCTATATTATAACGCTTCTGGAATACCACCTATATTTTAACACGAATGGATGAATGGAACAACTGCAATCGTAACTATTCAGAGGTATAATTGTCCGCTGGGGTGTGGATGACGTCGCTGGCACCGCTATATCCCCCGTCATTGCGAGCGGAGCGAAGCAATCCACAGGCGCTGGGTTGCTTCGCTCCGCTCGCAATGACGGGATAGATGGGATAGTCCGCGACGTTTTACTTGAATTCTGCCTTTGTTTGCGGTATGATATACAAAACGCCGGAAGAGAAGAAAGGAAAACGCCGGAACCGGAACGCCCGGCTTAAAACAATATGTTCAAGCTGATTAAAAACATCCTGTTTAACCTGCCCTTTGTCCTGTGGCTTATGGCGGATCTGCGGTTTCTGCGCCCTTTCCGCCGCAAGATCCGCGCATACCGCCTTTCCGGCGAAGCAGAGAAGGAACAGAAGGAAATCTTGCTCGCCGAGAACGTGTGGGGCGGCCGCATCTGCCGGAAATTGCGGCTTGACCTTACGGTGGAGGGAGAAAGCCGCCTGCCGGACGGACCCGTCGTCTTTGTCTCCAATCACGAGAGCTACGCGGACATCCCCCTCTTTTTCGCGGCAGTCACCAGCAAGCAGTTCGGCTTCGTGGCAAAGGAAAATCTTACAAAACTTCCATTATACGGGAAATGGATCCGCGACGTGCGCAGCATCTTCATCAGGCGCGGGGATGCCCGCTCTTCGCTCAGAACCTTGGAAGAAGGCGTTGAAATGCTGCAAAAAGGCTTTTCTTTCGCAGTTTTTCCGGAAGGGACACGGGGCAAAGGGGGACCCGTCCAGGCATTTAAAAAAGGCAGCCTGCGCCTCGCCACAAAACCGGGCGTTCCCGTGGTTCCGGTGACGCACCGGGGCGCTTTCAGGGTCTTTGAGGAAACCGGCGTGGTCCGGAAAGGGGCGCGCGTCCGCTTTTTCATACACGAACCGATTGAAACGGCCGGCATGTCCAGGCAGGACGCCGCCGCCCTGCCGGACGCCGTGCAGCATATCATCTGCGCCAAGCTAAACGAATGGGAAGGAGCAAGCCTCCATGAAAAATTTTGATGCCAAATCCAAAAACACCGGGAACGCCGGGGGAACTGCCATGGATTTCCTGCCGGATGATTTTCCGGATGATTTTCCGGATGACCAGAGCCTGACGGAAGCCCTGGAGGAATATACGAAGCAGGATTTGCTTGACATCGCACGGCTGCACGGTTTTTCCGGGTATTCGAAATACAGGAAGAAAAGCGAACTCGCGTGCTTTGTCGCGGAAAACATGCTGCTGCCATCCCATATGGAACGCTTTTTCCTGAATGCGGCCGATGAGGAAATCGCTTTGTTTGAAAAATCCATGGCTGAGTCCGTTTCTTTTTCCGGCTTTGATTCTGACATGGACGGGATTGCTGTCTTTGCGGAAGGCGCGTATTGTTTTATCCGTTTCGCTTTCGAGGTCTATGTGCCGTCAGACGTCGCGGCCGCCTACCGCCTGATCAGCACCCCCGCTTTCCATAAGAAACGGAAACGCCACAATCTCCTGAGCCGCTATATCGTCGCTGCGGTAAACCTGTACGGCATCGTTCCCGTTGAAACGCTCATGGAGATTTTCAACGACCGGAACAAGCAGAAATGCACCGTTGACGAATTTTTCGACGTATTTACGGATCTCTCGTACTGGAACGAGGACGTCGCTTATTACCAAGGCGCTTTCGTGGCTGACCTGCTGCTGGCCAGCGATGACCCGGACACGTGCGAGCCGATTTTCGAGTCGCTTTTGGAGGATCAGGGCGACAAGCCTTTTTTTGTCCCGGGCAACGATGCTTTTCTTCTTTATTCGGACGTGCTTTTCCCGCTTGCCAACCTTGAAGTGCTGCGCCTGCACGATTTTCTCGTCAACGAATTCCTTTACGGCGAGGACGACGCGACGGATATCTGCGAATTTTCCGCCCTGGGGCTGCGCGCCGGCATCGCGATAAAGGATGCCTTCAATTACATCGCCCACCCGGAAAGGCTGCCCGACGAGCGCATCGGCGAGCAAAAGGGCGATGAATTGCTTGCCATCCTGATCGATGTATGGAACAACACGCGGATGCTGGCCAACAGGGGGTATACGCCCTTGGAAATGGACGCGCTGTCCGGGGAGAACGGGGAAACATGGGACAGCTACCTGATCCTCCCGCGCGAAGAAGCGCGGAAAAACAAGGCGGCCGGAAAGGTCGTTCCTTTTGACAAGAACCGGAAGAAGTAGCCTATCCGCGACTTAGGCAGATGTCATAGATGCCGACCAGTTCTTTTTTGACCGCGGAAATGT
>JAITOE010000063.1 GCA_031290135.1 Eubacteriales Family XIII. Incertae Sedis bacterium
TCTCCGGAAATGTTTCTGCTTGTCAGGCGTATGTGGATGCCGCCGTTTTCTTGGAATTGATAATTTTGTTATCCGGGTTCATGCGGCTGTTGAAAGTGGCTGTGAATAGTAACCAAAAATCAATAGATCCATAAGTTACACCCTTGACAAAAAATTTTCGTCCACAAACAGATTTTTGTGTTTGAATTCTGTGGGTGATTGATACATAAACAACAGTTTCAGATTTCCCTTTGCGTTACAGTCAAAATAAGGCTTTTCGCGCATAATATATTTTTCATTAAATACCCATGCCGGAACCGGCAGTCCGTAATCGTTTGCCAACTTATGAGCGGCTGCCGCGAACAATGCTGCATGTTCCTTGCGCATACTGGGGACGTCACCCGGCGCGTCCGCAAGCATAACCCAGCGTGTTTCATCGGTCTGCCTGTAGAATTCGTCGAGAAAATCACCCATCGCCGTATAAAAATTCGAACCGCTGCCCACTTTGCTAACCGCTTGTGAAATTGTCATCACAATATCATGTCCATTCATACGGCAACACCACCTTTACTTGTATTATACGCGATTTTTTCGTGAAAATCAACAGCGAAAAGCCGGGTTCTTACATTACAGCAGTATGTATTTTAAGATGTATTTTAAGATCCCTCCGAATTCTTCGCTATGCCCGTAGTCAGTGGCTTGGGCAGCAGGGTGACATAGTGGGCCTGGCTCAATCTTTTTTCAGAAAACCCGCGAATAGCCGCTCCGCCTCTTCCAATGAACCGAAGCCGTAATGACGCAGGGTGTTTTCGAAGGTTTTGTATACGATGTTCTCCCCCCGCGCGCACAGAGTCTCCATCCATAGACGATAGGTTTCCAGCGTTTGAAGCGAGTAAGTAGACATTTCGCCCAGCAGGTAGGTTTCTATGGAGGCTTCATAGGGCAATTCTTGGGCTGTGTATTCTTTTCTTCCCTTGGATAAAACGAGGGGGAATTCTTCCCGCAATCGTGCATAAAGCACAAGGTGTTCATCGGCCAGACGGCGGATGATTCCCATTTTTTCTTCCGAAAGGGACGGGAGGAGTCCCCGCAGTTTTTCGTATTCGCCGGGCGCGTTGTACTGGGTCATATAAGCGTACTTTTCGCTCAGCAAATTTCGTCCTTCTTCCTCCGCCCGCTTCAAATCCAAAAGATAGCGTTCGCGAAGCTCTTCGCTCCATGCTTCGAATTGACTCCTTCGCATAATGTCGAATGTTTCGAAGTCGTCCTGGCAGTCGGCGCGCCCCTCAATGTGCCGCACTTCATCAAACATCTGCCACTCCATTCCAATGAGCCTGTCCGTTGTCTTTTCCATAGAATCCCACCCGTCCCCGGCGGTCTACCGCTCCGCAAACACCTGATCCGCGCAGTCCGAAAGTCCCTGTGTCCTGAGTTCCGAAAGCAGCGCGCCGCATATTTCCCCGACGAGACGCACGCGGCTTAGGTCCGGCGTCTGTCTCATGCAAACGGCATCGATCAAATCATGAACCTCCGGAAGCAGGGGGAGGTTTTTCATTCCCCTGTGTTCCCACTTGTAATAGGGCTTATACTTCCTGTTCAGTAGGTATACCAAAGAGATGGAAGCTTCAATGAAAAGGCTTAGTGCGCGAATAGCCGCGGCACACGCACCGCGCTTCAGGCAGCGACCGTAGTTGTAGGGGCCGGATCGCGCCATTTCTTCAGTCCTCGCCCATATTTTTTCTATCCGTATCTCTTCGGGATAGTATTCGAGAAGACGTGCCCTTATGCTTGAAAACGCCTGCAATTCGTCTGTAAAAACCGACCCGCTGACAGCTGCTGACAGAAAACTTTCGGGGACGGCGCGCCACTCGTCCATCTGCGCGGGGCCTCCGGGAAAGCCCGTGAACTTACGGTAGAAATCAGAAGTTCGCATTGCCGAAAGCCTCTGTATGCCGAAGCTAAAAGGATCTCGCGCGGGAAAGCCGCCAAATTCCTGCGGCAGTGATTCATAGGCGAGGCGAAGCGAAACACCGATTTCGGCTTCGTCTTCGTCGGTGAGCCACATGCAAAAGCCCGCGCCGAAATCATGGTCCTGGGAAATCTCGTCGTCAAATCCCAGACATTCCGAACCCTCGCCGGCCAGCCCGACAGCGATCCTGTCCCGGTAGGCGGGGAATTTTTCCGCAATCATGTCTTTTCCGTATGCTTCGTAGTATGCGCGGGAAAGGTCAATCCCCTTCATATTCGCCACCATTTCCCCGTCTGCAGTCGTTCAGTGCTTGCGTCATCGCATCGATTTCGGGGCTTTGCGCGCAAAACTTTCTTGTCAGAGCTATGGCGGCCTCAAGACATCCCCGCGCCCCTTCAAGGTTCCCCTCGTGTATGCTGACATTCGCCTGGGCGTTCAGCGCCGCCGCGCCGTGGGGATTCGGCGGAAAGCGCGCAAAGATGCCAAGGGATTTTCCCACCGCCTCCCGCGCCTTATCCCATTTCCCCGTCTGTTGATAGATCAGCGACATATTCGAATAGGCCGTGGCGAATTCTATCTCGGTGTCAGGTAGTTTTTCAAGGATTTCCATGGATTGCGTCAGCGCTTTCATGGCATCGTCAAACTTGCGTTCACTCTGGTAGAGCAGCGAAACATTGTTCAGGGCGCTGGCGTAATGGTAATTATCCCTGCCGATGGTCTCCTCCATGATTTTTATGGCGGTTTCGAATAGGTCCAGCGACCTAGCATTCTCGCCCATGCTGCGAAGGGTTCCGGCCAGATTGTTAAGATTGGTCGCATAGTTCGCGGAATGCGCGCCGTACATCCGCTCTATGGCGCCGCCCGCTTTTTCAAAGGCTTCGACGGATTCCCCGTACTTTCCGGAACCACGATAAAGGCCGCCCAGCTCGCTCATGCACATGATGTACAGCTGCTCATCCGTCTCAGCCGCAAGTTTCCCGTGTGCAAGCAAAAAAGACTCTGCTGCCTGGGAATCGCCTGAAGCGAACAAGCGATCCAATTCTGCATAAAACGCCTCCGGCTTACCCTTCATATCTTGCTCCATTCCGCCGCGCCGCCATTCTCCCGCGCCCGCAGCAGCTCCCGCTGGATCTTCCCCGTTTCCGTACATGGCAAACACGCGAGAAACTCCAGCTCACAGGGACATTTATAGGATGCCATGTTTTCAGCGGCCCACTCCAGAATGTCCGCCGCCGATATCTTACCCTTATACGCTTCATGGAGCACGACAAAGGCTTTTAAAATCAAACGAGGCTCCTTTTTCTGCGTTCGCCCTGCGGCGCGCTTAGGCATCTGGCCGCCCGGCCGCCTTGCAGCCGGTTCATCCGCCGTTTTGCCGACGACGGCGGATTTTTCTATGGCAGGGTGCATATTCAGGTACATTTCAACTTCGTCGGGGAATACGCTGAATCCGTGGATCTTCATCATATCCTTGCGTCTTCCCATAAAATACAGATAGGCGTTTTCATCCATGCAGCCCAAATCCCCCGTATAAAGCCAGCCGTCCCGCAGGATCCGGGCCGTGGCCTCCGGATGGTTCAGATAGCCCTTGAAAATCCCTTTGTTTTTCAGTGCGATTTCCCCCATCTGGCCGACAGGAACCTCGACGCCGTTTTCCATGATCTTCATGCCCATTTCCCCGTAGGCCGCCCTGCCGTTGGAACCCCAAACCACGCCGTCCGGCGGCATGATGGCATCCATGGTGTGGCTTTCAGTAAGCCCGTATCCGCCCTCGGTCAAAATCCCTCCGCAGGTAATTTGCCGCCATTTTTCCGCCAGGCCCTCGGAGCTTTTCAGCCCGAAGCTCGACAGAACGCTGAATTTGAGGGAGCGCATATCGTAGTCGCCAATATCGGGCAGATCGACGATCTTCTTCGCCATCAGCGCGGTTCCGTACCAAGAGTCACAGCGGCGGGCGGCGACGGTTTCACAAAATGAGGGCGCGGAGTGGCGCGCCATCAGCACGACGGCGGCGCCATCGTAAAATGCCACATTCGCGTAGTTTACGCCCGCTATGTGGCAGAGCGGCTGGGTTTGTATCCAAACGCCATTTTCCCCGCGCATCGAAACATCCGAGGTGGCGGCGCATTTATAAAGGGCGTTCCCGTGGGTGAGCATCGCGCCCTTTGGCAATCCGGTGGTGCCTGATGTAAAAAGAATAAGGCCGACATCATCCATGCCGACCTTGGTTTTAGGCGGAGCGGGCGCCGTATTCCAAAGGGCTTCCATCATGGAAACGGTACCCTCGCACGGCAGGCTGTCCGCATCGCAAACAGTGAAAGGGTAGGCGGACGTATCCGCCGCATAGTGTTCCAGCGGACTGAGGATCACCGTTTCCAGCGACGTGGCCGGCAAAACCGCCTGTATCAGCTGGTGCAGACAGGTGTTTGCAACAATGACGCGAGCCTTCATTTCATTGATCTCAAATTCGAGATCCAGCTTCCTGAAGGCAGGGTTGACAGGACAGGCGACGGCACCGATTTTTTGTACGGCAAAAAACGCCATCATAAATTGCGGGCAATTGTACATCATAATGACGACGTTGTCGCCCTGTCTGACTCCAATGCCGTGAAGGTACGCCGCAAAGCGGTTTATGGCATCCTCAAAGACGCCATAGGAAATTTCAGAGCCATAATACACCATGCACGTCTTGTCAGGCCAACGCGCCGCATGGATTCCGACGTACTCGTATAGCGGTTTTTCGCCGCATCTGTATTTCGGAGAAGTTTGTATCATTTCTGCTCATCCGGAAAACATTCTCAACCCGTCAATATTTCTCCGAGCCTATCACGCCGCGTTGGCGCAGATTCGCTATTTTTGCATCGTCATAGCCAAGAAATTCCTTCAGCACCGCATCGGTGTGCTGTCCCAGCATAGGCGAAGGGATCCGGATGTCCTCTGTGGGCGTATCCGACATCTTGATGGGGTTGCCGGTCAGCCGCACCTTCCCCACAAAGGGATGATCCTGCACGGGACACATATTGCGCGCCCCCGCAATCTGCGGATCCTCCGCTATCTGCGCTACATTATACACCGGTGCGCAGGGAATTCCAACATCTGTGAGCGATTTTACGATGCTTGCCACATCCCGTTCCATGCACCACTTCTCCACGATGGGATCCAGCTCCAGATGGTTTTCCGCGCAGAGCTCATGGGTGCAGAAGCGCGGGTCCTCCGCAAGCTCCGGCATTTCCATGATGTCCGCAAGCCGGAGGAAGAAGCGCCGGTGGGCGCATCCGATAACCAGATATCCGTCGTTTGCCTCATAGACCCCGTAGGGGCAGGACAGCTCATCCCTGTTTCCGTGGCGGGGCGGCAGCTCTCCCGTGATGAAATACGTGTGGTTGCGCGTGGCCAGCAGGGAGAAGATGCTATCCGCCATGGAGATGTCGATATACTGCCCTATTCCGGTTTTAAGCCGTTTCGAATAGGCCGCCAGCACGCCGATGGCAGCCATAAGGCCGGAGGTGGCGTCGCCGATATTGGCGCCTATTTTCATCGGGCCGCCGTCAGGTTCTCCGGTTACCGCCATCAGGCCGCCCATGGCGGTTGACAAGACGTCATAGCTCGGCCGTTCGGCATAGGGGCCGTACTGCCCGAAGCCCGATATGGAGGCGTACACCATCGCAGGGTTGATCTTTTTCACCTCTTCATAATCAAAACCCAGCTTCTTCATAACGCCAGGCCTGAAATTCTCGACGAAAATGTCCCCTTCACGGATCAGGCTTCGTAAAATCTCCTTTCCTTCCTCGGTTTTGAGATTCAGCGTAATGCTCTCCTTGTTTCGGTTGATGGTCATAAAGTAACCGCTCTCACCCTTTTGGTGAGGGCCGAGAATCCGCGCGGTATCCAGACCTTCCGTGTTCTCGATCTTTATGACCCGCGCGCCCATGTCGGCGAACATCATCGTGCAGTAAGAGCCGCTGATCACCCTGCCCAAATCGATGACGGTGACCCCGTCCAAAGCTATGTTGTTCATGTTCAGTCTCCTACTTGCAATGGAATTCAGGCGCTCTCTTTTCCAAAAAGGCCGTATACGCCTCCTTGTGATCCTCGGTCTTCGCCAGTTGCAGGGACGCTTCATATTCAAAGGCGGCGGTGCGGTAGATGTATTTGCTGCTTTCGGCGATATTGTTCAACGCGGCCTTGGTTTTCCAGACGGAAAGCGGCGGCTTTGAATTCAGCGTCTTGGCAATTTCAAGGGCCGTGTCCAAAAGCTCTTCTACGGGAACGATCTTCATTATGATGCCGTACTTCTCCAGCTCGGCCACCTTCACGCTCTCGCCCGTCAGCGCCATGTAACGCATGAGGGGCAGGGGCAGCAGTTTCTGGCCCTCGGAAAGGGTTCCGCAAAGACCCATATTGATTTCCGCGATGTTGATCTTGGCGGTATCGGCAGCAACGACAATGTCTCCACAGGCTGCAAAGGCAAGGCCCGCACCCATAATGGCTCCCTTTATGGCAGTTATAATGGGTTTTCTGCAGCTGTGCGCCGCTCTCGTCGCTTTTATGATCTGGTCTACATAGTCAGGCCCGAAGATGTTAAACTCGGAAATATCGTTGCCGGCGCAAAAGTGCTTGCCCTCGCTGGTCAAAACGACGCTCCAGACGTCATTGTCCGAATCGGCCGAGGCAAAGGCCTCCGCTATTTCCTTGTAAAGCTGCAGGCTCAGCGAGTTGACGGGCGGCCTGTTCAGCGTAATGACGCAAATGTGGTCGTTAACTTCATATTTAATAAATTCCATGATAATCCTCCTTCTGAAAAAGTGTCGGTTATATTGCTTCACCCCTAAATGCAGCCATAAGACGGCTATTTCTCCAGCCTTGCGACCAGCGCCGAAACGAACTCGTTTGCGTCGCCTACCACTGAAATATCCGCAATGTCGAATATCGGAGCGTTTCTGTCCTTGTTGACGGCGATGATTAAATCGGATTTCACGCCGGCCACATGCTGAATGGTTCCTGATATCCCCAGCGCGATGTAGAGCTTCGTGGAAACGCTTTTCCCGGAATGGCCGATCATGCAGCCTTCGTCGATCCATCCGAACTCCACAGGTGCGCGTGAGGCCGCTACTTTTCCGCCCAGCAGCTCCGCCAACCGGTAGAGCTTCTCGAAATTTTCCGCGCTGCCCATGCCGTGACCGCCGGCGACAATGACCTGTGCGGACTCCAGGTCAGGACCTTCGGCAGCGGAAACGACGGTATCCAGAACCCGCACCAAGCTGCTTTCGGGCGAGGCGGGGATTGGCTCTGCGATGATCCTCCCGCGCCGCGCGTCGCTGCGCCGGGGCAGGTCATACATGCCTTGGCGCACGGTTCCCATCTGCGGCCTGCTGTCGGGGCAGCTTATGGTCACAATCAGCTTCCCGCCAAAAGCCGGGCAAATCCAGTCGATGTTTGCGGTTTCGCTGTTGTAGGCCATATCGATGCAGTCGGCGGTGAGTCCTGTACGGAGTCTGGCCGCAAGCCTCGGTGCCAGATCCCGCCCCAGGTCTGTGGCTCCGATAATGATGGCGGAAGGTCTGTATTTTTCAGCAAGCGTGGCTATGGCGCAGCAATAGGCCTCGGTGTTATAGGTCTCATACCCCGGTCCCTCGACCACATAGACCTCATCCGCCCCAAAGGCGATGGCCTCTTCTGGGATTTCCGATGCGCCGCCGTCGCCGGCCAGAATCACCGCCGCAAGCTTTTCACTCTGGGCGTCCGCCAGCCTGCGCGCCGCCCCGAGAAGCTCGAAGCTAACCTTTCGCACAGATCCGCCGCAAAGCTCTGCGAAAACCCAGATTCCGTTGGAATCCTCCTTCTTCACAAGCAATTTGTCAAACCTCCGTTAGATAAAACCCTGATCCGCCAGTATCTCAGCAACCCGCGGGATGATCTCGCCCATCCCGCCGTCCAATATTTCCCCGCTCTTCATTTTCTTTGGCGCCTGCATCCCTGTCATCTTCGTCGGCGATCCGAGAAGGCCAACCGTCTCCGGGTTTACCGCAGGCAGGTCTTCGGCCGAGAGTACCGGCACCGCCGCGCTCATGGAAGCTATCTTGCTCATCATGTTGGAATAGCGGGGGAATCCCGCGATCTTCCCGATGGTCACAAGACAGGGAGCCGTTACAGAAAGTCTGTTTATCCTTCCGTCCGCCGCCTGCGTTACTATGAACCCTGCGTCGGTTTTTTCGATGTCCGTCGCGTAGGTCACCTGGGGTATGGCCAGGAACTCTGCCGTTTCAGGGCCCACCTGGGCGGTATCGCTGTCGGATGACTGCCTTCCGCACAGGATCAGGTCGAAAGCTCCTATACCTTTATTGGCCGCGATCTTTTTGATCCCTTCCGATAGAACCCGGCTGGTCGCCAGCGTATCGGAACCGCCGAATTCGCGTCCGCTTATGAGAAACGCGTCGTCCGCCCCCACGGCAAGGCATTCTCTGAGGGATTCACTCGCCTGCACCGGACCCATGGACAGCACCGTCACGCAAGCACCATACCGCTCCTTCATGCGCACCGCCAGCTCCACCGCGTTGGAGTCAAAGGGATTGACCGTATAGGGAACGCCATCCCGGATGAGGCGGTTGTTCTCTTCATCAATTTTGACTTCCATCGTGTCAGGCACCTGTTTGACACATACAAGAATGTTCATTTCCCTCACCTTCCGCCGCTGAATCTACCGGAGGAACTGACCGCCGATGATCATCCTCTGAATCTGGTTGGTTCCTTCCAATATTTGGAATACCTTAGCGTCCCGCATGAGCTTTTCGACCGGATAATCCCTGCTGTATCCGTAGCCGCCAACGATCTGAACCGCATCGGTGGCAACCTCCATGGCGATATCCGCCGTGTAGCATTTTGCGATGGATGCCTCACGGGTGCATCTTGTACCGTTCTGAAGCAGCGTAAAGGCGTGAACGATCATCTGGCGCGCCGTTTCAATCTTGATATCCATGTCGGCAAGCATGAACTGAACGGCCTGGTTGCGGTTTATGGGCTGGCCGAAAGTAACCCTCTGTTTCGCGTAGGCGGCGGCTTCTTCCAATCCTCGCTGGGCAATGCCGATGGTGATGGCGGCCGTGACGATGCGCTGGGCATCCAGGGTCTGCATGGCCATGGAGAAGCCCTTGCCTTCCTGCCCGATCACGTTGGAAGCGGGAACCCTTACATTTTCCAGGAAAAGGGATGTGGTGTTGGAAAGACGAATGCCCATCTTGTTTTCTTCCTGTCCGACCTTCATGCCCGCTCTCTCTTTTTCCACCAAAAATGCGGTAAGTCCCTTGGTGCCGGCCGTCTTGTCTGTGAGGGCGAAGATCCCGTGTACGTCGGCGATGCCGCCGTTGGACGCGAAAGCCTTTGCGCCGTTCAGCACGTAATCGTCGCCGTCCTTGTCGGCCACCGTCAGCGTGTTGGCCGCATCGGATCCCGCCTGGGCTTCCGTGAGGGCGAATGTGCTGTAACCGCCCCGTTTCAGGAGTTCACAGTAGTTTGCCGCCTGCTCTTCAGTGCCGAATTTGAACAGGACTTTCATCAGCATGGTGTTGGTTGCCAACGTCGAGGCGACCCCCGCGTCCGCCCGGCCCAGCTCCTCATAGATGGCCGCGATGGTAATCCAGTCCAAGCCGGGACCGCCGTACTTTTTGGGCAATTCTATGAGATTGAGCTGCATTTCATTGCATTTTTTCATGATCTCGGCCGGGAAAGCGCCGCTGATGTCGAATTCCTTACACTGCTTTACGATTTCCTTATCGCAGAAATCCCGAACCATTGCCACTAATTTTTGTGATTCCTCTGAAAGAATATATCCCATTTTCTTCTCCTTTTTTTATTGCGCCCCACAGTGTCCGCAGTGCTTACAGCATTGTTCCGATGGTACTCACTTGTTTGAGGCAAGCGTAGCTTCTTCCACGTTGTTTTTCCTGAATATTTTAGCCAGCGCCCAAGTCCACAGCTTGGTCAACGGACGAACCACGCCATGGGGAAGCGCAAACACAATGATGATTAGAACGATGCCGAAGGCGAGCTGCCTGTACAGCGCGGCCGCCCGCAGCATTTCCGGCAGAAAGATCACGATGAACGATCCGATGGCAGGACCCACCAGCGTTCCGACGCCGCCGACCATGCCCGCAAGCAGGGTGTTCATGGCATATTCCGCCGCAAAACCCGCAGGGCTTACAAAATTTACATAGTGCATATATAAAGCGCCGGCGATACAGCCCAAAACAGCGCTGATATCGAAAGCAAGCAGCTTCATGGCAAATACGTTAACGCCGATGGAGCTGGCCAGGTTTTCATTTTCCCGAACCGCTATGATCGCACGTCCTGTCCTGGAACCTGTCATGCGTTTCACAAAGAGGATCGTCAATACGGCAAAGATAAGAACCAGATAGTAGTAGCCCTGCCGCGTATTCAGCGGAATGCCGAAAAGGCTCTCGCTGACGGGGCGAACCGCAAAGCCTACGATGCCGCCTGTGAGGCCGCTCCAGCCTCTCAGGATCGTGAACATCAGCATCGTAAATGCGAGGGTTACGATGGAAAAATAGTGTCCCTTTGTCCGCAACGAGGGAAATCCGATGATGGTTCCGACGATGAGACCCATGCCCACTGCCGCCAGAATTCCCTGCCCCAGACCCCAGTGCAGATTTTTCATCAACAGGCCGGATGTATATGCGCCGATGCCGTAAAAAGCGATCTGGCACATGGACACATAACCTGTGTATCCCTGTATTACATTCAAGCCGGAAATGAGGATGAACCATATCAAAGACATCACAATCAGGTGAAGATAGTAGGAAACCGTCACAATTTTCGGCAGGAAAATGAATACCACGAGAATTACAATGAGGATGACGTTGACAAAATGCTTCTTTGCGTTATTTCCAGTAATCAATGTACCCATCTCCTACTTCTTATCCGATTGTGAAATCTCGTTTATCCACGGCATAGCATGACGCACATGCCATACCGTGGAATTGATTCACACGTAAACGGATGATTTTAGACTAAAGACCTTCTTTTTCGCGCTGTTCCAGCACATATTCACGGTGGGCGGCGGGACCCAGGTTGCGGCCGACTACTGCAGCCAAGGTCCATGTCTTTTCTTCCATGCTCCAGCGCATGCACTGGTAGGGCGCATAGGCCTGGTTGAATTCGTCAAAGAGCTTGTCGCCGTCAAGGGCTTCAAAGGCATCTACGCAACGCGGATCCAGATCGCTGACCTTGAGTTCCTTCATAGCGGCCCGCACTTCGAGGGGATCCGTGGACTGGGCCTTTTCGTAGGCGGCCTTCATGATCCAAACATCGTCGTAGGCCTGGCAGTCCGCCTGAGCCGGCGAGTCGTTCCACCTTGCGATATAAGCTTCGGTATAGGCTTCCTGCGTTCCGTCGTCGGTGGCGCCGATGGCACTGGCCCAGGGACGGGTGGTGTAGCAGTTGTTCATCTGTTCGTTGGTGCAAACGCCCAGCCACTGGCTGCCTGTTCCGGCAGAGAAGTTGACGATGGGAATGTCGCTGCCCTGCTCGCGGATGGTGCGGACGATGGTGGCGGACTCAATGATATTGCCGACGGTAAGGATGCTGTCCGCGCCGGCGTGGAGAAGCTTCGTTACCTGGGTGTTGAAGTCCGTGTCGTTGGCTTCAAAGTTCTCAAGACCGACGGACTCAATGCCGCATTCCTCAAACTTTTCCATGTACTGCTTTGCGGAAACGCTGTAAGCCGTGTCGTTCATCATGGCGATTACGCCTGTCTTGTTGCAGCCGACTTCTTTCATGTATTGTACGATACCGATGGGGTCATAGACGTTGCCGGTGCCGCTGCGGAATATGTTTCCCTGGGTGTTGTAGACCATGAGCATGGGCGTGCGCCCGTTTCCGACCACCATGGTCACGTCGTCCTGACGGGTCATGGCAATCTGCGCGGCAGCCAAGGTCGCCGTGCTGGAACCCCATCCGATTACAAAGTGGACCTTGTCCACGTCCAGAAGTTTCGTGAGGGTTGAAACCGCTTCGCTGGCATCGCTCTTGTTGTCATACTCCTTGAGCTGAATCGTGTAGCTGGTATCGCCAATCTGAATACCGCCTTCCGCATTGACCTGCTCGACGGCAAGAACCGTGCCCTGATAACTGGGCAGACCCGAACCCGCACCGGTACCGGTCAGGGAATCGTCCACGCCCCAGACGATCGTTCCGGTTTTTGCGCCGCCATCCGCATCGGCGCCGCCGTCTGACCCTGAACCGGAGCCGCTGCCGCCACAGGCCGCCGTCATTGATGTCAACACGGCAATTAACAGGACGGATAGCAACACCTTTCCGATTCGCATTGATCCTTTCTTCATTACCTTCCTCCTTTTTCAACTTGCAGAAAACAATTTTATTATCAAAGCGATTCCGCTTTAATATCTCTGTCCGGCGCTAATATTTTATTTGGGTTTTTCTGTTGAACAGCCCGTCCGGCTTGAAGAGCATGGCCAAAATCAGCACAAGGAAGCCGTAGGAGTCCTTAAACGCCTCTGAGATGAACGTGGCGCCCAGAGATTCCACCAGCCCCATGATTAAGCCGCCGACAATGGTGCCGGGAATATTTCCAAGGCCCACGAGAATCATGACTGCGAAGCCTTTGAGCACCAGCGTACCGCCTGACGACGGCACAATTTGAATCATGCTGGTATAGAAGATGCCGCACAGACCCGCCAGCGCAGAGCCGATTCCGAATACCAGTGCGCTGGTCTGGTTCAGGTTGACGCCCAGAATCTTTGCCGCCTCCCTATTCTGCGCCATAGCCCGGATGGAGCGTCCCAGTTTTGTGAATTTCATCAGGCCCCATAGACCGAAGAGGACCGCAAAGTTGATGAGAACGACGGCGAGGCGGAAAGTGGTGAGCACGGCAGGGCCGATGTGAATCGGCACGTTGGAAGCAGCCTGAATCGCCAGAGGATCCGGCCCCCAGATCATCTCTGCCAGATTGTCCACGATAAACAGCATACCCAAGGCTAAAATGAAGATGTTGATTTGCGGCTTTGTCATCATCGGCCGGTATGCGAAGCGCTCCATAAGAAGCCCAACTACAGTGCAGCATATGATGGACAGAATGACGGATGGGAATAAGGCCCACCCCAGAACGCGGGTGAACGTGTAGCCGAGATACCCGGCGATGATCACTACCGATCCGTGGGCGAAATGGGATATGCCCAAGACGCCGAATATCTGAGAAAGCCCCATCGCGATAAGCGTGTAAAGCCCGCCTGTGACGATGCCGTTAATAACCTGCTGCAAAACCATAGTACTCATATTTCCTCCCATCCGCAGCCATCGTTTCGGTGCATGTATGGTCTTATACACCTAAATAAGCTTGCTGAATCTCCTCATTTGCCGATACTTCCGCGCCGGCGCCTTCAAGTACGATTTTCCCTGTCTCAAGCACGTAGACGTAGTCCGCCAGATCCAGGGCCATCTGCGCGTTCTGTTCCACCAGCAGAACCGTCGTACCCTGTGCGTTGATGGATTTGATAATTTCTCCCACCTCTTCCACGAGAATCGGCGCCAACCCCCAGGAGGGTTCGTCCATGAGCATCAAACTCGGTTTTGACATAAGGGCGCGGGAAATGGCCAGCATCTCCTGTTCGCCGCCGGATAAGGTACCCGCCATTTGATTTCGCCTGTCAACCAAACGCGGAAACCACTGGTAGACGCTCTCAATGGTTTCTTTGATTTCTTCCTTGTCCTTCCTCGTATAAGCGCCCATCAGGAGGTTTTCATAGACGCTCATATTGGGGAACAGCTGCCGCCCTTCAGGGCAGAGCGCCACGCCGCATTTCGCCACATCGCTGGGATCCTTGCCGCTGAGCGTTGTTCCGTCCCATTCGATGGTTCCGCCGCTTATGGGCATCAGTCCCATGATCGCTTTCATCGTCGTGGTCTTCCCTGCGCCGTTGGCTCCGATCAGAGATGTGATCTTTCCCTTTTCGGCGTTGATGGAGATGCCGTGAAGGACTTCAACCTTGCCGTACTTGAAACTCATACCGGTAATCTTAAGCACGCTCTTTTTCGCTCCTTCCCAAATATGCCTCGATAACGGCGTCATTGTTCTTGATCTCTTCCGGCTGGCCTTCTGCGATTTTCTCTCCCCGGTCAAGCACCACGATATGGTTGCTGACCTCCATGACGATCTTCATATGGTGCTCCACGAGTAAAATCGGAATGCCGTCCCCGCAGATCTTTCTCATCAGCGCAACGATGGCAGTCTGCTCTTCATCAGTCATGCCGGCGCAAGGCTCGTCAAGCATGAGCAGCTTAGGCTCGGTGGCAAGGGCTATGGCGATCATGAGCCTTCTCTGGTCCGCGCTTGTCAGGGCGCTGGCTTCGGCATGCGCCTTATCTCCAAGTCCGACGAATTCCAGCAGTTCCCCGCTATGTTCCCTGACCTGTTTTTCTTCCTTGCGCGTTCCGGCTATGCCCAGCAGCCCGGTGATCAGGTTGGATTTTTGGCGGCAGTAGTGAGCCGTCACAACGTTTTCAATGACGGCCAGCGTCGGAAAGACGCTGCTGATTTGGAAGGAACGGGCAACGCCTTTTCTGGCGATCACATGGGGCGGCATCTTGCTGATCACTTCCCCGTTGAAAGATATTTGCCCTTCCGATGGATGATAAAGACCGGTGATCAGGTTGAAGCACGTGGTTTTTCCGGAACCGTTCGGCCCGATCAAACCCAGGATCTGACCTTCTTGAATGCCGAAAGAAACATCCTTTACGGCCGCCAAGCCCCCGAAGTAGCGTGTAACATTCTCAAGCTGAAGCAACATTTCTTTTCCTCCGTTTTCGTTGTCGAAAGACGCTTGTCGAAAGACGCTTTGCGCAAACCGGCGGCAACCGGGCGAGCTATACGTCCATCGCTCCCGCGAAAGTGCGAAACTCTTTGATTTCGGGTACAGGGTAGATATAGCCCGCCTTCGGCGTGTTTCCGTTGTAAACGCGGTCGATGACAACGACAACGGTATCCCGCGCGCCCAGACAGAATTCATTGGTGTGGCCGTCAGCCTCAATGGACGAACCCAGCCTGGGAACGTAAGCCATGACGGCGACCTTTGCGCCGCCCGGAATCGCCAGAAGTTCGCCTTTGTTGAGACTGGCGTCGATGACTATGGTGCCGCTGTCCAGCAGTCTGGCTTGAGGGACGTATATCAGGTGAGGGTAGCCGTCCTCCTTTATATAGGCCGCCAATTTGGGCGTCTCATCCGGCGCGAAAAGCTGTGCGCCAACATGGGAAATCACTTCGTTTCCGGGCTTTGGCGCCACGGCATCGATGGCTGTTTTTGTACCCGCCACCGCCTCTTTCACCTGCGCCGCATCGATTTGGGCGGGCGCGCTGAGGCTGTTGATGGCCAGAATATGCACGAATTCATATCCATAGGTAGCGTTGTAACGAAAACGGGGTATATTGTTGAATAACTCGTGTTCCGGTCCCGAACGCAGGCTGCCCTTCCAAGTGACGGTTCCCGCCGCAAAAACCCCCTCCGGCGTCAGCGAGAAGATGGCGGCCTTGGGGTTTCTGCGCAGATTCGATTTGGACAGACCCCTGCAATACTCACCGAACATGAGGGAATGATCGTCATATTTCAGCACGGAACTGAAAATTGATACATGGGGAGTATTGTCTTCATTCACCGTACAGATGAAATTTATTGTCTTCTCGTTTTCATAGATGCTAAAATCATACCCGGACACTGTGATACCTCCATTCTTAAACCCACGCCTGCCGTGAGTTTCACGCATTACCCTTCCATGAAAGTCGAACCTGTCCACAAGATCTTTGAGGGATCCGCTCCGCTTTCCTTTGCTGCTTTTACAAGAGCTTCCATCTTCTCAGCCTTTATGAGAGGCGTTGATTCAAAATCCCATGTAAGCCCGAGCCTGTTGTATTTGCTCTGGCAGAGATTGTTGAACGAAATTAATTCCCAGCGCGAAATGCTTTCGTTCATGTGATCCGCTATAAAGGCGCCGATCCGCGTGATATTCTCTTCGGAATCCGTGGCACCCGGTATAATGGGCGTTCGAATCCATATTTCCGGCCTCTCCGGCCCGTTTATCTTGTAATCCTTATGATACGCCGCCGCCAGCTTTGCATTTTTCAACACGAGTGTGTTGTCCGCCGCCGTAAATCTCTTATGCGCGGCGGGATCCGCCAGCTTTAAATCGTAGAGTATTAAATCGGCGTTTTCAAGGACTCCTTTCATGGCGGATTCGGGAACGCAGCCGGCCGTGTCTATGGCGGTGTGAATGCCCTGTTCCTTCAAAATCTTCACGGCGGCGATGACAAATTCCGCCTGCATAAGGGCTTCACCCCCGGAAAATGTGACGCCGCCCTCCTTGCCGAAGAAAGATCTATCCTTTGTTATCTCCGATATCAGGGCATCCAAATTCCATACTTCACCCTTCAGTTCCATGGCTGCCGTTGGGCAGACCTTCACGCAGGCGGCGCAGGCGACGCAGATTTTCCGATCAATCTCTATGCCCTTCCCGCCGGCGCGCAGGCTGCCGGAGGGGCAGCTTTCCACGCACAGGCCGCAGCCTATGCACCGACCCTGCTCTATCCACTGGACTTGGCGATCAAAGGGAATGCTTTCCGGGTTGTGGCACCAGGTACAGGCCAGACTGCATCCCTTGAGAAAAACCGTCGTCCGCAGTCCCGGCCCGTCTTCCGTGGACAGCCGCTGTATATCCAGTACAGTCGCGCTCTGCTGAAGCAAGTGATGCCTCCTCCTGAAAATTAATACTTGTTTTGCATCTCTCTTGCGATGATCTCGTTTTGCATCTCCTTGCCGACGCTGGTGAAGTAAGCGTTGTATCCCGTGACGCGAACCAGCAGATGCCGGTAATCCTCTGGCTTCTTCTGCGCTTCCACGAGCATATCCGCGTCCAACACGTTGATTTGCAGTGCTGTTCCGCCGTTTTCGATATAACCCTTCAGAAAGGCCTTGAACTTGGTCTTGTGGCCGGGATCCCTGAGCATGGCGGGGCTGAACGTGATGGTGTGGCTCGTCCCGTTTGGAAGGTAATTCACATAACCGTCATAATCGCCGCCGTCCGCGTTCTTCCCCCCCAGCGCTTTTCCGACGGAATTCGCGTTGGCCGTGGGGCCGTTGATGTCCATGCCGTTGGACGGGCAGATGGCGTTGGAAAGGAACTGGCCTCTCTTTCGGCCGTCGGGGGTGGCGAAGAGAATGGGCGCATAGGTGATCCAGTAGTTCCAGCTGAGCATGCCGGCTCTGAACTGTTCACCGCTGGCCTCGGACTTATACTTCCAGCATTCATCCGCCCAGAGCTCCATAATGCAACGCGCCAGCTCATCCGCTTCATCGTCGTCGCGGCCGTATTTGGGCGCCCTGTTCTTGGCGCGGGCCTGAAGAAGCTCATGGCCCTCCCAGTTGTCTTTAAGCGCCTGAATCAGCTCATCCATGGAACATATTTTCTCATCGTAAACCAAGTATTTTATGGCCAGCAGGGAATCCACCGTCGTCGCAAAAGTGACTCCTTCAATGGTTACGTATTTCAGCTCCGCGCCGCCGGCGCTGATGTCCGTAGCGCTTTCCGCACAACCCTTCACGAGTATGGAAAGGTAGGGGGTAGGCGTATACTTTGCCCGGTGAATATCGCTTTGGTTGTACATTTCGACCATGCGCTTCACGTCGTTTTTAAGCTGGAGGGCAAAAGCCCGGAAAAATTCATCGAAAGTCTTGAATTCCCTGGGATCCCCTGTTTTGACGCCATCATGGATCTTCGGGTATACAGAACCGTCCATGCGGTAATACTCCACGAGATCCGTCCCATCGGAAAGAACGTATTCCAGGGATTTTACAAGGTTCAGGTTGCAGTTTACCGTCTCGGAGCGATCATTGCCTACCATGGTATTTTCAAGGCAGCCCACGGAAGCGTAGTCGAAAACGTTGTCCATGTTGATGAGGTCTTCCTTGCCGCTCATCCTGCCTTCCCTGAGCATGCCCGCCATTGAGCGCTCGTCGAAGTTGATGAGGAAAGGGGCTCCCTGGCTTTCGGAAATCATATCGACGACCCTGTCGATCACCTTATCAGGAGAATTTTTATGAAGCCGCACGTTGGGCTTGGGTTCCAGCATGGGCGTCATATCCTCTATGCAGTCAAAGAGGGCAAACGTGAGGTCGTTGCTCATGTCTTTGCCATCCTTTCCCATTCCGGAGAAAGTGAAGAGCTGGCCGTAACCCGCCGTAATGCCCTGATTCCCTATGCGGATCTGGGCGTCGTAAACCGTGTTGCAGTGAATCCAGAGACATTTGAGGATTTCCTTGCCGAAGGCAGGATCCATGCCCTCGTCCACCGACTTTTTCCAATAGGGGAAGAGGTACTGGTCGAGCCGCCCGAAAGAATCCCCTGGGCCCGGATAGTTTTCATCGGCCATGACGAGCATATGGCTTATCCACAATGACATGACCGCTTCCCAGAACGTAGTGGCGCCTTCCCAAGGCACGCGCTTCAAATTTTCCGACATCTGCAGCAGCTCGGCCTTGCGAGTCTCCGATTTGGCTTTCTCAGCCAGTTCCCTGCAGATCGCAGAATATTGGGCTGCAATCTCTTTCGGCATGGTGGCGGCCGTTTTCATCGCCCGAAGCTGGGCTCCTTTCGGCCCGCTCTTCTCCGATTCGGACAGTTGGTCATATAGTTCGCAAATGTGCTCAAACTGGTGTTTGAATCCGTATTTGACGATTTTTTCGTAGCCTGGGATCAGATGACCCGGCGAGGGACCGCAGTTTCCAAAGCCACGCTCATGGTACGCCAAGGTTTTCTGGCGCAATCCCTGCTCGCCCAGAAGGAGCCGGTCTCTTTCGTCGTTTTCCTCTTTGCTCAGGCACTTTGAAACCCGCAGCTGGAAACGGCTGCCCGCCAGAAGGTCACCGGGCAGTATCTCCTTGGGAACGTAGTCAACCATCACCTTTTTGACGAACCAGGCTCGCCTTTCCACCAGATCCCAGGAGAAAAAATCATCGGGGATCGGAATCGGCCTGGCCGCCAGCTTTGTGGAAATATCAGTGGCGTCGATGGACGGCATGATGCTGTACATCGTGTAAACAAAGGTCTCGTCGGTGATCACATCCCAGTCTGTCCCCGTGCCGAAGGACAGATATTCGTTGTTCCAGTCCCTGTCCGCACCTTCAAAATAGAAATCGCGAAGCCATTCGATTCTCGGCGAAAGGTTCCTCGGTTTTTTAATCGTTTCGCTTAAAGCTGTCATGTTTTCCTCCGTTCTGCTGTGCTGTAACGCCGTAGCGCCCGTGTATTCCTCTGCATCTGCCTTATGCCTTGACCAATGCGTTGAAGAGAATGCTGATGGCTGTGGCGCCCGCGTCCGGATGCCCGATGCTTCGTTCACCCAGATAGGAGGCCCTGCCCCTGGAAGCGATCATGGATTTCGTCGATTCATACCCTGCCTCCGCCTTGGCTGCCGCCGCTTCGAAAGCCGCCCTTACATCGCTGCCTGCGTCGGCGGACGTCCGCAGTGCCTCCGTCGCGGGGATGAGGGCGTCCAACAGAGTCTTGTCCCCGACCTTCGCTCCGCCGCGTTTTTGGATTGCTTCCACTGCGCTTTCGAACATCCCTGCCACGTCTCCTATTTCCAGCGCGTCCTTTCCCTTCACCGAGGATGCCGCCGCATTGAATGCGGAACCCCAAATCGGACCTGACGCGCCGCCGCAGTATTCGGAAATGATCATGCCGCAACCTCTCAGGAACTTGAATGTGCTGCTGTCGTCCATGTCGCCCATTTCTTTCTGCACTTCACGGAAGCCTTTCGCAAGCGACATCCCGAAATCGCCGTCGCCGGCGGCGGAGTCTAACTCACAGAAATACTGCTCGTTGTCAATAATCAGCTGGCAAAGTTTCCCAATAACCGTTTTTACGTCCGTTGTCGAAATGCTCATTTTCCCACCACCTTCAGTATCGGTGTGTCCGCAGGTGCGTTCAGATAGCTTTCCAGCTCGTCGTCAAGCTTTAAAATCGTTACGGAAAAACCCGCCATATCCAACGAGGTCATGTAGTTTCCCACGAAGCTCTTGCGAATTTCGATTCCCGCCTTCATTAGGATGGCCGCCACGTCGTTGTATTGGATGTAGAGCTCCATCAGCGGGGTGCCGCCCAATCCGTTGACCATGACGGCTGCCTTATCGCCGGATGCAAGACCCAGCTCTTTCACAATCCGCCCTGTCATGTCTTCCGCCAACGCGGCGGAGCTTCTGATTTTCTGGCGCGCCACGCCGGGTTCCCCGTGAATCCCCACGCCGAATTCCACCTCGTCGTCGGCTATTTCAAAAGTGGGACTGCCCTTTGCGGGAACCGTGCATGACGTCAGCCCCACGCCGATGGACTTGACGCCTGCGATGGTTTTCTCCGCAACGGCCTTAACCTCCGCCAGATCCTTGCCGGCTTCCGCCGCTGCGCCTGCGATTTTGTGAACCAGCAGCGTACCCGCTACGCCGCGCCGGCCGACGGTATAGAGGCTGTCCTCCACGGCGACGTCATCATTGACGTAAACGCTCTCCACCTTTATATCATCATCCTGCGCCATCTCCGCCGCAGCATCGAAATTCATGCAGTCGCCTGAATAGTTCTTGATGATCAGCAGCACGCCTTTTTTGCTCTGCGCTTTCAAAATCCCATTGTAAACCTGAATGGTCGAAGGGGAGGCAAAGACATCGCCGCAAACGGCCGCCGTCAACATTCCTTTGCCGACAAAGCCGGCGTGAGCCGGTTCGTGGCCGCTGCCGCCGCCCGAAATCAGCGCGACCTTGTTCGCATCTATGTTTTTTCTGAGGATGATCCTGTATTTGGGGATGAGTTCGAGATCTTGCTCCGCAGCTACGATGCCGCTGCACATCTCGTCTACGATGGTTTCCACTTGATTGATAATCTTCTTCATCCGTTCGCCTCCCAAAAGATATACAGGCCGCGTGACCGGCGCCTATTTATGGTTTTTCTTGTATTCGCTGCCGATTTTATCCGCCGCGCGGACGGCTGCCGCCACTGCTTCCACCGTAACGGGAAATGGCATGGAGTATACGGATTCTTCGGGAATGCAGGCTTTTTCGGCCACCTGGCGCAGTTCCTCGTCTGAAAGAGCGCTTACGCCGATATCCGCCAGGCATACCGGAAGGCCGATGGACAGGCAGAAATCAAGAACCTCCGCCAGCTCTGCCTTGGATGCGTTTTCTAAAACCAGCTGGGCCAATGTGCCGAACGCCACCTTTTCGCCGTGGAAATACTTGTGGGTTCCCGCCAGGACGGTGAGCCCGTCGTGGATCGCGTGGGCCGCGGCCAGGCCGCCGCTTTCAAAGCCAAGTCCCGAAAGGAGAATGTTTGCTTCAACGATATTCTCAAGAGCCGTCGTCACGACGTTGTCGTCGCAGGCCTGCTTCGCCTTCAAACCGTCTTCCAGCAGCGTCCTGTAGCACAGCGTCGCCAATGCAAGCGCCGTTTTTGTGGATTTTGCCGGGCCCGTACATCCTTCCCTGAACCCGCAGGGCAGCCCGGCGTTGACGTTGGCGAAAGCCGCGCTGGTGGCGCGCGCTTCAAAATAGGTGGAAAGGGCGTCGCCCATGCCTGAAACCAGAAATCTTGCAGGCGCGGCCGCGATGATGGCCGTGTCTACCATAACTACGGTAGGGCTCTGCTTGAAGTAGGCGTAATCATCGAACGCTCCTTCCGGCGTATACAAAACCGCCGAGTGGCTCGTAGGCGCGTCGGTGGCCGCTATGGTAGGAACAATGATGAGGGCTTCGCCCTGGGCTACACATTTAGCGGTATCGATGGCCTTGCCGCCTCCAAGCCCGACGGTGCAATCACATTTATTCTCTGCGGCCAGCGCCTGAAGTCTTTTGACCTCTTCCCGCGAACATTCGCCGCCAAAAGCGCTTTCAACAAATGTCACGCCGAACTTTGCAGCAGTTTCATCCAATTGTCTGCGTGTTCTTGTCACATCGTCAGCGTGTGCGATCAGCAGCGCGGATTTTCCGAAGGTACTCACGAAGTACCCAAGATTCAGCAACTCGTTCTCACCCTGGACATACTTTGCAGGGCAGATAAACGCTCTTCTCATCATTTCCTCCATTCATTCCCCTGCTCTGAATCAATCGTGTTCTTTTGGACACCATTTCGAACTTACGTTCGCCCATGGAATGGCCGTCCCCCTCCGGCCGTTCTTCTGTCCTATCTGAAATTATGAAGTATCGGCCGAATAAAGTCATTAGTTGAACGAATACAATAATTTGATAGATTGATTGTATTTTTATAAACAGAAAATTAAAAATGGTATATATTTTTACAAGTCTGCGCAAATGCCAGGCGGGCGGCGGCGTTTATACCTATAGATTCATATTTTTTCGTTTTCGGCAAATACGGCCCTGAAGCGCAAAGGGGTGATACCCTCGTACTTTTTGAATGTTTTTATGAAATGTCCGGCATCGCTGAAACCGACGTCTATGGCGATCTGGGATATCGATCTGTCGGTGGTTTGTAACAGCCTTTTTGCCCAATCCAGCCGTTTCCCGATGAGAAACGCCGAATAGGTCATGCCCGTCTGCTTCACAAAGAGCTTATGAAAATAGTTCTTGCTTATGTGACAGAGCCCTGACATTTCCGTCAGCGAACACCTTTCGGATTTGTGGGTTTTGATATATTCGAAAGCCGGATCAAGTATGTTGCCGCCCGTTTCGTTTCGCCGCTCCGTTTCTTCCGGATTATGTACATGCGCGTCTGAAATGGCATTGTTGAGCTTTTTCTTGATGCCTTCGAGCCTCTCAACGGGCATGTTAAGGTTTGTCTTCTGGAAAGTCATCCCCTCATCGGAGGCAGGTATATCGCGGCCCGCGATCATGTCTAAAATCATATTTTTTTCTATGGATTCCTCCACGATGTAGTTGCACAGATGAAACAGCATCTGCGCGATGACCTGAACCCTCTCAAGGCTAAGCACGGGCAGTTTTTCGTAGAATTCCATGAATTCCGCCAAACCTCGCTGGTGGAGTTTGCGGTTTGTCGGGGTGTAAATAACTTCAAGCGTAGCCATATCCTCAGCGTTGGACAGCAGAACCTGCCCAATGAGAATTGCGCCGATATAGGAGTCGCCTATAACGATGGGGATCGCCACGTCCAATATGCCATAGTGGCACTGGTAAATGTACGGCGCTTTGACGCGCATAGCCTCAAGCCCCGCACGCGAATCGCATTTTTGACAGAACTCGTTCAAACCCGCGTCCGCGCGTATGTGGGAGCAAAAGCTCTGGCGGCCGCTGTGCGCGGTGATGGGTACGCCTTTGCAATCAGAAGTAATGACTGCCATACCTGTAACTTTTGCGATATAATCTTGCAAAACCTGCCATTTATGCACATTTATTATTCCTGACAAACCCTTGTTATCGTTCATCTCATTTGTCACCTCAATTTGCAATTGGGCATTTTGCCGGAAGCGCAGAACGTATTGACTAAAATCAAGCGCCGCGGTTTGCCGCGCCAATTGCGCGTCCCTCACGGCGCTTTATACGTTTTCTCAAAAATATCCTTCCGGACGATGTACACGTCCTGCGGATCGTCGTCCCGCACGGCGATAAAATCGCCCGGTTTGCCGCTCATGTAGCCTTCTGCGTTCCATGCGGTGAAAATTTTGGTGTTCCGCGTCAGGACGGCCGCGCGGATATGCACCTCCGTCAACGGGAGGCAGGGCTTTGCGAACGCCAGCAGATCGGCGGAATCCCCCGTCAGCTTGTTCCGCACGGTAGGCGCGTAGCTGTAATCAAGGCCGGGCGCGGAATCCTCCGCCGCCTCGTAGCTCACCCAGAATTTCCCTGCCTGGATGGGGTAGACCTCCCCCAGGATGCCTATCATCAGGTACACGTCTTTGGACGCGATCGCTTCGGCGTCTCCCTCCAGGGTCCGGATCAGGATGGGCGTCCCCTCGGCAAATATGTCGGCGGACATCACGTAGTTGGTCGGAATTTTTTTCTTGTTGTATTTCGCCATGCCCGTAATGTCCAACGCGTGGTTCGCGGCGTCCACCACGTCGTAGGCGTTCATATATTCCTGCGCGCGCGCCTCCAGGAAATCTTCCGTCTCCGCTTTCAGGCCGTCCAGCGCGGACTGCTGGATAAATCCCCCCGCTTTTTCAATATGCCCGCCGCCGGAGCCGACGCCCTCCGTCAGGAAAGCGATGAATTCATTCGCCATGACTTCCCTGGAACAGCTGCGTATGGACAATTTTATGCCGTTTTGAATGCAGGCATAGACAATGCAGATGTCGATGCTGTTGACTTGCAGGGCAAGATCGCTTATGAACCCTAAAATATTCGGGTCACAGGGTTCGGCTTTGAAGATCGCATAGCCCAGGTCGCGGTTGTTTTTGTAACGCGTGAGCGCCGTTCCGGCAATGCGCAGCTCGGTTAAAGTCAGATTGGAGTTTTTGAGTTTTTTTATGACGTGGCTGTCGTAGCACAGGGAATCCCGCATGTCTTTGTCCAACGGGTGGCTGAGCTCCGCAAAATTATTGGTGTCCGAAAACAGCCCGTAGTAGAGGGCGGTGGAGACGTCCGGGCAGGCGCAGAAGTCAAAATCCTGTTTTTTCAGCAGATCCCAGACCAAGGTGGAACAGCTTCCCAGCTGCGGCCTTATGATTTCAAGGGTGAATCCGGATGTTTCCCTGCGGTGATGGTCGATCACGACGATGGTTTCCGCCGGGAATTTTGTGACGTTTCCGGCGCCGTACTGGCAGTCCACCAAAACAAGCGCCTTCGCTTCCGGCAGATCTTTTACGTGTTCTAACGGGACAGAAAGCGCACGCAGGAGTTCCAGCAGGTTCACTTTCGTGATTTTGCTCCGGCCGGAATAGACCAGCCTGACCTTTTTCCGGGCGGCGTCCAGAAACGTGTACAGCGCAAACCCAGACGCAATGGAGTCTGCGTCTGGGTTGTCGTGGCACTGTATGGTAATGTCGTCAAAATCGAGCAGCGCGGAAAGCGAAAACATAAAAACACCTTGTCGTTTCGCGCATAAAGCGCGAAATATTAACGTTTTGAGAACTGCGAAGCTTTCCTGGCTTTTTTGAGGCCGTACTTTTTCCGTTCTTTCATCCTTGGGTCCCTGGTCAGGAAGCCCGCCGACTTCAGCGGCGGCCGGTAGGTTTCTTTGTCCACGACGCAGAGCGCGCGGGAAATGCCGTGGCGCAGGGCGCCCGCCTGCCCGGTGAAGCCCCCGCCTTTTACGGTGGCCAGCACGTCAAACTTGCCTTCCGCGCCGACGAGTTCCAAGGGCCGTCTGACCTCTTTTTTCAATATTTCCATGCCGAAATAATCATCCAGCGGCTTTTTGTTGACGGTCACGGCGCCTTTTCCGGGGATTAATCGAACTCTGGCGACGGACGTCTTTCTTCTTCCTGTTCCTGCATATTGCATCTTAGCCATTGTCTTTTCCTCCCCTCCTTAAAAATTCCAAACTTCCGGTTTCTGCGCCTGATGGTTGTGCTCCGGCCCTACGAAAACTTTCAGTTTTTTATACATCTGCCTGCCAAGCTTGCCGTTCGGCATCATGCCTTTTACGGCATGGCGGATGATTTCCTCCGGCCGCCGCACGAGCAGTTTTTCAAATGTGATCTCGCGCAGGCCGCCGGGATAACCGGTGTGCCGCCTGTAGATCTTTTCTTTTCGCTTCTTCCCTGTCACCGACACCTTTTCGGCGTTGACAATGATGACATAATCCCCCGTGTCAATGAACGGCGTAAAAATCGGTTTTTTCTTGCCGCGCAGGATGGACGCGACTTCGCTGGCGAGCCTGCCGAGGGTCTTGTCTTCGGCGTCTATCACATACCATTTATGCTCTATTTCTTTTGGCTTTGCCACATATGTTTTCACTTTTTTCTCCTTTTTGCCTACTGAAATCGCCTTTCATCTTATGCCTCTTACGACGTCGGCATAAGGCAATCTGTTTCGGCATGATAACGGCCGGGCCGCGGCCGGTTTTTCCAGCCTGTACCCGTTTGGCGTCTGACGGAGCAAGTTTATTCCTTGATGGACGCGACGACGCCGGCGCCCACGGTCCTGCCGCCCTCGCGGATGGCGAAGCGCAGCCCCTCCTCCATGGCTATGGGCGTGATCAGCGTGATGGTCATCTGGATG
>JAITOE010000098.1 GCA_031290135.1 Eubacteriales Family XIII. Incertae Sedis bacterium
GCGCGAAGGAAAGGGATGTCAAAAAGGTAGTGCGCGGCGCCCGCACCTTAGCCAAAGTGGTCGGCGTCAGCGCGATCACCATAGGCGCCATTCGCGTCAAGGAAACCCCGAACCAGGAAGCGTGACCGACCGTTGCGCACCTAACCCCATTTGCGTATCAAATGGCGGGCAGGTGCCACTCGAAAACTCCCCGGCTTTAGCCGGATGGAGTTTACCGCCCCAAAATGGAACCCGCCGCGCCTGATTTTTGCAGCGTCCGGAGCCGCGGAACCGCCTGTTTCACAACTACGCCCACCAACACCCCGCTGCACGTGCCCAAAATCAAGAGCAGCGGCAGATACAGGAACATTCCCGCGTTTTCCAGCAGCAGGCAGGCCGCCAGAACCTGCCCCGTGCTGTGGCAGGCAGCCCCTGCCACGCTGATGCCGACGGGGCTGAAGCTCCCGGAAAAAAGCCTTACGAGAAGCCACATGACAAGAAAGCTCAACATCGATCCGAAGATGCTGTAGATAAAGGAAGACGGCCCGCCCGTAAGCATGGACAAAATGACGCACTTTAAAACGACAAGCAAAAGCGTGACGCGAAAACGGAATAAATAGATGGATGTCAAAACCACCACGTTGGACAGGCCGAGCCGTGCGCCAGGAACGATAAAATCCAGCGGAAACATCCGCTCGACCAGCCCGACCACGAGGATGAAAGCGAGAAAAATGCCGGTCAGCGCCACCTCGCCCCGCGCGGACGCAGACCTTTGCGGCCTGTGTCTTTTCATCATCCCGTCCGTTTTTTCATGACCCATGTAGACCCCTCCCGTCCCCGTATTCCGGATGTTGCCGGCCGCGATGGTTAGCGACCGCTAATCAACAAGCCTATTTTACCCTCTCTCCCTCTGTCTGTCAATGTTTTTGCGATAATTTGCGGATTAATTTGCGAGCGAGACCATTATGCCCGCAATCCCGCCTCTGGGTAACGCCCGCCCCCCAGCTGGGTAATTTATGCCACACCGCGAATAATGGTAATATTTGGAAATTTGAAATCGCTATAAAATGCTTGACAGCGGCATTATAAAATGTTACTATTTTTATTGCGATGTATTTCGCGGCCGGCGGCGCGGCGACATGCGCACATCGCGCCGGAACGGGGAATGTCGTCATGCGGCGGCGTAGCTTAGCTGGTTAGAGCGTTCGGTTCATACCCGAAAGGTCGGTGGTTCGACTCCACCCGCCGCTACCATTTTCCATCATACGCGGTCCGGTAGTTCAGTTGGTTTAGAATGCCAGCCTGTCACGCTGGAGGTCGTCGGTTCGAGCCCGATCCGGATCGCCATTTTATACGTTGGCACACATTCATGGTGGGTATCGTCAAGAGGTAAAGACACAGGGTTGTGGTTCCTGTATGCGTGGGTTCGAATCCCACTATCCACCCCATATTTCAATTTTGGACGGACGGTTTGAGGCCGATCCCACGGTCCACAAACCGTAGGCGCCGCAAGGGGATTGTAACCCCATGGCGGCTTAGTAAAGCGGTATTGCCATGCCTAAAGGCATGGGATTGCGCCGTCCGTTCTTTTGTGCCGTTCTGTTGGGGTATAGCCAAGCGGTAAGGCAGCGGATTCTGATTCCGTCATTCGGAGGTTCAAATCCTCCTACCCTAGCCAATTTTCGCTCGGCGGGTTCGTGGCAGAACGCTGCGGGTCCGCCCGCATCCGGCGACATAGCCAAGTGGTAAGGCAGAGGTCTGCAAAACCTTCACCCCCGGTCCGAATCCGGGTGTCGCCTCCAGTTGAAATCCCTTGGAACACCAACGTTTCCAAGGGATTTTGCTTGCCTCGGAATTTACAGAATTTAGGATAAAAACACTCTGGTTTTATCCCATTCCCACGGGTTAAGTGTGGGAGTGGGTGTGGGAGTTTTTGTCCGTGAAAGCGTCGATCATCCGCCGCGCGGTGTCGAACGATCCTTGGTCTTCGTGCCCTCCTCAAGGTCACGCTTCTTCATGGCGACCCGCACGGCAAGTTCCTTGTCCGTCTTCGCGGTCACGTCGTACCGCCTCCCCTCGAACGTGAACGTCATCCTCGGCATGTGCGCCTCCTTTCGCTTTTCGTTTCCGCGTATTATAATGGAGTGCTGCGTACCTCCGATCCGGCAGCGGAAAGGAGGTGGTATTTTGCTGTTAGAATAGGTTATGGGCTTTTGGGTCTCGGTCGCGGCGGGCGTGGTAGCCCACTACGTCTGCAAGTGGCTGGACCGGGACAGATGAGCGCAGCCGGCCCAAATGAAAACCCGCGGGAGCCCATCCCGCGGGTTTTCTTGGCATTTTGCTGTCAACAGATCTGGTTTTAGGCTTCTTAACCAAACTCATCATACCACGCGAGGGGCGGCGCTGTCAATTTTTTTCTGTGTGTTTCATGAAAAAATCCCCTGCATGCCTTTGGGAAACGTATAACCACGGAAAATCATGGAAAGGCAAGGAAATGGAAAAATAACACAAGAAAGCTTTTTTGACCGCCATGGGATAGAGTGGAGGTAAAACCCTTGGGAAGCTTACGTTTCCAAGGGTTTTTGCGTTATTCCGAAAAAACGAGTTCGTCCGCCTGCTGAAATATGCGGTCGGCGTCCGCGTACAGCAGGCCCTCGTCCGGCTGGATGGCGGGTGTCAGATCATTTTCCAAGGCCCAGGCTTCCGCGTCCTCAAATGTCAGCCCCAGGGGGTCGCCGGTTCCCGCGTCCGGGCGCGCCGCCATGCAGTACCTGTACAGAAGCAAAAAGAAATCCGCCTGGGTGATGGGATCGCCGGGCGTAAAATCCGCGTCTGCCTCTGAAAGCAACCGGTTGTCAATCGCCCACCCGGCGAAATCAAACGCCTCACCGACGGACGCCGCGCCGCCGGGATCTGACCAAAGAACCAGCATTTCAAGCATGTCCTGCCGTGTGAGGGGGAACGCGTCCGCGCTTATGTCAGAGTAGGAGGGCGCGGCGGACAGGGGTGCGGCTTCATTTGGAATGTAGTATGAATCGGAGATGTCGTATAAAAAATGGTTGCCGACAAACAAAGAAATGCCCGCCAGAAAAAACGCGCAAACCGTAGGAACAAATTTTATGCGCTCCAGCCGTTTAGAAAAAAGCATCTGAACGATCAGCGCGCCAAAACCAGCCACGATGAAGACAACGACTATAAAAATCCAAATAAATTCTCTCATATCCACCACGCGAAAGTAATAGTATAATAGCCGCCCTGTGGCTATCATACCATAAATGCTTGTCATTTATGGTACAGCCATCTCCGGCAGAGCCGGAGGGCACTCCAAGCCGGTATAATAGCCGCCCTGTGGCTATTATACCATACGCCAGAAAAAATAGTCACAAAATAATATAAATTTCAAAAATTTTTTAAAAATCTTAAAAAAGCGAAAACGATCACAATTCTTAGACGCAAATGATTGTTTTTTGCCAAAAATTGAGATATAATATACAAAGCGAATCACCCGGCTGCGGAGCGGGACGGGCCCGTCCCGCAGCGGCACCATGAAACAGGAGGGCAAAATGTCCATCCGCACACGGCTCATCTTGGTTTTCTCCATATGTCTTGTCCTGGCCTACGCAAGCATTGCCGCGCTTGTGTTCTTTTCGACGAGCAGCGCTTCCGTCAAGTCCTTTGACGCGCTGGCGCTCAGCCAGCTGGAACGGGTCGAGGAACACATCAACACTTTCATCGAGCCGGGGACGATGAGCGTCAAATATCTGGCGGGCCTGGATCTCGTCCGGAATTCCAGGGGCAGGCTGAGCGATTATCTTGACACCGACGAAACGACCTATCTGCGCTATGAAAACTACACGCGTTACGAACAGCTTGTTTATGACGAACTGGACCGCGTGTCCAATTCCAACGAGAATTACGGCCTGGTCTTCATGGCAAACGAAGACGGACAGTACACGCAGGCGCCGGAAAAGCAGATCGGCTACGACCCCGCGGACCGCTCCCCTTCCGCCGTGGACGAATATTATCATAAAGACGCCGGATATGACCCGCGCAAACGTTCCTGGTATCTGGAAGCTGCCAGGGACGAAGACGAAGTGACGCTGACATCCCCCTACCAGACGACGGGCGGCGACGTGGTGTGCAGCATCATGGTCAAGACCTACGATCCGCAGGGCGGCCCCCTGGGGCTTCTGGGCGTGGATTATAGTCTGGCAAGCCTGATCTCGGATTTGAGCGAGCGCAGAATCCTCAAAACCGGCTATCTTGTCGTGTTTGACCAGAACGGGCGCATCATCACGGACGGGAACCATCCGGAATACGTGTCCATGGATCCGGAGCAATATCCCGAACTGCGGAAACGCATGGCTGCGACCGAGGATGAGACGTTCAGCGGGCTCGGAGAACGGAAAATCATGGAACACATCGTCGTCCACGCCCTGCCGAAGATAGGCTGGCGGCTCGCTGTTATTTTTGAACAGAACGAGATGTACGAGTCGTCTTACGCGCTTTTGAGACAGATCCTGCTGATTTCGGTGCTGGTCTTCGTGGTGGCGTTCGGCGCAATGGTCTTTCTCGCCCGGAGCATCATCTTTCCCATAGAAAAACTGATAGAAGCGTCCGCCGTCATTGCCAGCGGCGAGCATGAAACCTCGGAATCCGTGCGTGAAAACCTGCACAAAAAACTCATCGTTTCCGGGCAGGGGGAGATCCGAAAACTGTCGGAGGCCCTTCAGTCCATGATGGACACCCTGCAAAAACGCATCGAAGCGGCGGTGGCGGCCAGCCACGCAAAGTCGGACTTCCTTTCCAATATGTCCCATGAAATGCGGACGCCCATGAACGCCATCATCGGCATGACCACCATCGGCAAGTCGGCGGCGGACATGGAACGGAAAGATTATGCTTTCGAAAAAATAGAAAACGCGTCCAGCCACCTGCTGGGCGTCATCAACGACATATTGGACATGTCCAAGATAGAGGCGAACAAGCTGGAACTCTCGCCGGTGGGATTTCATTTTGAAAAAATGCTTCAAAAGGTAGTAAACGTCATCTATTTCCGCGTGGAAGAACAGTGCCAGAGCTTCCATGTTTCCATCGACCCGCAAATCCCGGATTTTCTGATCGGCGACGACCAGCGGCTGGCGCAGGTGATTACCAACCTGCTTTCCAATGCGGTGAAATTCACGCCAGAAGGCGGATCCGTCCGTCTGGATACCCATCTCCAAGAGGAAGAAAATGACATTTGCACCGTCCGGGTAGAAGTGAGCGATACGGGCATCGGCATCAGCGAGGAGCAGCAGGCCCGCTTGTTCAGCTCGTTTGAACAGGCGGACAGCGGGACATCCAGAAAATTCGGCGGCACAGGACTGGGACTCGCCATATCAAAACGCATCGTGGAGATGATGGGCGGGCGCGTCTGGGTCGAATCCGAGATGGGGAAAGGCTCCATCTTTGCGTTCACCGTGCAACTGAAACGCGACGCGGGGAAAGCCCGCCCCTTGCTGGATCCCGGCGTAAACCGGGAGAACATCCGCATTTTGGCGGTGGACGACGACCCGGAGATCCGGGAATATTTCCAAAGCGTTTCCGGACGTTTTCATTTGGCCTGCGACGTCGCCGAAGACGGCGAACAGGCGCTCGCGCTGCTTGAAAAGAACGGCGGTTACGATATTTACTTCATTGACTGGAAGCTGCCCGGCATGGACGGCGTTGAACTCACCAAACAGATAAAGGAGCGCGGCGGGCAGTCAAAATCGGTGGCGATCATGATCTCCGCGGTGGAATGGAACGCCATCGCGGGCGAAGCAAAAGGGGCGGGCGTGGACAGGTTCCTGGCAAAGCCCCTGTTCCCGTCCTCCATCCTGGATCTGATCAATGAATGTCTTGGGGCGGACGGAAGCGCGGATGCGGACGCGGAGGCCGGACAGACGCTTTCGCTGGGGGAATACCAGCTTCTTCTGGCAGAGGACGTGGAGATCAACCGGGAGATTGTGCTGGCGCTTCTGGAGCCGACGGAGCTGCGGATCGACTGCGCGGAGAACGGCGTGGAAGCGGTAAACATGTACCGCGCCGCGCCTGAGAAGTACGATGTCATCTTTATGGACATGCAGATGCCGGAGATGGACGGGCTGGAGGCCACGCGGTGCATCCGCGCGCTGGATGTGCCGGGCGCGAAATCGGTTCCCATCATCGCCATGACCGCCAATGTGTTCCAGGAGGACATTAAAAGATGCCTGGAGGCCGGCATGAACGACCATCTGGGCAAACCTATGGATTTTGGCGAAGTTCTGGTGAAGCTGCGCAAGTATCTGCCGATGGCGTAACAGCTTTCGTCATTGCGAGGAGCGAAGCGACGAAGCAACCCAGCGCAGGGGCGGGAACTGGATTGCTTCGCTCCGCTCGCAACGACAAGGCGTCCGCTCGCAACGACAAGGCGTCCGCTCGCAACGACAAGGCGTCCGCTCGCAATGACTGCGTAACCCTGCCCTTATTCGCTGTCATACGCGTCGCAGAACGCTTCCGCGACGGCCTGGCGGAGGGTTCGCGGCGGGACGCTTTCCGCCCGTTCGCCCATTTGGTAAATGTCGTAGACGCCCAGCCGGACCTGGCGGATCGTCTCTTTCACCGCTTCGACGCAGGAAGGCAAATCCTTTTTTATGTCCTCGCCCCAAAAATGCAGGGAGATCCAGCCCTGGGCGCGCAGCAGCCCGTCTGTTTTTTGGTCGCGGGTCATGTTGCCTTCTATTTTGGAAATCCAGTATTCGCGGTTGCCGTGAAGGCGCTGCTTTTGGGTTTCCCAGTCCTTGCCGTGCCAAAATTCGCCGTCGCAGAAGATCGCGATCTTGTGTTTTGTAAGGGCAATGTCCGGGCTTCCCGGAGCCATTTTATAGTTTTTCCGAAAACGGATGCCTGCCTGCCACAGCGCCTTTCGCAGCGCCACTTCAATGGAGGTGTCTTTGCTTTTTATGCGGCTCATATTGTAATGCCGCTGCTCGTCCTTGGTTTTTTGCGGCGGCTTTTTTTGGGAAGAAGTCTTCGACATCAATCTATTTCCGAACCCGCAGGCCGTTGAAAACGGTCTCGAAAAAGCTCGTCTGGGATTCGGGGAGTTCGGGAAAGGCGGGAGAGCCGGGGGGGAGTTCTATGCAGCCGGATTCCAGCTTGAAGACGCAGGCGGTGTAGAAATTGGACGCGCCGATGAGGCAGGCGGTGGCTGTCGCGGGATCCCCGAAGAATTCGCCGCTGTCTACGCCCTCTTTGACCAAGGCATGCAGCGCCCGGAATTTAAGCTGTATGATCCTGTGGGTGGCGGAGGCGATGCTCGCGTTCGTGATCATCTCCGTATGCAGCAGCAGGGCCGGCAGGATGTTTTTTTCCCGGAAGAGGTTGAACAGGAAATCCATTTCCAGGCCCATGAAGCGGCGGATCCGGGATTCGCAGGTCGAAGTCTTGTCGAGCTGCGCGAGAATGGAATAGTACGGCTGAATCGCTTTTGACTCCAGCAAGTCCGAAAACAGGGATTCTTTGCTGTCAAAATAGTCATAGAGCGTGGCTTTCGCAAGCCCTGCCCGCGCTGCCACTTCGGCCATTTTCGCGTTGGTGTAGCCTTTCTCCAGAAAAATGTCAAAAGCGGCGTCTATGATCAGATTTTTCTTTTGCTCGTGTTCCGTTTCCATGGAACTCCTTTCCCTACTCTGCCTGCGCGGGGAGCATTCCGGCTGCCCGCAGGCGTTCTGTCTTCGCTTGCCGTTTCGCGTCGCGGCGGTTCCTGTACCGGACGCTGCGGTCGTCCACGATGGTGTAGATGACGGGCACGAGGATCAGGGTGATCAGGGTCGAGAAGATCAGGCCGCCGATGACGGTGATGCCCATGGGCGCCTGCATCTCGGCGCCGGATCCGAGGCCCAAGGAGAGCGGCAGCAGGCCCAGGCAGGTGGTAAATCCCGTCATGAGGATGGGGCGGAGCCTGAAACGCCCGGCGTTGATGATGGCTTCCTCCCGCGTGTCGTAAATGGCCTTGTTCTGGTTGATGAAGTCGATGAGCAGGATGGAATTGTTGACCACGATGCCCGACAGCATGATGATCCCCAGGAAGGCCACGAGGGACAGCGGCGTGTTCGTGATGAAGAGGGCGATGAACGCCCCCGTCAGCGCAAAGGGGATGGCCAGCATGATGATAAAGGGCTGGATCAGCGATTCGAACTGGGACGCCAGAATCATGAAAATGAGCAGCACGGCCAAAAGCAGGGCTAAGAACAGGTTCGTGAACGACTCCATCATCTCTTCCGCCTCGCCGCCTATGCTGTAGGTGTAGCCGGAGGGCAGCAGATAGGTGGAAAGCGCCGCATCGATGTCCGTGGAGACCGACTGCAGGTCGCGTCCGGAAATGCCGGAACTGACGGTGGCCGTCCGGACCTGGTCCTGCCGGTCAATCTGCGCGGGGGAATTGTCGTATACCACGTCCGCGATCTCGCCCACGGTAAGGGTCTGTCCCGTGGGCGCCGTAATGGCGATCTGCAGCATGTTGTCGATGGAATCGCCGTAGGCGCCGTTCAGGGACAGGGTGATGTCGGTTTCCTCCCCGCCGGATTTCAGCGAAGTGGAACTTACGCCGGAAAGGGCGGAATTCAGCGTCTGCGCCAGCTGGTAAGCCGTAACGCCGTAACGCGCGGCACTCTGGCGGTTGATATGAAGCTGAACCTCCGGGTTGCCTTCCTCCATGCTGTTGTCCACGTTGATCGTGCCCGGCACCTTCTTTATAATGCCTTCGAAATCACCGGAAATCGCGCGCAGCAAGCTAAGGTCGTCGCCCTGTATGGAAATGGAGATGGGGTTCCCCCCCATGGATATGCTCATGGAGGACGTCTCGCTGACGCTGATCTGCGCGCCTACGACGCCGCTGAGGCCGTCCGACAGCTGCTTGACGACGTCCGAGGTGCTTCGCTCTCGCTCCCGCTTGTCCACGAGGTTCACGGTGATGCTCGCCGAGTTGGCGCTGCCGATGCCCAGGATGCTGCCGCCGCCGAGCTGCACCGCGTAGCTGTCGATCTCATCCACCTGGTGCGCCACATAATCCTCCACCTGCGCGACGATCCGGTCGGAATCCTCCAGGCCCGTGCCGTAAGGCGTGTCGATGGTTATGGTAAGGGCGCCCTCGTCGGCGACCGGCATCAAAACCCCGCCCACGATGCCGATGAGCGCGGCCGACAGAACGAGAAGAGTGAGCGCGCCGGCGATCATGGATTTCCTGTGGCGCAGCGCGTAGCGCAGCGCGTGGACATAGCCTTCCGTCAGGTATCTGACGGCGGCGTCAAAGGCAGGAAGCAGCGGAACGCGCCTAGCACGTCCGCGCATGTAAAAGGTGTCGCCGATGTTCTTCGTGTTCAGCAGCCGGGAGCAGAGCATGGGCACCACGGTAAGGGCGACAAGCAGCGAGCAGATCAGCGAAAAGCCGATGGTATAGGAAAACTCCTTGAAAATGGTGGCGGCGATGCCCTGCACGAACACGATGGGCAAAAACACGGCGATCTTGGTCAAGGTGGCCGTGAAAACGGGCATGGTCACGTCCTTTGTTCCCTGTATGGACGCGTCCATCGCCGGCGCGCCCCGGTCGCGAAGCCTGTAAATATTTTCCATTACAACGATGGAGTCGTCCACCAGCATGCCGATGCCGACGGCAAGCCCGGAGAGGGAGAGGATGTTCATCGTCAGCCCCGTGAAATACATGAGGATGAACGTCGCGATGATGGACGTCGGTATGGATATGGCGATGATCATCGTGGACGCCAGGTTGCGCAGGAAGAAGAAACAGACGACGATGGCCAAAAGGCAGCCCATGATGGCGGTTTCCGCCACGTTGCGGATGGAATTGTTGATGAAATCCGCCTGATCCATGGACGTGGTGAACCGGATTTCCGGGTGCGCCGCGGCCAGCTTGTCCAAGGCATTGTGGATGTCCCTGGAAACCAGCACGGTATTGGCGACGGTCTGCTTGGTCACGTTTATGCCGATGGCGGGTTCGCCGTCGATGCGCCCGATGGACGTGGCGTCCTTCAGGCGTTCTTCAATGGTTCCCAGATCCTGCAGGTAAACGACCTCCTGCGTCGGCAGCGTGATGGGCACCTGGCGGAGTTCGTCCACGGACTTGAATTCGCCCACGGTGCGGACGATCATTTCTTTTTCGCCGCGGGTCACGTTGCCGCTGGGGAGGGTGATGTTCTCCGCCGCCAGAACCTGCGAAACCTGCGCCAGCGTGATATGGTAGCCCGAAAGGCGTTCCTGGTTGATTTCCACGTGAATTTCGTTTTCACGGCCGCCGAAGGTGCTGGCCGAAGCGACGCCCTCCGTGCGCTCGATGGCGGGCAGGATCTCGTCGTCCACAAGCTGCTGGAGTTCCGCCAGGGGCATGTCGCCGGAGGCGTAAATGGACGTGACGGGCATCATGTCCGGGTTCATGGCAATGACCATCGGTTTGGTCGCGTTGTCCGGCAGGTAGCCGCTGATGAGATCCACGGCTTCGCGCATGTTCAGTCCCGCGAAATTCATGTCGGTGCCGTTTTCAAACTGGGCGACCACAATGGACATGCCGTCCATTGACATGGAGGTGAGGCTGTTGAGGTTTTCCACGGTGGCTAACTGCTGTTCAATGGGGCGCGTGATCATGGTCTCTACTTCCGTCGGCGCGGAATTCGGGTACTGCACGAGCACGATGGAAACCGGGAGTTCCATTTTGGGGAAAAGATCCACCGAAAGCCCCGAAAAAGACACGGCGCCCAGCACGACGATGATGAGCATGAGCATGATCGTGGTGACGGGGCGTTTGATCGCTGTTTTTGAGAAATTCATGATGCCCCCTTATTCTGTGATGTTGACCTGCGAGGTTTCGTCAAGATAGGCCTGTCCCTCGACGACGACGCGGTCGCCCTCGCGAAGCCCTTCCTTGATTTCCACCATCTCACCGTTGTCCACGCCGGTGACGATGTCGTTGAAGAGAACCTGGTCGCCGTCGCCCAGCGTGACCACGGTCTGGCGCCCGGATTTGATCAAAATCGCCTTTGACGGGATGGCAAGGATGCCTTCCACCCGGTCCGACGCGATGATGACCTCCGCGAACATGCCGGGTTTGACAGCGGTGTCGGCATTGTCGAGAGTGACGATGATGGGGTAAGTGAGCGAACCCGTGGCGGGGGCGGGGGAGATGGCGGTGACCGTTCCCGGCAGCGGGTCGCCCGAGACGGATTTCACAAGGACGCCCACAATATCGTTGAGCTGCACCTTGTTGATCAGCTGCTCGGAGAGGCTGGCGCTGATTTCCAGCCGGTCGATGTTGGCGATGGTCACGGCGGGCATGGCCTGGGAGGCGATGGCGCCTACCGCCACGTTCACGGAGGTCACGTAGCCGCTGATGGGGGCGGTGACGGACGTGTTCCCGAACGCGTCGCCGGCCGCCTTGTAGGACTGCTGCGCCATGTTGTACGCCGACTGCGCCTGTTCATATAACTGGAGCGGAACCGCGCCTTCCGCATAGAGGGCGGTCATTCTGTCCAAGTTCGTCTGCGCGTCGTCCAGACCCTGCTGCGCCTGGTTCAACGCGGTGGAAACCTGGGTTTTGTCCATTTCAAACAGGACTTTTCCCTTGGAGATTTTGTCGCCGAGGGACACATAGAGAGCGGTTACCTCTCCCGGAACCTTGGGGAGGATCGAAACCTCGTTTACGGCCTGAAGCCGGCCCGTCAGGATGGAACTGCTGCTCAGATCCGTCAGGACGGCGGTTGCGACGCGCACGTTTACGGGCGGGGCGATTTCCACCTCGACGGGCGCAAGCCGGTCAGAGACAAGACGCCACGCCGCCAGCGCCACCAGCGCCAGCACGGCCAAGATGATGATCACCCGCACGATCCTGCCTGCGCGTCCGCGCTTGCGCGGGGACACGGGGTAAACCAGATCCGGTGAAACGGTGAATTCGGGTTCTATGTTTTTCATAGGGCCGGCGGGGTCAGATCCGTTAATATTTTCCTTCCTCATTGCCTTTCCTTTCATTTTGTGATAGAATAACCGCAGAGCGGTTATCTGACGGCATCCCATGGCGCCACCTCGGTTAATCGGCTGAATTTCAAGCCGACCCATGGGTCGGACGCTTTTTATATCATACAGCTTCGGCGAAATGCTGTCAAGCGGTATTTGTGAAAATGTGCAAATTATGAAATTGTTGTCAAAAAAAGTATGCGTGGAGGCGCTGGATCGGCTTCGTGCGGCATATCCGGAGGCGGCCTGCGCCCTGTTTCACGGATCGGCGTTCGAACTTCTGGTGGCGGTAGTCCTGTCGGCGCAGACCACGGACAAGAGCGTGAACGCCGTGTCGGGAGAGCTGTTCGGGACGTACCCGGACGCGGCGGCGCTGGCAGGGGCGGAAGAAGCGGATTTGCAGCGGATCCTGAAGCGGATCGGCCTGTACAAGACCAAGTCGAAAAACATTAAGGCGCTGGCGCGGCGGCTCTGTGAGGCGTTCGGCGGGGCGGTGCCGGACAGCTTTACGGATCTGGTCAGCCTCCCCGGCGTCGGCAGGAAGAGCGCGAACGTGGTTTTGTCCGTGGCGTTCGGCCGGCAGCGCATCGCGGTGGACACGCATGTGTTCCGCGTGGCGAACCGCATCGGGTTTTGCAGGGAGGACGACGTGCTGAAGACGGAGCTGGCGCTGATGAAGCGCTTGCCGGAGGCGCGCTGGAGCGAGGCGCACCACAGCCTGATCTTTCACGGGCGGCAGCGCTGTCACGCCCGGAAGCCGGACTGCGAGGACTGCGCGCTGAACGGGCTGTGTAGGGGAAAACCATGGACGAACGGCAATTAAAAGAGCGGATAACGGAAAATATTGCCGGAAGCCCGGACGGCGGCGTGGATCCTGCCGCGGCGCTGCGGGCGGATCTCGCGGGCATGCGTTTTTTCGACGCGCCGGTTTTCGGTGTCGCGGCGGCGGACGACCCGATGTTCGCGCAGCTGAAAAACCCGGAGGCCGTGGGGGCGCACCATCTGCTGCCGCAGGACTTTCTGCCGGGCGCGCGCTTCGTGCTTTCGGTGTTTTTGCCGTATACGTCCCGCATAAAGGACGCCAACGCGCGGGCGGGGCGCATGCCCGCCGGCGAATGGCTCCACGGCAGAATCGAGGGCCAGAAATTTATCTCGCTTTTGGCGGCGGACGCGGCACGGGCCCTGCGCGACGCCGGTTTCTCCGCCGTCGCGCCATCCATCGACGGGAGATTCCGCGCGGTGGATGCCGCGAAACCGGCCGGTCCGCTGAAAAACGGGGAAACGGCGGATCCGATGGCGGGAAAATCCTACACCAGCAACTGGTCGGAGCGCCATGTGGCCTTTGTCTGCGGCCTGGGGACGTTCGGCCTGTCCAAGGGCCTTATCACGAAGAAGGGGATTGCGGGCCGTTTCTTCAGCCTTGTGACGGATCTGGACATGGAGATTACGCCCAGGGCGTATACCGGCCTGTACGAATACTGCATTCGCTGCGGCCTCTGCGTCCCGCCCTGTCCCGCCGGGGCAATCAGCCTCGAAAACGGGAAATCCCATGCCCCCTGCTCGGCTTTTCTGAATGAGACGGGGGTGCTGTACGCCCCGCGCTACGGCTGCGGAAAATGCCAGGTGGGCGTTCCCTGTGAAAGCCGCAGCCCCGTCCGGCCATGAACAGGTTTCAGGCCGCGATTTTCGACCTGGACGGCACCCTGCTGGACTCCATGGGCGTCTGGGCAAAAATAGACGTTGATTTTCTGGCAAAGCGGGGTTTCGCCGTTCCGGCGGGCTATGCCGACGAAATATGCGCCCGGAGCTTCCGGGACGCGGCGGAATACACCATATGCCTCTTCGGCCTGAACGAAAAAGCGGAGGACGTCATGGAAGAGTGGCGCGCCATGGCCGCGTGTGAATACAGCCAAAACGTGCGCCTGAAAGCGCATGTCCGCGAATATCTCACGCAGCTGCGGCAGTCGGGCGTAAAACTGGCGGCCGCGACGGGGCTGTCGGAAGCGCTGTACGCGCCCTGCCTGAAAAACAACGGGATTTATGACCTGTTTGACGTTTTATGCTCAACCGACGAAGCGGGGCGCGGGAAGGATCATCCGGACGTGTTCCTGCTCGCGGCGGAAAAATTAGGGCTTCCACCGGAGCGCTGCGTGGTGTTTGAGGACGTTTTGCCTGCCGTGCTGAGCGCAAAGCGGGCGGGAATGACCGTTTACGGCGTATATGACAAACATGCGGAGCACATGCGTCCTGAAATCATGCGCGCTGCGGACGGGTATTTATGCGGCTTCGGCGATAAGCTGCGGGAATCGGAGGCACTGTAGGCATGTTAAATGCAGGAATGTTAAAGACCATGAAAAAATTTTTGCAGGGAAACATCGCAATCCTTCTTTTCCTGTTTTCCGCGATCGTCGTTCTGGTGATGTCTATTTTTACGGGCGTCATGATGAGCACCATCTCAAACTTCCTCACAAGCGACCTGGAAGAACGCCTGCTCGCCACAAGCCGCCTTGCGGCCGTCCAGACGCAGGCGGAGGAGCTGGCGCAGCTGCAAATCCCGGAAGACATGGAAACGCCGCTGTTTCTGGACTTGAAAGAACGCCTTATCGAATTCGCGGAAGAATCGAATGTCCTCTACGTCTATTATATGCGCTTGACCGAAGACGGCATGGCACAGTTCATCATAGACAATGACCTTACGGAGGACACGGTCAACTTAGACACGGAACCCATAGAGATGGAAGAAGCCCCGGCGGACGCCTTTGCGGGAACCGCCGCCGCGACCGCGCTGAAAAGCTATTCGATCGGCTACGACGGAATCCTCTCCGCCTTCGCGCCGGTTTTCGATGCTTCGGGTCATGTCGCCGCAGTGGCGGGCGTGGACATCATCGACGAACAGATTCTGTCGATCCGCGATTATACAAAATGGTTCGTGATCATCCTGATCGCCTCCATGCTCTTGGTCATTGTCAGCGGGATGGGCAGCTTCGCGCTTTACCGCAGGAATGCCACGCGGGCGGAGCAGGCAAGCCGCGCGAAAGGCGATTTCCTCGCGAACATGAGCCACGAAATGCGCACGCCGATGAACGCGATCATCGGAATGGCGAACATCGCCATGTCAACCGACGACCCGGCAAAGAAAGAATACGGCCTGACGAAGATACAGGAGGCGTCCGCCCATTTGCTCGGCGTCATCAACGACATCCTTGACACCTCAAAAATCGAAGCCAACAAATTTGAGCTTTCTTTCATTGATTTCAGCATGAAAAACGTTCTTTTCAGGGCGGCCGACATCATTCGCTTCCGCGTCGAGGAAAAACAGCAGGAATTCAGCATCTCCTGTGACGAAGCCATCCCGCCCGCCTTGAACGGCGACGACCAGCGTCTGCTGCAGGTGATCATGAACCTGCTTTCCAATGCCGCGAAATTCACGCCGGAAAAGGGCGCCATCAAACTCAGCGCCGCGCTGGTAAGCGAAGAAAATAAGCTGTGTACCATCCGCGTGGACGTAGAAGACAACGGCATCGGCGTCACGGACGAGCAAAAGCGCCGGCTTTTCACCTCGTTTGAACAGGCGGACAGCAGCACGTCCAGGCAATTTGGCGGCACGGGCCTGGGGCTTGCCATATCGAAACATATCGTGGAGATGATGGGCGGCGGGATCGACGTGACGTCCGAGCCCGGCAAGGGTTCCGTCTTCTCGTTCACGGTCAAAGCGGCGGTCGGCCAGGCGGAAAACCTGCCGGATGACCACCGGCAGACGAAAAACATGGCGGAGATGCAGGACGCTTTTGCCGGCCACTGCATTCTTCTGGCGGAGGACATCGAGATCAACGCGGAGATCGTCAAAACCATCCTTGCGCCGACGGGCATCGCCATCGACTGCGCGGCAAACGGGCTGGAGGCCGTGCGGATGTTTTCCGGCATGCCCGGACGCTACGAGATGATCTTCATGGACATCCAGATGCCGGAGATGGACGGCTACGAAGCGACGCGCCGCATCCGCGCGCTGGATGACCCCTGGGCGAAAAAGGTGCCCATCATCGCCATGACGGCAAACGTGTTTCAGGAGGATGTGGAAAAGACGCGGGTCGCAGGCATGGACGCCCACGTAGGAAAACCCTTGGACCTCGATGAGGTTCTGGGGATTTTGACGGAGTATATTAAGTAAGGTTCACACGAAAAAACGGCCGCAGTACCCCTTGTCATTGCGAGCGGCGCGAAGCAATCCAGCGCATATGGATTGCTTCGGCGCTTGTGCGCCCCGCAATGGCAGTTGGCTGGCGAAAAGGCAAAAAAACGGCCGCAGTACGGTGCGGCCGTTTTTTTGTGTGCGCGGAACCGGCAATGACGGACCTGCCTTATTGCAGAAGTCCGAGGATGCCCTGCGGGATCATGTTGGCCTGCGCCAGCATCGCCTGGGACGCCTGCGACAGGATGTTGCTCTTCGTGAAATCCATGATCTCCTTTGCCATGTCCACGTCGCGGATCCGGGATTCGGATGCCGTCATGTTCTCCGAAGTCACGCCGAGATTCTTGATGGTGTGGTCCAGGCGGTTCATGATGGCGCCCATTTTGGAACGCTCGTCGGAAACGCGGTTGATGGCCTTATCGACCAAGGTGACGGCGATTTCGGAGTCTTTCTGCGTCGTGAGGTTCACGAGGTTCACGCCGAGCGCCTTCGTCGAGGCGTCCAATACGGAGATCTTCATGGTCTGGCTCTCGTTGGCGCCGATGTGCAGGGTCAGGGAATCGTCCTTCACCGTGACGGAGATGCCGTTGCTGCCGTTGACCGTGAGACCGACGGAGGCTTGGAATTCCAGGCCGCCCAAGTTCAGGTTTCCGCCCTTGTAGCCGTCCACGGACAGGTTGACGCTGGTTCCGTCCGGCCGGGACACGGTCAGCGCGATGTTCGGGTCGTTCTTGATCTGGAGCGTGAACGAGAGGGAACCGCTGTCCTGGATGTTGACGCCGGAGGAAGTGCCCAGGTTGAACGCGATGCCCAGCTCTTCGAAGACGACGGTGTCATGCCCCGTCTGGAACGACTTGACCTGATAGCGCCCGTCGGGCCCGTGCAGTGTCAGGTCGTAGCTGCCGCTCGTGTTCTTGGCGAAATCCAAGCGGTAGCTGCCGAACTGTGCGCCGAGGCCGTTGAACGCGCCGTTGGCGTCAGCCGTGTGGCTCATGAGCCCGACTAAGTTGGAGCCGGGGGCGAAGGTGGCTTTGCCGGTGTTCGGGTCGAAAGTGAAACCGCTGCCCGCGATAAGGCCGTTGGCGAAGGTTCCGTTAAGGCCGGAGTGGCTTACGCCGGAGGCCGTAGAATTGCCGGCGGTGAAGACTTCGCTGCCGCCCGCGCCCGTGACCGTATATTTTCCGTCCTGCAGGCCGGTGCCGACGACCGCCATGCTGAGGTTCTTCGAGTTTGCGTCCGCCGTAGCCGTCGCGCCCTTGGTGCCGTTCAGCAGCTTCATGGTGTTGAACTCGGTGTCGCGGGAGATGCGGTCGATTTCAGTTTTCAGCTGTTCGATTTCCTTCTGGATTTCGGTGCGGTCGAACTGGGTGTTCGTGTCATTGGCGGACTGGACCGACAGCTCTTTCATCCTCTGCAGGATGCTGTGGGTCTCGTTCAGCGCGCCTTCCGCCACCTGCAGGAGGGATTTGCCGTCCTGGGCGTTCCGGGTGGCCTGGTCGAGGCCGCGGATCTGGCTGCGCATCTTCTCGGATATGGCGAGGCCCGCCGCGTCGTCGCCCGCGTTGTTGATCCGTAGGCCGGAAGAGAGCTTCGCGAGGGACTTGTTTGTGTTTTCGTGGTTGATGGTGAGCGCCCGGTATGTGTTTAACGCCGGTACATTATGGTTGATAATCATTTTCTGTTCCTCCTTGAGCGTGAACCGCCGGCAGACGGGAAGCGTCCGCCGGTACTGCGCCCGGATCCTTCCGGGCGTCTGCATGCGTCCGACAGGCTTCTTTCCGCACCAAGAAGCCAAACTGCGGACACTCTCTATATCGGACACTTTAAATCGCACATTAGGATAAAATAAAGATTTAATGGATATATTTTCGATTTTAAATTGATAAATTGGCATAAATGGATAAGTTTTATAGATTTTATAGAATCCATGGAATTTCAGGCACGGGGTGGCACAAATGGGACGGGCGCCCGGTTTTTACAGAAAGCATTGCCGGGCGGGAAATCGTGGGCGAAAGATTTTTGCGAGGGGTGAAAAAGTGCTTGCGGAAAGGGGCAGGGGCTCTCTTTCCAGACGTAGATCTGGAAGATGAAAGCTGCGAATCCGCTGGGTTGCTTCGCTTCGCTCGCAATAACGGATGGGTGTTGGTGCCGGTGATTAGAAAGGCATAAAAAAACGGCCACCGTGCGGTGCGGCCGTTTTTTGTATGTGTGGGACAGAGTTATTTCGCGCGCAGTTGGCGTGGGGCGTGTGCCAATGCGGTGGCGGGCTTGGTTTATTGCAGGAGACCTAAGACGCCCTGCGGGATCATGTTGGCCTGGGCCAGCATGGCCTGGGACGCCTGGGACAGGATGTTGCTCTTCGTGAAGTCCATGATCTCCTTGGCCATGTCCACGTCGCGGACGCGGGATTCGGAGGCGGTCATGTTCTCCGAGGTCACGCCGAGGTTCTTGATGGTGTGGTCCAGGCGGTTCATGATGGCGCCCATCTTGGAGCGCTCATCGGAGACGCGGTTGATGGCCGTGTCGATCCAGGTGATGGCGATCTCCGAGTCTGTCTGGGTGGTGAGGTCCACGAGGTTGACGCCCAGCGCCTTGGTGGACGCGTCCAGCACGGAGACCTTCATGGTCTGGCTCTCGTTGGCGCCGATGTGCAGGGTCAGGGAGTTGTCCTGC
>JAITOE010000176.1 GCA_031290135.1 Eubacteriales Family XIII. Incertae Sedis bacterium
CGATGACGATGGCATTGTCGCCGGCCAGCACGAGATCCATCAAGACAATGGAGAGCAGGCCGGATAAAAACAGCGCGGGCGTCAAACCAAATATTTCCAAAATCTTCCCTTTCATTTCATCCATAGGATAACCGTCCTGTGGCTATCATAGTATAGATTATAGCAGAAACCGCGTGGGAACGCCACTACAAAAAAACAGCGCCTTGCGCCGCGTCCTTTTTTGCGGTAGAATGAAGTAAACAGCAAAGCGAACGGCAGGAAGGAGAAACGGGAACATGCGGGATTTTGCGGAAGACCTGAGAGAAGCAGCGGCATACCACGGGCATCTTTGTTCAGGACAGGTGATAGGCGTGCGCATGGCGCGTCTGGGCGCGCAGCTGCTCGGCCTAGGCGATCCGAGGGAATGCCGGGATCTGGCGGTGTACGTGGAAACCGACCGGTGCATCGCCGACGCCGTCGGCACGGTCACCGGATGCAGAATCGGGCACAGGCGGCTGAAGTGGTTCGATTACGGAAAGAGCGCGGCCGCGTTTTTGAACTTTGAAACGGGCGAGGCGTACCGCATATACAGGAAATATGAGCAATTTCCGGGAGAGGGCGCCGACCTTGTGGCTTTCTACAGCGAAATCCCGGACGGTGATTTGTTCGAAATCCAGAAAGTGAACATACCCTTCCGGCCCCAGGACCGGCCCGGCAAGCCCATGGAAGCCGTCCACTGCGCCCGCTGCGGCGAGGAAGTGTTAGACGGGCGGCAGGTGGAGCGCAAAGGGGAAAACCTGTGCCGCCCCTGCGCCGAAAGCGGGTATTACACCATCGCTTAAATTGTCACCAAACGGAGCGGAATCTTTACCCAGCGGCGGGGCGGACATCACCCAGAGGCGGGATTGCGGGCATACGAGCATAGCGAGTGTAGCGCCCGCACAAGCGTCAGCGACCCGACCGGCGGGTTATGCCCGCCCCGCAGCGGCGGTTCTACATACCTAAGATTCATAACCGTAAACATGTTTCGGTCAATACTCCGTTTTCCAGTTGGAAAAAATGACTTTTGCTTCGTTCAGGAAATTATGGGAGATGGTGATGGTTTCTTCCGTCACGGTCTTGTTGTCGGGCAAGATGGGAACCGGGTTGCACCCGCCTGAAACCACCTCGATCTGATCCGTGCGGAAGCGGTTGCCGCAGTTCTGGCACACCAGCACGTCTCCGTCCTGTTTATAATAGCCCCGTCCGGAATCGTAACAGACCTGGCAGGTGTTGAAGGCGGTGCGGACGGTGCCGTCGGGCGCGGTGACGGCTAAGATTTCCAGCTGGGTTCCATCGATTTCCACCGGGTAGAACGTCGCTTTCCCTGAAATATCGCTGATTTGAATGACCAAATCCTCGTCGGCGCCGCCGGCATCGGCAGACGTCTGCGCATCGCCGGAAGAGGTACAGCCCGCCAGGACGGCCGCCAGAATTAGGACAGCCATAAGAATCAGGGGCGCGGAACGTTTTCCGCCCTTTCGCTTCTTGCAGTTTTGATCAGTCCCGAACATGTTTTTCACCTCGACTTTCATTTTATATGTCTAAGCGCTGACTTATTGGATTTTCTCATTCAAAGGCCGTTCTGCCGTTTTGGGGCGTTCTTCCTGTTTGTCCGGGCGCTTGCGGTTCATCAGAAGCATCCCGGCCACGATGGCGGCGGCCGGCAAAATGCAGTGCCAGTGGCTCAATAAGATGGACATGCGGTTTCTCCTTTCGGCTGAGGGCAGGTTATTGCGCGGACGTCGGCTTAAAACGTTTCAGGCGCAACGCGTTTGAGAGCACTGACACGGAGCTGAGGCTCATGGCCGCGGCGGCGAAGATCGGATTCAGCAGCGGGCCTCCGAACAGGTACAGCACGCCCGCCGCGACGGGGATTCCCACCACGTTGTAGCCGAACGCCCAGACCAGATTCTGTTTGATGTTGCGTATGGTCCGTTTGCTGAGTTCCACGGCGGCCGGCACGTCCATCAGGTCGCTGCGCATCAGCACGATGTCTGCGGACTCCATGGCGACGTCCGTGCCTGAGCCGATGGCGATGCCGATGTCGGCCTGCGCCAGCGCGGGGGCATCGTTGATCCCATCGCCCACCATCGCGACTTTCCGGCCTTCGTCCTGTAGTTTTTTAACCTCGTCGGACTTGTCCTGGGGCAGCACTTCCGCGAGCACCCGGTCTATCCCCACCTGGCGGGCGATGGCGGCGGCGGTTCTCCGGTTGTCGCCCGTGATCATCGCGACCTCAATGCCCATCCTGTGCAGGATTTCTACGGCCGCGCGGCTGGACGGCTTCACGACGTCCGCCACCGCGACGATGCCGGCGAGTTTGCCGCCCAAAGCGACATACATCGGCGTTTTGCCCTCTTCGGCCAGCCGGTCGGACGCGTTCTCCAGATCCGCGAGGGAGATGCCGCGCTCGCCCATGAGCTTCCGGTTCCCGGCAAGGACATGGGCGTCCTGTATGTCCGCTTCGATGCCGCGGCCGGGGATCGCCGTGAAACGGTCCACCTTCAGAATGCCGAGACCCTGTGCCTGCGCCCCTCGCACAATGGCCTGCCCCAGCGGGTGTTCGGAAGCCGTTTCGGCGGACGCGGTGAGCTGAAGAAGGTAGCCCGGTTCCGTGCCGCCGGCGGGCAGCACGTCGGTTACGGCCGGCTTGCCCTCGGTGAGGGTGCCGGTCTTGTCAAAGACGATGGTGTTGATTTTGTGCGCGGTCTCCAATGCCTCCCCGCCCTTGATCAGGATGCCGTGTTCCGCCCCCTTGCCGGTGCCCACCATGATGGCGGTGGGCGTGGCAAGCCCCAGGGCGCAGGGGCAGGCGATCACGAGGATGGAGATGAAGATGGTCAGGGAGAACTCCAGGTTGTGTGTGGCAAGGAGCCACGCCGCCCCGACGACCAACGCGATGCCGCACACGATGGGGACGAAGTAGCCGGAAACGACGTCGGCCAGCTGCGCGATGGGCGCCTTGGAGCCTTGGGCGTCCTCCACCAATTTGATGATCCGCGCCAGCGCCGTGTCGCTGCCGATCTTGTCCGCCCGGAAGCGGATGGTGCCGTTGGTGTTCAGCGAGGCGGCGTAGACCGCGTCGCCGGCCTTTTTGTCCACGGGCATGCTTTCCCCGGTCAGCATGGATTCGTCAATGGCGGTGCCGCCCTCCAAAACCGTGCCGTCCACGGGGATCTTCGCGCCGGGCTTCACCACGATGACATCGCCGGTCTCCACCTCGTCGATGGGGATCTCCTTCTCTTCGCCGTCCTGCACCACGATCGCCGTTTTGGGCGCCAGCCCCATGAGCTTCTTGATGGCTTCGCCGGTGCGCCCCTTGGAGACGGCCTCCAAGGATTTTCCGAGCAGGATCAGCGTGATGATCACGCCCGCCGTTTCAAAATAGAGGGATTCCACCGCCCGGAAATTGCCGCCCGCAATCTGAAATACGTTGTACGTGCTGTAAATGACCGCCGCGGAAGTCCCGACGGCAATGAGGGAGTCCATGTTGGGGCTTCGCTGGATGAGCGCCCGGAAGCCTATGGTGTAGAATTTATAGCCTACGCCGACGACGGGGATGACCAAGAGGATTTCAAGCAAACCGTAGATCAAGGAAAACTGCATCGGGTCAAGCCCTTTGGGGAACGGCATCCGCACGGCCGTGATCATGGGAACCATGGCGATATACAGAAGCGGCAGGGAGAACACGGCGGAGACGGTGAATTTTGTCCAGAGCGTCCGGATTTCTTTCTGCCTGCGCGCCCTGTCCTCCTCCGCGGCGTCGGTTTTGGAGGCTTCCAGCGCCTTGTAGCCCGCTTTCTCAATGGCAGCCTTGATTGCAGAGGGGCGCGCCTTTGCCGGGTCGTAGGCCACGGTGGCTTTTTCCGTGGCGAAATTCACCGATGCGCTTGTAACGCCGTCCAGCTTGCCGATGGCTTTTTCGACCCGCCGGGCGCAGGCCGCGCAGGTCATCCCGCCGATGGGGATGGTGATGTTGCCGCCGTCGGTTTTTTCCGCCACCGCATACCCGATCTTGGTGACGCTTTCTTTTATCGCGGACAGCGGCAGGCTTTCGCCGTCGTATTCCACAAA
>JAITOE010000190.1 GCA_031290135.1 Eubacteriales Family XIII. Incertae Sedis bacterium
CGCCGTCGCGGCGAACACCTCCATGCTGCACCTGTTTCTTCATTTGCGCTGCGATACCCTGGGGCAGGCGCCGTTTACCCCCGTTACCTTAGATTTTGTTTCCTTTCCTTTCGGCGCGGTTTTTGAGGGGGATCTGACCTGCACCGTTGACGTCCTTCCGGGCATTTCCACCTATGTCGGCGCCGACATCACGGCAGGCATCCTTTTTTCCGGAATTTATAAGCGTCCGAAGCCCTCGCTCCTGTTGGACATCGGCACAAACGGCGAAATGGCCTTGGCGGCGGAGGGGCGGATCCTTTGCGCCGCCACCGCCGCGGGCCCTGCGTTTGAGGGCGGGAACATCTCCTGGGGGACGGGGAGCGTGCCCGGCGCCATTTCTTCCGTGCGCTGCGCGGACGGGCGCTTTGCGGTTTCCACCATCGGCGGCCTCGATCCCGTCGGCATCTGCGGTTCCGGGGTGGTAGACACGGTATACGAAGCCCTGCGAAGCGGCATGATCCGCCCGGACGGCCGTTTTGAGAAAAGCGTTCCGGGCGGCGGGCTGGTTCTTGCCCAAACCCGCGACGGGCAGGACATCGTTTTCTGCCAAAAAGACGTCCGGGAACTGCAGCTTGGAAAAAGCGCCATCCGTTCCGGCGTAGATTCCCTGCTGAACTGCGCCGGCCTAGCGTATGCGGACATAGAGACCCTGTATGTCGCCGGCGGCTTCGGAACCAAGCTCAATTTCACAAGCGGCGCCGGCATCGGCCTGATTCCCGAAGCGCTTGCACCCAAAGTCTCCCTGATCGGGAACAGCTCCTTGGGCGGCGTCGTCCGGCATTTGCTGGATTATGACAACGTGCGCGAGTTCGCCAAAATCGTAGAAATGTCGGAGGAACACAGCCTGTCGGCGGATATGTTTTTCAACAAGGCGTTTTTGGAGAACATTAATTTCGGATAACAAAGGATTTTCTATGGAGAATACGTGTATCATCGCCTGTGAAACGCTCAAGCCTGAGCTTACGCTTGTCATGGCGGCGCGCGGCTGCGGGCATCCGGTCCTCTGGGTGCCGTCCGGAAAGCACGTCTGGCCGGAAAAACTCCATGTCAGCGTACAGGAAACCATCGATCAGGTTCCCGCCTCCTGCCACACGATTTTGCTCGTGTTCGGCTTCTGCGGGAACAGCATGGTCGGCGTGGGGTCGGAGAAGCAGCGCTTAGTCCTGCCCCGCGCGGCCGACTGCATCCCGATTTTTCTGGGTTCGCTTGCCAAGCGGGCGGAATACGGAACCAGCACCTATTTCTTCACGGAGGGCTATCTGCATTCCGAAACCTCGTTTGTGTCGGAATGTTCGCTGTATATGAAAAAATACGGCGAAAAACGGGGGCTTTCTTTGATCCGGAAAATGCTGGGGCATTACAAGCGCATCGCGGTCATCGACACGGGCGCCTTTGACGTGCCGCCGGTTCTTGACGAACTGGATCCGTTTTCCAAGATTGTAGATATCCCTGTTTCTGTAATTTCTGGAAATCTAAGGATTATCGACGCCCTGTTGTCGGGCGGCTGGAACCGCGAAGAGTTTTTGGTGATACCGGCGGGCGGGCGCGTTTCTTTCGAGGATTCGCTGCACCTTGGGGAGGCGCAATGAAATGTTTAAGGGGACGTAGCGGTTGCTATTCAGAAGGAGGATTTAGACTATGATCATTATCGGCGAAAAAATTAACGGCGCCATTCCCTCCACGGCCAAGGCCATTCAGGAACGCGACGAGGCGTTTATCCGGGATCTGGCGCTCCGCCAGACGGAATTCGGCGCGGATTACTTGGACGTATGCGCGGGCACGAGCCCGCAGCTTGAGCGGGAAACCCTGGAATGGCTGATACACGTCGTGCAGGATGCCGTGGACACGCCCCTTTGCATCGACAGCTCGGACTGCCATGTGATCTTGGACATGATCCCGTTAGCCAAAAGGCCGGGCATGCTGAACTCCGTGTCGGAAGAACACGGGAAATGCGAGATCCTTTTGCCGAAAATCGCGGACTCGGCGTGGAACATCGTTGCGCTTGCCTGCGACAACAACGGCATTTCAACCGATCCGCAGGTGAAGTTCGGCATTGCGTCGGCCATCGTGGAAAAGGCCGGCGGCTACGGCATTTCCGCGGACCGTCTGTTCATCGATCCCTTGGTTACCACCATCAGCACCACGGGCAGCGCGCTGCTCAATTTCAGCGAAACCCTCCGTTCCCTGAAAGCGCGTTACCCTGAAATCCATATCACGTCGGGGCTCAGCAACATTTCGTTCGGCATGCCCTACCGGAAAGCCATCAACCAGCAATTTCTGACCTTGGCCATGAGCGCCGGGATGGACAGCGCGATCATGGATCCCACTTCGGACGACATGCGCGCCGCGCTGTACGCAACGGAGGCTCTTCTGGGGCAGGACCGCAACTGCCGGAAGTATCTCCAGGCGTACCGCAAGGGACTCATCGGCCCGAAAAAGAAGTGATGCTGTTTCCGTTTGGTGAAGTAACCTCATTTACCCTACTTCGGCGAAGAGTTCTATGGCCTTGCTCATGTGCTGCCCCATGCTCTGCGCGTCCGGCACGATTTCCGGGATCAGATACTCGGCGATATAGCGCGAGCCTTCATTTTCGTCCCAGAAACGGGCGCCCTGCATGGTGCGGAGCAGTTCTTTCACTTCGCCCTGGCTGCAATATTTCCGTTCCAGCTTGTATTTCGCCTCGACCAGATCCCCTTCCAGAAAATAGCCGCCCTTGTCCATGATGCCCGCGTACACGGCCGGAAATTTGTATTTTACGATCATGAAGTACAGGTACGCGGCCAGACGGACCAGAAGCCGCGGCTTTTCCGGGTCGCGCCCCACTTTGTTCATGGAGTAAAAGATGATGAAATTGGTGGTGAGCTTCTCCACGTCGCGGATGGGAAGGTTGAAATAGGAATACATGTCCGCCATGACCTTTGAGAATTTGACTTCCTTCAGCGCGTCGCTGTTGTTGATGGAACTGTACAGCAGATTGTCCACGTATTTCCCGATTTCCGGCATGGGCATCCGGAAGCTGATGGTGAAAAAACGCCGCAGATAGCCCCAGGCGTCTGTGTCGTAGCCGTAAATGTTGCGGATCAGGTGCGTCAGCTGTGTCAGGTCCGAGGTGAAGATGAACACGACGCCCGGCACGCTCATGTAATGCCGTATCAGCTCCAGCGTCGCGACCGCGAACTCCGGCCTGCACCGGTCCAGCTCGTCCACGAAGACCAGCAGCTTCCCGTTGGCGGGGATCAGCTTCTCCAGCGCTTTGGCAAAGGCTGCGCTGGCCTGGTTGATTTTGCGGAAGCCTTCAAAATAACCCGCGCCTGACGAGCTGTTTGACATCAGCCGGAGAATGCTGCTGTCCCCTTCTTCCATCGCCTGCGCCATTTCTATGCTGCATTTCCGGAACGTCTCCATCTGCGCGCCGTCGTCAATGCCCTGCAGTTCGTAGGTCAGCGGCCGGAAAGCGTCGTTAAAATAGTTGTTTTGCCAGGCGTTGTAATAGACCACCTTGTAACGGGTGTATTTCGGCGATTCGGCGAGAAAGTTGGTCCACATCGACAGCATGCTGCTTTTGCCGGTTCCCCACGGTGAATCTATGCTGACCGAGAGGGGGTCGCTTTCGCTGAATACCTCGCCGCCCCATTCGCCGATCAGTTTCATGATGCTCTCAACGAAGGGCCTGCGGTTAAAGGCGTCGTCCCTTTCAAATGTCATATGGGAATTCTGAAGTTTGCTCATTTTTCCTCCTTGTGTCGTGTCCGTTACGTCCCGCAGGGTTCACCCGTTCTGCAGCGGCGGTCTGAGATTCCGAGTCGTTATATCCTGCTTTCATTATACAACGGTGCGTGGCTTCGCTCAATCCTTTTTTGCGTGCGTCCTATATTTCACCACGTATTCTTCCAAGCTTCCTATGTTTTCTTCGTGCATGGTTTCCGCGACGTCGGTTCCGACCCATGTGATGTGCCAGGCTTCGGGCATGTATCCGGTGACGTCCTGGTTTTCTTCGGTATAGCGTATGATAAAGCCGAACCGGCGGGCGTTTTCTGCAACCCAGGCGGCCTCCGGCGTGCCCGTGAAGCCGTTGAGCGTCCCGGCGGGGCCTATCAGGTCTATAGTTGTCCCCGTGTGATGTTCGCTGTGCCCCGGCCTGGCGCTGTAGGTGTCCGCGCGTTCTGCGCCTTCGCTGGCCACATAGCGGCCGTACACCTCTTTCTGGTATGCGATCGACCGGTATGCGGACGCCGCGCTGATGCGGAACCCTGTGGCGGTTGCCGCGCTGCGCAGCACCTCGTAGGCGTCCTTCGTTTCTTCGGTCATCTGCTGTCCCGTCGCGATCTGCACCAGATTTTCCGGCACAAAATCATCCGGGAGTTTACAGTGTTTATTGACCATGAGCGGAGGGCTGAAATCTTCGATAAGGCTGACATCCGTATAGGGTGCCTTGTCCAGATCCGCGTCCACCTGCCAGACCACCTGGTCCGGGCTCATCTCCGGGTGGTCCGCCGCATATGCGACATAGCGCGGCTGTTTGTCCGCTTCATAATAATATAAATCCGCATAGGGATTGTCTGCGTCCGTGTCCGCGCCGCGGCCGCCCGTGTCCGCCGCTTCGCCCGTTTCCGCCGTTTCGCCCGCGTCCGAACCGGGCAGGTCAGCCGGTTCCGATGCCAGATGATAAACGCCGAAGGCAATGACCGCCACGACGGCTGCCGAAAGCAGCAAACGCGTCCTGCCTGTCCGTCTCTTTCTTTTTCGTTCAATCCGCACCATTCACCGCACCGTCATTCCGCTTCGTCTGCGGAATCCCATTCATTCACGGAATCCAAATTCGGCGGCAGACCGACGTCTTTCCTGTACTGCACCCCTTCAAAATGGATTCTGGCGGCGTTTTCGTAGGCTTTCGCCCTCGCTTCTTCATGCGTCGCGCCCAAGGCCGTCACGCCCAGGACGCGTCCGCCCGCGGTAACGATCCCGCCCGTGCCCGCCGCGGCAGGCCCGTCGCCGGCAAATCGGGTGCCCGCATGGAACACGAGCACGTCCGCATCCACCTTATCCAAGCCGGAAATGGCTTTCCCATTGACATAGGTGCCCGGATATCCTCCGGCGGCAAGCACGACGCAGACCGCGCGCCGGGCGCTCCACCGCAATTCGTGCATGGCAAGCCCGTTGCCTGCCACCGCCAGAAAAATCTCCAGCAGGTCGCTTTCCAGCCGGGGCAGGATGGACTGCGTTTCCGGATCGCCGAAACGGTTGTTGAACTCTATGACCTTCGGCCCCTCTTCCGTGATCATGAGGCCGATGAACAGCACGCCGCGAAAATCCAGGCCGTCTTTCCTGAATCCCTCGTGGGTCGGCGCCAGAATCTTCTCGCGGATCTCGTCTTCCAGATCCTGATCGAAGATCAAGCTCGGCGAATAGGCGCCCATCCCGCCCGTGTTCGGGCCTTTGTCTTCGTCGAAAATCCGTTTGTAGTCCTGCGCGGGCTCCATGGGGACGATGGTCCGGTCGTCCACGAAGCAAAGCATGGATGCCTCCGTGCCCCGAAGGCACTCTTCCACGATCACCGTGTCGCCTGCCGCGCCGAATACGCGCTTCCCCATCATCTCTTCGATGGCCTCTTCCGCTTCTTTCGCCGTCGCGGCCAGAATCACGCCTTTCCCGGCTGCCAGCCCGTCCGCTTTCAGCACCATCGGGAATCCGAACAGGCCGATATTTTCCAGTAGTTCCTCTTTCTTGCAAAACGCCTTGTATTTTGCCGTCGGGATGCCGTGGCGTTCCAGAAAGGATTTTGTAAACGCTTTGCTGGCTTCCAGCTGCGCACATTTTTTATTCGGCCCGAACACGCGGATTTTTTTCGCCTGCAGCATGTCGGTAAGGCCCATGGCCAGGGGGACTTCCGGCCCGATGACCACCAAGTCCATCTTTTTTTCGGCCGCGAATGCCGTGAGGGCTTTCGTGTCTTCCGCCGCCAAGGGGACGCATTCTGCCAGAGCCGCGATCCCGGCATTGCCCGGCGCGCAGTAAAGTTCCGTGAGTTTGGGGCTTTGTCTGAGTTTCCAGGCGATGGCGTGCTCGCGTCCGCCGCCGCCGATGATGAATACTTTCATCTGTTGTCTCCTACGTTCGTATGCGCAGTGTCAGTATGATGTGGTCGCCGCCGCAGGACGGGCATAACCCTGCGGATCGGGCAATCCCGCCCTCCGGGTTACGCCCGTCCTGCGGCTGATAATTCGCAGACTTAATGCCTGAAATGCCGCATCCCGGTGAACACCATGGTGATTCCGGCTTCATCGGCTTTTCGGATGGAAGCTTCGTCGTTTACGGAACCGCCGGGCTGCATGATGGCCGTAATGCCCGCGGCAGCGGCCGCCGTAACGCAGTCGTCGAAGGGAAAAAACGCGTCAGAAGCGAGCGCCGCCCCATGCAGATCCCCCGTAGCCTGCCGTATGGCGTTTTCCACCGCCCATATGCGGTTGACCTGCCCCGGCCCGATTCCCAGCGTCCGCCCGTCCTTCACGACGACGATGCCGTTCGACCGGATATGCTTCACCACCTTCATGCCGAAATCCATGTCCTTTTTCTCCGCCTCCGATGGCGTCCTGCGCGTCACGGTCTTCCATTCCGCCGGCGCGTACAGGGCGAGGTCCTTGTCCTGCACGAGAATTCCGCCCGAAACCTTTTTGACGTCGAGGCTCGCTGCGGGTGCGGGCTCCGTCATTCCGGGAAGCTGCAAAAGCCGGATGTTTTTCTTCGCGGCAAGTATTGTGAAAGCTTCCTCCGAAAATTCGGGCGCGATCACGATTTCGACGAAAATTTTGGCGATTTCTTCCGCCGTTTTTCCGTCTAAGCGCCGGTTGACCGCGATGATCCCGCCGAAAATGGACACCGGATCCGCCTCATAGGCTTTCCGGTACGCCTCGTGTACGTCCCTGCCTATGCCGACGCCGCATGGATTCGCGTGTTTCACCGCCACGGCCGCCGGTTCTTCAAACTCCTTCAGGGTTTCCAGCGCGCCGTTGGCGTCGTGGATGTTGTTAAACGACAGTTCTTTCCCGTGCAGCTGCTTCGCGCTTGTCAAGGCGCCGCCCCATTGTATCGCTTCTTTATAATAATGCGCCTTTTGGTGCGGATTTTCGCCGTATCGGAGCGCCTGGAGTTTTTCAAATGTCAGCGTAAGCTTGTCCGGCAGGCCTGCGCCCGCCTGGATGCGCAGATAGGCGGCGATCATGGCGTCGTAGGCCGCCGTATGTTCAAAGACCTTCAACGCCAGACGGAACCGCGTGTCCTGGGTGACCGCGCCGTCTTTTTTCAGTTCCGCGATCACGTCCGCGTAATCCGCCGGGTCGCAGACGGCCGCGACGTCTTTGTTGTTTTTTGCCGCGGAGCGAAGCATGGCGGGGCCGCCGATGTCTATGTTTTCAATGGCTTCTTCCAGCGTGACGCCCGGTTTTTCTATGGTTTCCCGAAACGGGTACAGGTTGATGGCGACGATGTCTATGGTTTCGATCTTCAGATCCGCAAGCTGTTTCATATGCTCCGGTTTGCCGCGCATGGCCAGAATGCCGCCATGTACGGCGGGATGCAGCGTTTTTACCCTGCCGTCCAGACATTCCGGGAATCCCGTAAGGGAGGAAACCCCCGTGACGCGGATTCCGTGTTCGGACAGTGCCGCCGCCGTTCCGCCCGTGGAGATGATCTCGATCCCCATGGCGTCCAATTCTTTCGCAAATTCCAGCACCCCTGTTTTATCCGACACGCTGATCAGCGCCTTTATCTTGCTCAATTTTCACCCTCCTTGATCGTTACGTATATCCTCTGTCATTGCGAGGAGCAGCAGCATGACGGCATAACCGCCCCGCTGCTATGTGATTCGTTCCGCGTCAGCGAAGCGCCTTACCGCTTCCACCAGAATCCGGTGTTCCGTCACCAGCACCCGCGCCGCCAAGGAATCCGCGCTGTCGCCCGGAAGCACGGGTACTTTTTCCTGAAGGATGACGGGACCGGTATCCACGCCTTCGTCCACAAAATGAACCGTGGCGCCGCTCTCCGTTTCTCCTGCGTCCAAGACTGCTCGATGTACATTTTTTCCATAAAATCCCAGTCCGCAATGCTTCGGGATCAGGGAGGGATGGATGTTGATGATCCGCCCCGCGAATGCCTGGGTCAGTTCCGGCGGCACGATGCTCATATAGCCTGCCAAAACCACCAGATCCGCCCCCGCGCCGCGCAAGGCGCCGCCTATGGCGTCCGCCCGCGCCGCCGCGTCCGGGTACTGCGCCCTGCCCGCCACAAAAACCGGAATGTCCTGCTCCCGCGCCCGCGTCAGCGCATGCGCGTCCCCGCGGCTGGAAACGACCAAGACAATCCGCGTCCGCGCCAGCGTTCCGTCGTTTACCGCGTCGATCAGCGCCTGAAGATTCGTCCCGCCGCCGGAAACCAGCACCGCAAGCTTCAGCACAGCGTAACACCCCGCCCTTTCACCACGCTGCCCAGAACAAAGGCTTTTTCCCCCATTCCCGCCAGCCGTTCCAGCGCACGCCCCGCCTCGTCCCGTGAAAGGACCAGAATGAGGCCGACGCCCATATTGAACGTGGAAAACATCTCTTCTTCTTCGATTCCGCCGTTTTTTTGTATGTAACGGAAGATCGCGGGGACGTCCCATGCGTTCTTTTCGACCCGGACGCCCAAGCCGTCCGGAAAGACGCGCGGAATGTTCTCCATAAAACCGCCGCCCGTGACATGAACCATGCCTTTGACCGCGACGTCAGGCAGCAGCGCGCCGCAGACGCTCGCGTAGATCCGGGTGGGCGTCAGCAGGACATCCCCCAGATTTGCGCCAAACTCCGCGACGTAATCCCCTACGTTCATCGCCATTTTTTCAAAAATCACCTTCCTGACCAAGGAAAATCCGTTGCTGTGCAGGCCGCTGGAGGGAATCCCCAGCAGCAGATCCCCCTCGCGGATGCCGTTTCCGCTGATCAGGCGCGCGCGGTCCGCCACGCCGACGGCAAAGCCCGCCATGTCGTATTCGCCCTCCGCGTAAAAACCCGGCATTTCTGCCGTTTCCCCGCCAACGAGGGCGCAGCCCGCCTGCAGACAGCCGTCCGCAAGCCCCTTTACGATATCCGCCGCTTTCTCCGCCTCCAGACGGCCCGTCGCGATGTAATCCAGAAAAAACAAAGGCTTCGCCCCTTGGCAAAGCACGTCGTTCACGCACATGGCAACGCAGTCCTGCCCCACCGTGTCGTGCCTGTCCATGAGAAAGGCGATCTTCAGTTTCGTCCCCACGCCGTCCGTCCCCGCCACAAGCACCGGTTCCTGAAGCCCCGCCGTGTCTAAGCGGAACAGGCTCCCGAAGCCGCCCAGGCCTGTCAGGACGTTGGCGTTGAACGTCTTTTTCACGTGTTCTTTCATCAGGGATACGGCGCGTTCGCCTTCTTTTGTGTCAACGCCCGCGTCCTTGTAGCTAAGCCCGTTTTCCTGCCCCGCGCTCATGCCCGCACCCGCGCAAGCACAGCCTGATAGGTTTCTTCCACGTTGCCGAGGTCGCGGCGGAAGCGGTCTTTGTCCATTTTCTCGTTTGTTTTCACGTCCCAGAGGCGGCAGGTGTCCGGCGAGATTTCGTCCGCCAGGATCAGTTCTCCCTGATGGACGCCGAATTCTATTTTATAGTCGATCAGCCGCAGATCCCGCCGGAGGAAAAATTCTTTCATCACCTCGTTGACCTTAAGGGCATACTGCCGCACCAAGGCCAATTGTTCCTCCGTCGCCAGCTCCAATGCCAATATGTGGTCGTCGTTGATCAGGGGATCGCCCAACTCGTCATTTTTGTAGGAAAACTCCAGAACGGGTTTCGCGAACGGACGGCCTTCTTCCACGCCGTAGCGATTGGAAAACGAGCCGGCTGCCACGTTGCGGACGATCACTTCAAGCGGCAGAATCCGCACCCGCTTCACGAGCGTTTCCCTGTCCGACAGTTGGCGAACCAAATGCGTGGGCACGCCCGAATCTTCCAATATCTGGAATATGATGTTGGACATGATGTTGTTCACCACGCCTTTGTCCGCGATCTGTCCTTTTTTCTGGCCGTTAAACGCGGTGGCGTCGTCCTTGTAGGACACGATCAGCAAATCCGGATCCTCTGTGTTATAGACTTTTTTGGCTTTTCCTTCATACAACTGTTCTAATTTTTCCATAAACGCGAACAACCTCCTTTTCAGCCGACGGAGCCAGCCTTTATGCCCTGAACGCTTCATCTGCGCGCATAATCTCTTTTGCCATATCTTCCTTATAAATTTTCATCTGCCGCCGCAGTTCTTCGTAGCGGACGGAAAGGATCTGCACCGCCAGGAGCCCTGCGTTTTCCGCGCCGTCCACCGCCACGGTGGCGACGGGCACCCCTTTCGGCATTTGCACGATGGACAGCAGGGAGTCCAGCCCGTCCAAGGTGGAGGATTTGACCGGCAGCCCTATGACGGGCAAGGGGGTATAGGCGGCGATCACGCCCGCCAGATGCGCCGCCTTGCCGGCTGCCGCGATGATCACTTCGATGCCGGCCGCTTCCGCGCCGGTGGCGAATGCTTCGGCGGCGCGGGGGGTTCTGTGCGCGGAAATGATGCGGGTTTCGAATTCTATGTTGAACGCTTTGAGTATTTTTTCGGCGCGTTCCGCCACCGGATAATCCGACTGGCTGCCCATGACGATCGCTGCTTTCATATGTTTGTGCTCCTTGGCTGCATGGTTACTGTTATGAATCTTAGGTATGCAGAACCGTCGCTACGGGACACCGCTACGTCCTTTGTCGTTGCGAGGAGCGAAGCGACGAAGCAATCCATACTGCGCACTGGATTGCTTCGCTTCGCTCGCAATGACGGAGGATATGACG
>JAITOE010000193.1 GCA_031290135.1 Eubacteriales Family XIII. Incertae Sedis bacterium
CTTCGCCGCTTGCGCGCCTCGCAAAGACAGGGACACCGCCCGTCATTGCGGGCACTGCCCGTCGTTGCGAGCGGAGCGAAGCAATCCAGCGCACATGTGGATTGCTTCGCCGCTTGCGCGCCTCGCAAAGACAGGGACACCGCCCGTCATTGCGAGCGGAGCGAAGCAATCCAGCGCACATGTGGGTTGCTTCGTTTCGTTTTTGCTAAAGCGCGCCCAGTATATCCGCGGTGGCGCTGGTTCCTATGCGGTCGCAGCCTGCGGACAGGAAAGCTTCGAAGTCCTGCCGCGTGCGTATGCCCCCGGCGGCCTTGATCTTCACGTTCGGCGCCAGCAGCCCCCGGAAGAGCTTGACGTCCGCCAGATCCGCCCCGGCGCTGCCAAAACCGGTGGAGGTTTTGATGTAATCCGCCTTGGCTTCGCTCACTATTTTGCAGAGACGGCGTTTTTCGGCATCCGAAAGGTAGCAGGTTTCCACGATCACTTTCAGGGTGGCGTCGTCAATGGTTTCCTGGATCTGCCGGATTTCGTCCTGTACCTTGCCGTAATCCCCGTTTTTTACATCGGAAATGTTGATGACCATGTCAATGTCGCGCGCGCCGTCCGCCACGGCCTGGTGGGCTTCCACCAATTTTGACGTGGTGACGTTGTATCCGTTCGGAAAACCGATGACCGTGCAGATGCGGAGCCGCTCCCCATAGGCGGCGCGGACGCGCTGGACATAAGAGGGGGGTATGCACACCGTGGCGGTCCTCCATTCCACGGCCTCGTCGCAAAGTTTTTGTATGTCGGCCCAGCTGGCAAAAGGCTTCAGCAAGGTATGGTCGATATGCTGTGAAAGTTTCTTCTCTGTCATGATGATCTCCTGATTTGATGATTTAAGGATAATGGCAACATAATTATAGAACATTTTATCGAAAATAGCAATTTCTTTATTATGCAAACATAGATGAAAATAGCACAAAAAAAGGGCGACATTGCGCCGCCCCGCCGAAATCATTGCTGCGTCCTTTGTCGTTGCGAGGAGCGAAGCGCCGAAGCAATCCATACTGCGCGCTGGATTGCTTCGCGTTGCTCGCAACGACGGGCGGGATTCACGGGAATTTCCGGAGAAATTTTCGGGGGGCATCTTGATAAAAAATGCTTGCGTAACCGAAAAGGACGGTGGTATAATAAACATAGTGAAGGACTGCCGCTCTTAGGGTGGCGGCTGTCCTCTAACGAATAGTTAGGGTGAACCGCTTTCTAATGAAGGCGGTTTCCTTTTTTGCTTTACTGCTGGCGGATCAGGATGATGCGGATTTGGCCGCCGTCCGAGGGGAGGGCGTTGTAGTAGCAGTCCACGGTTTTGCCGGCTGCCAGCGCTGCTGCGGCATCCGCGAGGGTCGCCTGGGCGTATTGGCCGGACAGGGGGAGGGTGTACACGTCCACGGCCGAGAAAACAGGCCAGGCGCTTGCGGGGCTTTCGCTCAGGATTTCATTTTCGCCGATGCTTTTGATCCGGCCGCTCACGCGTTTCAGGTTTTGCATGAGTTCGGGCTTGTCGCCGGAGAGCCACAGCCGCGCGGGACCGGCGGTCACGCCAAAATTGCTGCCGCTTGACAGGCTGCGGGACACCCCAGCCACGAGATAGGCGTATTCCCAGCTGCTCACGCTCATGCTGTCGGAAGTGTCGCTGTCCGTGCCGGAGCCGCTCTTCTTCGCCGAGGTGATGACGCCGTAGACCCCGCTGTCGCCGGTGACGTCGTTCAGAACCAGGGAAGTGAGCTTTCCGTTCTTGCTTTCGTTATAAAGGACGTTTGCGGCGGATATCGTCATGCCGTCAAGGCGCTGGATGGAAACGAAGGTGTAAGCGCCCGCGCTCACGTCCAAAATCCGCGCGTCCGGCGCGAGCTGCGTCTGCCCGATGGCGCCGAGCGAGGCATCCGCCAGGCCGCTGACCGCCCCGCCGGAAACCCGCGAAATGTTCATGGCTCCGTTGGGAAAAGAGATCTTGACCACGTCGCCTTTCTTGATCCAGGTCTGTGAGACCGGGTATTCCACCACGTCCCCGCCGGCGGAAATGCCGCTGATATAGGTCGATAGGTATGTCTGGTCGTTGGCGTTCGTATAGGTTTTGCTTCCGGTTTCCGTGACGTACAGGGCGACGGTTTCGCTGAAGGAAGAGGCCGCCACCGCGTCGGCGACGCCACCGCCCTTCCCCAGAAGCAGGGTGATGGTGGTTCCGAGGCGCAGGCTCCCGGCGGAGGAGAGGGCGGCAAAGGCGGCGGAGGATTCCAGCGCGTATTCTTTCCCGGCGACGACGACGGCGGTCACGTCGTTCTGGCTGGGCGTCGCCCGCTCGTAGACGCCCGTTATTTTTTTGTCATAGGCCCAGACCACGGTCTTCGCGGCGTTGCAGTACAGGATGTCGAAGGTCTTCACATCGGCAGTGGCCGCCGCCGTCCCGTTTTTGTAGACCGAGAACGAAGAGCCGGAGAGGCCGAGATCCGTGGCCCAGGAAGCCTTAGCGGTGTAGGGGCCGTTCATGTTTTCGCTCAGGACCCCCGCGTAATCCAGCTCGCCGGCGGCATTCAGCTTGTAGCCGAGGCTTTCGGCGTATTTCTGCGAACCGTCTTTCAGTTTTGTGTTCAGCAGGTTGTAGAGGATGCGCGCCGCGGACCCCCGCGTGATGGCGGCGCCGATGACGCCATCGACGCCGAGGGCAAGCCCGGTGCTGCGGAACAGGTTCATCTGCGCGTCCGGGAAAGCACCCCTGAAATCGTCGGCCGTGTAGCCCAGCAGCTTCAGGGCGCTGTTTGCCGCCTGTTCCACCGTCACGGGGCTGTCCGGGCGGAAAGTTCCGTCGCTGTAGCCGGAAAGCAGGGCGTTTGTCACGGCCGGCTTGATGTAGGGCGCGGCCCAGTGGGATGCCGGGACGTCTTTGAAAAGCGAGGACGCGGAGACGGAAACGCTGTCTTTCCAAGGCGACGCCGCGATGAGCATCTTCGTGAATTCCGCGCGGGTGACGGATTTTTCCAAGTTGAAACTGCCGCTGTCGTCCGGTGTCAGGACGCCGATGGCGGACAGCAGGGAGGTCACGCCGTCGTTCGCGTCCGCGGCGGAGGCCGGGAGCGGCGGGGCGGCGCAGAGGATCAGGGCGGCGGACAGCAGGGCGCACGCGGTTTGTTTCAGAAACCGGGTTAGGGGTTCAGCGGGGTTTTTCAACATGGGGATTCTCCTTTTGCGTTTTTTATTCGGTTACTGTTATGAAACTTAGGTATGTAGAACCGTCGCTACGGGACACCGCTACGTCCTTTGTCGTTGCGAGGAGCGAAGCGACGAAGCAATCCATACTGCGCACTGGATTGCTTCGCTTCGCTCGCAATGACGGAGGATATGACG
>JAITOE010000007.1 GCA_031290135.1 Eubacteriales Family XIII. Incertae Sedis bacterium
TGCCGGTTTTACGTCACGGAGATGCTTTTTCCCCGGGAGCGGGCATAGGGACGTCAGCTGGAGATGCCTCCCGCTTATGTTATCTTTTTTTTGGGACATTTTCAAAAACGCTTGACACAAGAAAATCAAAAATATCATAAATGTCATTTCATATTATTTTTATATGATAACCTTGTTGACTTTTGCGCCATATTATTGTATTGTAAGAATGTATCGAAAACACGGCGACAGCAACGCAACGAAAGGATATAATATGAGAATTTCAGTAAAAGGCAGATACGCCCTGGCGGCCGTGACCGTGATCGCCCAAAGGGCGCAAAGCAGGGAAAACGTGACCGTCAGCAGCATTTCCGACGAACTGGGCATTTCCAAAATCTATCTGGAGCAGGTGTTCTCCCAGCTGAAGAAAGAGGGCTTGCTGCTGTCCGTCAAAGGCCCCCGCGGCGGCTACCAGCTTTCGCGCGCCCCTTCAAAGATCACGGTCTGGGATCTGCTCGCCACATTGGAAGCCGGCCTCACGGAGCAGACAGAAAACACCGTCGGCGAAAGCGCCCCCGACATCGAGATCGCCCTGCAGACCTTAGTGTTCGCCCCCCTGAACACCGGCCTGCAGGAAGCCCTGCGCCAGGTCACGGTGCAGGATCTCCTGGACTATTCGGAGAAGCAGAAGACGCAGCAAGCTTTTATGATGAATCTTTAAAGGAATACACAGCATGAAATTAGATACGGCCTGCATCCATGGCGTGAAAGACCGCACCCATGGCACGGGGGCGGTTTGCGCCCCCATTTACCAGACCTCCACCTTCGCCCACCCCGGCGTCGCCCAAAGCACGGGCTACGACTATACGCGGCAGCAAAACCCCACGCGCGAGCATCTGGAACGGATCATGGCGCAGCTGGAGGGCGGCGCGGGCGCGCTGGCTTTTTCCAGCGGCATGGCGGCCATCGCCACGCTCATGGAGCTTTTTTCGCCGGGCGACCAGATCCTTGCGTCCGATGATCTCTATGGCGGCACCATACGGCTCTTTGACCGCATCTCCTCGAAAAACGGCTTGGATATCCGTTACGTGGACACCTGCGACCTTTCGGCCGTCCAGGCCGCGCTCACGCCGCTGACCAAGGCGGTCTACGTGGAAACCCCCAGCAACCCCATGATGCGCGTGACGGACATCGCCGCCGTCAAGTCGCTTATCGGCGGGCGGGACATCCTGCTCATCACCGACAACACCTTCCTGACGCCCTATTATTGCCGCCCCATTGAACTGGGGGCGGACATCGTGACACACAGCGGCACAAAATATCTGGGCGGCCATAACGACACGATGGCGGGCTTTCTCGTCCCGGCGGACGACGCCCTGACGGAGCGGCTTCGCTTTCTCCACAAGACCACCGGCGCCTGCCTGTCGCCCTTCGATTCGTTTTTGCTGATCCGGGGCATCAAAACCCTCGCGCTTCGCATGGAACGCGCCCAGCAGAACGCGCAGCGCCTGGCGCACTGGCTCCTTGCGCAAAACAAGGTGACCGCCGTCCATTACGTGGGTCTTGAAACCCACCCGTCCATCCAAATCTCCAGGAAGCAGGCTTCGGGCTTCGGCTCGATGATCTCTTTTGCGGTAGACAGCCCGGAGACCGCCTGCCATATCCTGGAAAACGTAAAGCTGATCCTGTACGCGGAGAGCCTCGGCGGGGTGGAAAGCCTCATCACCTACCCGCTGCTCCAGACACACGCGGACGTCCCGGAGGAACAGCGGCTGGAACGTGGCATCACCGACCGGCTTTTGCGGCTGTCCGTGGGGATTGAACATATAGACGACCTGATCGGGGATCTGGCCCAGGCGATGGAATGACAGGAGTAAAAAGATGAAATATGATTTTGATGAAATCATTGAGCGAAGAGGCAGCAATTCCCTGAAATATGACTGCGCGGAGGAGCGCGGCATGCCCGACGGCCTTTTGCCCCTTTGGGTGGCGGACATGGATTTCAGGACGCCGCCCCCCGTCGTCGAGGCCTTGAAAGAGGTCGCCGCCCACGGCATATTCGGCTATTCCATGGCGAAAGAACCCTATTACGCCGCCTTGCAGGCCTGGTTTTCCCGTCATTTCCGGTATGAAACCGAACGTGAATGGATCGTCCAGTCACCGGGCGTCGTTTTCGCCATCTCGACGGCTGTCCGGGCTTTTTCCGGCGAAGGGGACGGCGTGCTGATCCAGCGCCCCGTCTATTACCCGTTTTCAAGCAGCATAAGGGCCAACGGCCGCAAAATCATCAACAGCCCCCTCGTGCTGGAAGACGGGAAGTATTTGATCGATTTTGAAGATTTTGAGCGAAAAATCGTGGAAAACCACGTGGGGCTTTTCATTTTTTGCAGCCCGCACAACCCGGTGGGGCGCGTCTGGACGGAAGAAGAGCTGAAGCGAACTGGCGAAATCTGCCTGAAGCACGGCGTCGTCGTCGTTTCTGACGAGATTCACTGCGATTTTGTTTTTCCGGGACACAGGCACACGGTTTTTGCCGGCATTTCACCGGCGTTTGCGGACATCTCCCTGACCTGCACGGCGCCCAGCAAGACGTTCAACATGCCGGGGCTCCAGATATCGAACATTTTGATTCCGAACCGGAACCTGCGGCAGCGCTTCAAGCAGGAAATCCACAAAACCGGGTATGACGAGATGAATGTTTTCGGGCTCGCCGCCTGCCGCAGCGCCTATGCGGACGGCGGGGAATGGTTGGACGCCCTGCGCGCGTATCTTCTGGGAAACCTGAATTTTTTGCGGGGCTATATAAAAGAACAGCTGCCCGGCATCAAGCTGATTGAACCGGAAGGCACGTATCTGGCATGGCTGGACTGCCGGGCGCTTGGATTATCCGCCGGGGAGCTTGACGACTGGGTTGTGAAGAAGGCCGGGCTGTGGCTCGACGGCGGCGTCATGTTCGGGGAAGAGGGCGCCGGCTTTCAGCGGATCAACATCGCCTGCCCCCGAAGCCTGCTGCAGCAGGCGCTCGCGCAGCTCAAAGGCGCGTTTGTATCTGGGTGACGCCCGCCCCCCGGCTGGGTGATTTCATTCCGCGTGATCTCCCCGGCCTCACAGAATCGTTCCCCCGCCCACCACGACGTCCCCGTCGTACAGGACGACGGCCTGCCCGCCCGTGACGGCGCGCTGCGGTTCGTCGAAATCCACGCGCAGCCGGTCTTCGTCCGTCTGCACCGCAGTCGCCGGCTTCGCGCCCTGGCTGTAGCGTATCTTCGCCGTCACCCGCAGCGGCCGGTCTATCCGGTCCGCGGCAATCAGGTTGATCTCGTGCGCTTCCACGCCGCAGGTATAAAGCGCCCGGTCCGGGCAAAGTACGACCGCGTTGTCAGAAAGGCGCTTTTCCCGCACATACAGCGGCGCCGGCAGCGCCAGGCCCAGACCCCTGCGCTGTCCCACGGTATAGCGGATCAGTCCCCTGTGCCGTCCCAGGATCCTCCCTTCCTCGTTCACGAAGTCGCCCGCCGGAAACTGTTTCCCCGTATATTGCTCGATAAAATCCCCGTATTTCCCGTCTAACACGAAACAGATGTCCTGGCTGTCCCGTTTTTTTGCGTTTCCGAAGCCTTTTGCGGCGGCCAGCTCCCTGACCTCCGCTTTTCTGAGGCCGCCCAGCGGAAAACGGGTGTGGGCAAGCTGCTGCTGCGTCATGGCGTAGAGCACGTAGCTCTGGTCTTTGGCGGGATCCGCCGCCGTTTTCAGCAGATAGCGCCCGCTGCCCGCATCGAGGGCAACGCGGGCATAATGCCCCGTCACGATATAGTCAAAGCCCATGTCCCGCATGCGCTGCAGCAGGCGCTGAAACTTGATATGCCGGTTGCAGTCTATGCAGGGGTTGGGTGTGCGCCCTTCCATGTATTCCTTTACGAAACGGCCGATGACGTCTTCCCTGAAATCTTCGCTGAAATCAAACACGTAATGCGGCATCCCCAGCGCCGCGGCCACGCGCCGCGCGTCTTCTGCGTCCGCGAGGGAGCAGCACCGTTCCGTGCGGCTGACGCCTACGTCGTCGTTCTGAAACAGCTTCAGCGTGACCCCCACGCAGGCTATCCCCTCTTCCATTGTCAGCAGGGCGGCGACCGAGCTGTCCACGCCGCCGCTCATGGCGATCATCGCTTTTTTGTCCATGTATCCTCGTGTGTTCGCCCAGCCAAGTGACAGCTATGCGAGCTTTTCAATGAAAACCGTCATCGTCCCGCCGCAGACCATCCCCTCTTCCGTCGCTTCGTCGTCCGTCAGGTCGATGGTTTTCACGCAATAGCCGCCGTTCCGGATCACCGCGCGGGCATCCTGCATGATCCCCGCTTCCGCGCATCCGCCGCCGATGGTTCCTTTCGCGATCCCGTCGTAGCCGACCGCCATTTTGGCGCCCGCTTCCCTGGGCGCGGAGCCTTTCGTCGCGACGACCGTGACAAGCGCCTCGGCCTCATTGCCGTCGTCCGCAAGCCATTCCGCCAGTTCCAGATCCGACACGGCGCGGTTTTGCTTCCAGGCCGGAGCGCCGTTTTCCGCGCCCGCCTGCCCCTGCCGTTTGTGCGACACGATTTCCGCCATGATCGACACGGAAATTTCCTGCGGCGTGGCCGCGCCTATGCGCAGCCCTATCGGCGAATAGAGCCGTGCGATATCCTCCGGCGGGAAGCCCTCTTCCGCAAGCTGTTTCCGCACGATGCCCACGCGCCGCTTCGATCCGATCATCCCCATGTAATCCGGGAGCGTCCCGCGCAGCACCCCTTGCAGGCACAAGGTATCATGCTGGTGTCCCCGCGTCACGATCACCACATAATCGTTCTTCCGGATCTGCAGCCGATCCATCACGTTGGCGAAGCTGTCGCAGATGACGGCATGCGCGGACGGAAAGCGTTCGTCGTTTGCGAAAACCGGCCTGTCGTCAAAAACGACCACCTGAAAATCCAGCATGGCGCCCATGGCAGACAAGGAGAGCGCGATATGGCCGCCGCCGAAGATCAGCAGCCTGGGGCGCGGCGCGTAATATTCCACCAAAGAGACGCCGTCCTCTGTCTGCGCAAAGGAAAGCGGCCCTTCCGTCCTTTCGGCCGCCCCGCCGACGTACAGACGCATGATCTGTGCCTTGCGGTCGTCCGGGTCCGTTTCACGCAGCAGCATTCTTGTAATCCCGTTTTTTCCGCAGGAAGAAACGACGGCGGCAGATTCACCGTTTTGAAGCGCTTCCAAAAGATTTTTGTAGAGTTCCCTCATTGTTGCCCCCTTTCCGTCTTGCCGGCGCTTCCGGGCCGCCCTCCCTGTTCCGCTGGGATCTCGCCGATCAGGTCCCGGATGACTTCCCCCGCCATGATCAGTCCCGCGACGGCAGGGACAAAAGCGTTGCTGGCCGGAACCTGACGGCGCTGCAGACAGGTTCTGGCCGTGTCCGGCGGACAGATGCAGTGATTGCGGCAGCTTGCCGCCATGTCGTCCAAAGGACGCATCGCCGGTTCTTTGGAGTATACCACTTTCAGGGATTTTATGCCCCGGATGCGCAGTTCTTTGCGCATGATGCGCGCCATGGGGCACATCGACGTCTTGTATATGTCCGCCACCTCAAAGGCCGCGGCATCCAGCTTGTTTGCCGCCCCCATGGAGCTGATGACCGGGACGCCAAAAGACTCCGACCTGCAGACCAGTTCCAGTTTTGCGGTCATGGTGTCCACTGCGTCGATGACATAGTCATACCGCGACAGGTCGATCCCGTCCGCCGTGTCCGTTCCGTAAAAAATCCGGTTTGCGCCGACTTCGGCTTCCGGGTTGATCTCCAGGATGCGTTCTTTCATGACGTCCACTTTATAGCGGCCTACGGTTTTCCGCGTGGCGATGATCTGACGGTTCAGGTTTGTCAGGCAGATGCGGTCGTCGTCAAAGAGGTCGATGGCGCCGACGCCGGTGCGCGCCAGGGCTTCCACGCAATAGCCGCCCACGCCGCCCACGCCGAAAACCGCCGTCTTCGCCGCGTAAATCCGGTCCATGTTTTCCCTGCCCAATTGCAGGGTTGTCCTCGAAAATTGATCCAGCATGCCCCCTCCGGCGTTTTGCAGCAAACGAAAAGAAGCGTTGTCCCGCCGGCTGTCCGCAGCCGGGCTTGGGTGTGCAACGTTTCTTTTGTTTTCTTTGTTTTCTTTATTATAGTATGTAATTTGTGCTGCGTCAATACAGGACGCACGGGAATTTCAGCGATCTCAGATTCTGGGGATTTCCGCCCCGTCATCTTTCACGGCTTTCGCCGCGCGCCGCCTTTTTTTAAAGCGTGCGCTGTTCCTGTGCGCGCAAGCCTGCCTGAACTTCATCGGGGATATCCCGATTTCATTCTTGAACATCCTGCAAAAATAAGACCCGTCGGAAAAGCCCATCGATTTCGCGATTTCGCCCATGCTCATGTCGGTGTTCGCGATCAGGCGCTTCATCTCCGCGATCTCCACCTTTTTGATGAATTCGCCGGGAGCGAGACCCGTCTGCCGCCGGATCTGCTCGTTCAGACAGCCTATGGAGACATCCAGCCTGTCGGCGAAGTAGCGGACGGACTGCCGTTCCTCTATATGCTCATACACGAGCTTCTGGAAATTTTCATACAGGGTCGAATATCTCTGATCCGGCAGGTTGCTCATGTACTTCTGCTGGTAACTGCGGAAAAGCCAGATCAGGAAAATGTTCAGGTACGCGTGCACAACCGACGCGTATTCCGCTTCCTTGTCCCGGTATTCCCTGTTCATCATCCGGATCAGTTCCTCCATCTGACGCATCTCCGAAGGCGTCAGAATCACGCCGATCCCGCCCATCTCCCGGAAAAGGTTCAGCTCCCATACGGCTTTTATGCTGAACGTCGTGTCGAGCAGAAAATCTTCGTTGAAATCAATCTGCGTCCCTTTGATGTCCGTCACATCCTCCCAGTAATGCACCTGGCCGGGGCAGATCAGAAACACCTCGTTGGAAATTTTTTCGTGGGCCGTGTAATCCAGGACGTGGCACCCGTCGGATTCTTTCACGAACAGGATCTCGTAGAACAGATGCCTGTGGGGCCGCTTTGCGTCTTCGCTCATCGCGGCGACTCCTATCTCATCCGTCATTTCAAAAACGAGGCCGTCAATAGAATCCGGTTTAAGGCGATCCTGTACCGGTATTTCGATCTTTAAAGCCTCCTTGTCGATTTTTCTTCTCATGCATGACTCCTGGCGAAATAATTCACATTTTTTCAAAATTGACATATTTTTGTATATATTAGCATGTATTTGTAATCCTGTAAATATAAATATGCAAATTTGCCATTTATTTGATGTATATGAAAATAAATGGTACAATTTACCCCCCGACAAGACCGACAATCTGTGTTTCACTTGAAGGTTGGCGCCGGTTCTGCTATAATGAAACGAAGAAAAGAAATGAGAAATCCTGATGAAAAAGAAGCCCGATGTTATTGTTATGAATCTTAGGTACATAGGATCGCCGCCGGGGGACGGGCATACTCCCTCCGTCATTGCGAGCAACGCGAAGCAATCCAGCGGCATGTGGATTGCTTCGTCGCTTCGCTCCTCGCAACGACAAAGAGCGCAGCGATGCCGTTCATACCTGAGATTCATAATAGTAACGACCCGATAGGAGCTTACTATGGCGAAAAGAAAAATATTGGTGAGCGAATGTCTGTACGGCGGGCGCGCCGTGCGCTACGACGGCCGCGACGCAAGTTTGTCCGACCCGAGATTTCTACGGTGGAAAGAAGAAGGCCGCCTGATCCCCGTCTGCCCCGAGGTGTCCGGCGGGCTGCCCGTCCCGCGCCCGGCTGCGCAGCGCGCCGGCGAACGGGTGCTTACATGCGCGGGCAAGGACGTCACGAAAGAATACACGGCCGGGGCGCAAGCGGCGCTCCGGCTGGCGAAAGAACATGATGTTGTTTTTGCCGTCATGAAGCAGGACAGCCCCTCCTGCGGGAGCAAGTTCATCTACGACGGCACGTTCACCGGCACAAAAACGCCCGGCCAGGGGATGGCCGCGGCGTATCTCCGCGATGCGGGCTTCACCGTGTTCGGCGAAGAGGATCTGGACGAAGCGGAAGCTTTGCTGGCGCGCCTATAGGGGCGCGTCTGAACGCCCGTCGATGATGTTCGGGCCGTGTTCGAACATGCCCGCGTTTCCCAGCAGCTCCCGCAGATCGTCCGCGTTCGGATAGTAGACGTGCATTTTCAGCTCCCGCCTGCGGATGGGATCCTCCGCCAGCTTCACGCTCTTTTCGGCGTCTTCCGTCGTCAGCAGCAATCCGTCGTCCAACAGCGTGATGCCGACCACGCCGATGACCGTGGTGTTCCTTTTTGTTTCCGAATCTTTGTATTCAACCGCAATTAAATCCCGTTCCATTTGTTTACCTCGTTTTTTCGCAATTGCCCCTTGTGTGAACGAACATACCTCTTGTTACCATAATATCGAATCACAGGGGAAAAGTCAAGATCGCGTCCACTATACTGTCACGCTACGCTTCCAGCAATTCATTCACCGCGGCCAGGATGTCCGCAAGGTCCGCCAGGGCGCCTTTGCCCATGTCCCCGCAGGCTAAGAGGGCTTCTTTGGGTTCGACAAAATGGTAGCCGAATCCCGACAGGCGTTTTATGTTGGCCTGCGTGACGGGATTTTCGTACATGGCGGCGTTCATCGCGGGGCAGATGAGCACCGGGGCCTTGACCGCCATGACCACCGTCGAGAGCATGTCGTCCGCGACGCCGGCCGCGATCTTGCCGATGATGTTTGCCGTCGCGGGCGCGATCAGGCACAGATCCGCCTGCTTCGCCAGGGAGATATGCCGCACGTCCTCATAGGCGACCGGCTCGAACATGTCCGTATATACCTTGTGCTTCGTAAGCGTCTGCAGCGTCAGCGGCGTGATGAATTCCGCGGCGGCGCGGGTCATGACCACATGGACGGAGTGTCCCGCCTTCGTCAGCCGGTTCGCGAGATCCGCCGCCTTATAGGCCGCGATGCTGCCCGTAATTCCAAGCAATATGTTTTTCATTTCCCCCGCTCCCGTTCCGCAAGCGTCTGATCCGCGATCCCCCGCGCGATCTCCTCTTTGCTTGTAAAGGCCGTGTGGCTTTTGTCACGGCGAAGCAGATAGCCGGCATGCCTGTCGCCGCTTATTTCTTTCAGGTCGTTCGCCAGCACAAAATCGCAGCCGTTTTGCTGTAAAAGCCGAAAAGCGACGTCTATAAGCTCTCCCTCCGCCGCGCCGTCCAGAAGCTTGAAGCCTACCAGGACCGCGTCCGGCAGCAGGGCGCGGAACAGGGGAAGTATTTTGGGCGTCCGCTGCATGAAAATCACCAGGTCGTCCACGTTCGACGGGATCTTGCCGTCCCGCGCATAGCCGGGAGCGGCCCGCATCGCTTCCGCCGCCGCGCTCCTTATCCGCCGCCCGGCATCCTGTCCCGTATCCGGCCCGCCTTCCTGCAAAACACGGCGTTCTATTTCTTCGGCGATCACGCCGGCGGAAGACACCGCCCGCACCGCGTAATCGCTGACCGCCATGGCGTGAACCACCACGTCTATCGTTTCACGCGCGCACAGGCGCGTCACCGCGTCCGCCAGATCCGCCGTGCTTTCGACCGGAAGAATTTCCGCCTTGTCCGTGTGCGGCAAAGCCGCCTGCTTCCCGCAGAGATACCATATTTTCCGCGTCTGCCCGCGCCGCGCAAAATCCTCCGCGATGCAGCGCCCCAGTTTTCCGGTGGACATGTTTGTGACGCTGCGGACATTGTCTATCCTCTCGCTTGTCCCGCCTGCGGTGATCAATATGTTTTTCATGCTTCCATCATACCGCAGGCAGGGTAAAATTTCAAGCGGAATAAATTGCCGATTTCGCTCTTGTTTTCTCCCTGCCGCCTCTGCTATAATGGTTTCATAGGGGGCTGACCAAGTATGAACAACACAATTAAATCCACGGTTCTTTTAACCTTGACCGCCATGATCTGGGGGCTTGCTTTCGTTGCGCAGCGTTCCAGCATGGACTACATCGGTCCGTTTTTTTTCAATGGGGTCCGGTCGCTGCTGGGGGCGCTGACCCTGATCTTGTTCCTGTATTTCAGCGGCCTGAGAACACGCGCCGCCAAAGGACACAAGGGGACGGTTCCCCTGCGTGATCCGGGTTCCGCCGCCGGCGTTCCCGTGAAACCCGCGTTTCTGACGGAAGAGACGAAAACCTTGCTGAAAGGCGGCGGCGCCTGCGGCGCGATTCTGTTCGCAGGTTCCTCTTTTCAACAGGTGGGGCTCGTTTTCACCACCGCGTCAAAAGCGGGCTTCATCACCGCGCTTTATATCGTTCTCGTACCCATTCTCGGCATATTTTTAAAGCACAAGACCCACTGGAACACCTGGGCCGGGGTGCTGCTGGCCGCTTTCGGCCTCTACTGCCTGTGCCTGACGGAAAACCTTGACATCGCCCTGGGCGACCTGATCGTGTTCAGCGGCGCCGGCTTCTGGGCGCTGCACATCCTCGTCATCGATCATTTTGTGACGCGGGTGGGGGCCGTCCGGCTTTCCTGCGTCCAATTTCTGGTCTGCGGCATTTTGAGCCTGATCGTCTCGGTGGCGGCCGTTTCCTCTTTCGGCGGTCCGCTCACGCCCGAAATCGTGCTGGCGGCCCGGCCCGCCATCTTAGACACCGGCAGCCTTTCGTCCGGCGGCGGTTTCTCGCTCCAGGCCGTGGGCCCGAAATACGCC
>JAITOE010000012.1 GCA_031290135.1 Eubacteriales Family XIII. Incertae Sedis bacterium
GGATACGAAGCGGCGCGGGGGACAGTGACGGTATGGGAAGAAGAACAGGTCAGCGATGCCGTCCGGGAGATACGCAGACGGGCGGACATATAAAAATTAGGTGAACATAATATTCGAAACAGGAAACGAGGAGGGCAAGCGATTGGATTGGAAAGAAATCTATAAGAGCAAACTCTGCACGGCCGACGAAGCCGTAAAAAACATCCACAGCGGGGACACCGTGCTTATGGGGCATTGCGTGGGCGAACCGGCGGCGCTGACGGACGCCATGGTCGCGAACGCGGACCGATATGAAAACATAGAGATCCGGCACATGGTGAGCTTGGGCAAAGGCGGTTACGCCGCCCCCGGGATGGAAAAGCACTTTCGGGTAAACCCCATGTTCGCCAGCGCCAACATCAGGGCCGCCCTGGCGGAGGGCAGGGCGGATTTTTCGCCCGCGTTCTTCCATGAGGTTCCCAAGCTTCTCCGCGAAAAAAAGCTGACCTTGGACGTGCTCCTGTGCCAGGTCACGCCCCCGGACGCATACGGCTACTGCAACCTCGGCACCTCGGTGGATTACACGCTGCAGGGCACGAAAACAGCGCGGACAGTCATCGCGCAGGTCAACGACCAGGTTCCCTGGACCTATGGGGAAGGCTGCGTGCATGTCTCGGAACTCGACCACATCGTCGAGGCGAACACGCCTTTGTTTGAGGTTCCGCCGCCTGAAATCGGCGACGTGGAGAAAGCCATCGGGGAACACTGCGCTTCCCTTGTGGAAGACGGTTCCACGCTGCAGCTCGGCATCGGCGGCATCCCCGATGCGGTCATGCTCTTTCTGAAGAACAAGAAAGACCTCGGCGTCCATTCGGAGATGATCGCTGACGGGACGCTTGCGCTGTATGAATCCGGCGTCATAACAAACAAAATGAAATCCATGAACCAGGGGCGCATGACAGTCACGTTCCTGATGGGCACGCGGAAACTTTACGATTTTGTCCATAAAAACCCGGCGATTGAGGTGAAGCCCGTAGATTACGTCAACCATCCCATCATCATAAGCCAGCAGTACAAGATGATATCCATCAATTCCGCGATCCAGGTGGACCTGCAGGGGCAGGTGAACGCGGAGGCCATGGGCCTGCGCCAGTTCAGCGGCGTCGGCGGCCAGGTGGACTTCATCCGCGGCGTCTCGATGAGCGAAGGCGGAAAGGCCATCATCGCCATGCCGTCCGTGACCGTTAAAAAAGACGGGACAAAAATATCCAAGATCGTCCCGTTCTTAGACCACGGCGCGCCGATTACGACTTCGCGCAACGACATCGACTACGTGGTGACGGAGTACGGCATCGCGCCCATGAAAGGGCAGTCCCTGCGGCAGCGCGCCCGGAACCTCATCCAGATTTCGCATCCGGATGCGAAGGACGGGCTGGTAGAAGAATTTGAAAAACGGTTTAACGACCGGTATTGAGGAGGTTAATGAGCATGTTAGCATTGCGGGTTGTACCCAAGATTTATTATTTCGATAAAGTAAAAGATTTCCATGACGAATTCAAGATCGGCCCGGACGATCTGCTCGTGACCAACGAGTGGATCTACACGCCCTACGTCGCGCCGCTTGCCGTTCAGACAAACGTGGTCTATCAGGAAAAATACGGCTCCGGGGAACCGACCGATGAAATGATAGACGCCATCGCGGCGGAAGCGAAGAAATACAGTTACAAGCGGATCATCGCGCTGGGCGGGGGAACCATCGTCGATATCTGCAAGGTGCTGGCCTTGGACGTGCCGGTAAAATCCGTGGATCTGTTCACGGGAGCCGTGCCGCCGAAAAAAGTGAAGGAACTGATCATCATACCTACCACCTGCGGTACGGGCAGCGAAGTGACCAACGTGGCCATCGCGGAGCTGAAATCCCTGCATGTCAAAAAAGGGATCGCGGTGGAAGAAACCTATGCGGACATGGCCGTGCTGATCCCCGAAACCATGAACGGCCTGCCCTACAAATTTTTCATCACAAGTTCGGTGGACGCGCTGATCCACGCGGTGGAATCCTACCTGTCGCCGAAGGCGTCCCCGTTCACGGAGATCTATTCCATCCACGCCATCGAGATGATCATGCGGGGCTACCGCCAAATCGTGGACAAGGGCGAGGAAGAGAGATTCGCCCATATGAAAGACTTTGTCCTGGCTTCCAATTACGCGGGCATCGCCTTTGGCAACGCGGGCTGCGCCGCCGTCCACGCGCTTTCCTATTCCATAGGCGGGGCGTTCCATGTGGCGCACGGGGAGGCGAATTACCAGTTCTTTACGGAAGTGCTGAAGCTGTACGTCCGCAAGAACCCTGCCGGAAAAATCGATTCGCTTACCAAGATCTTTGCCAACATCATCGGCGTGGACGCAAAGGCCGACGTGTACGGCGCGCTGGAAACCTTCCTGAACAAGCTGATCGCCAAGAAACCGCTCCGGGAGTACGGCATGACGGAGGCGCAGATCGACGAGTTCACGAAATCCACGGTGGACAACCAGCAGCGTCTGTTAGTGAACAATTACGTGGCGCTGGACACGGAAGAGCTGCGGCAGATTTTCAAGAATTTGTTGTAAACGGATGGAGCAGGTACGCATCGACGAATGTAGGTGCGCAACGGCGAAGGGCAATCCGGCGGCATGTGGATTGCTTCGTCGCTTGCGCTCCTCGCAATGACGGACGTAAAACCGCTCCTGCGGCAAGCAGGGGCGGTTTTTTCGTTTTTCGTTGTGTTATTGCATAAAATACAGTATAATACCTATAGGTTGAAGTAATATCGTGAAACAGAAAGGGGAACTGCACAATGGAACAACACATCTTCGTCACGGAGCCGGCGCGCCAGGTGCGGCAAGCCGCGCGGGACGCGCTGCGAGGACGGTGGAAACAGGCGATCACCGTGTATACGCTTTTCTTGGCGCTGCTTAACGTACCCTATGCACTTCTGTATGGAATATTCGACGGCTATTCCGGCATCTATTCGTCCTTTAGCAAGACTTTCGATTTCGGCGCCATTGCCCAAGCGACGGCGCCGGGCGCGGGCATCATCGACATTTACCCCCTGATCATCGGGGGACCGCTGATTCTTGGCATCACGCTGTACGCGCTTGAGACAATCCGGGGGCGGGAAACGGACGCAAGCATTGTCATGTCGGGCTTCAATAACTTCGGCAGGGCGCTGGGGCTGTATCTTCTCATGCTGCTGTTCGTGTTTTTGTGGACCCTGCTGGTCATCGTACCGGGGATCATCGCCGCGTTCGCTTACGCGCAGGCATTTTTCCTGTTGTCGGACAATCCGAACATGGGCCTGAACCAGGCATTGAAAACAAGCCGCCGCATGATGGTGGGGAATAAGGGCAAGCTTTTCTGTCTGGGAATCTCATTTATCGGATGGCTTCTGTTGACTGGGGTGGTATTTTCGCTGGTTTCCTATGGAATTTCCGTTTTGTTCGCGGACGCGAACAGATTTGTCCCCGCGCTGCTCATAGCCATCCTGCGCTGCCCCATCTGGGCGCCCATAGGCGTCTATTTTATGACCTCAACGGCGGTCTTTTATGAATTCCTGACGGGCCGGCGGCGCCCGGATCAGATCTTGGGCAGTTATACGATAGAAGAATCGAGACCAGAAGAAATAAGACCAGAAGAAATAAGAACGGAAGAAGCAAGAACAGAAGAAACGGGTGAAGAAGAAACAAGAGCAGAAGAAACAAGAGCAGAAGAAACGAAAACAGAAGAAGAGGATTACCGCCTGTGAAGCAGATAGAAAACCCGGATTTCATTCCTCTGCTTTTCGCTTCGGACATCAACGTGTACAGCGTGGCGCGGGCTTTTCACGAACAGTACGGCATCCGGTCAAAGGCCTTCGGGAAAGCGGCATCCGGCCCTTGCGCGGAAAGCCGGATCATCGATTATACCTGCGAGGGGGACGCGGACAAACAGGAGGTCCTGCTTCAGTTGGTAAACGATTTCGCGCGGTCGCACAGCGACAGGAAAGTCCTTCTGCTCGGCTGCGGGGACGCCTATGTGCGCCAGATCAGCGCGAACAAAGGCAGTTTTTACCAAAATGTCATCGCGCCTTACGCGGACATCGACCTGATCAGCCGCCTGACGCATAAAGAGAAATTCTATGCCCTCTGCCGAGAAAAGGGCTTGGATTTCCCGGAAACCTTTGTGCATAAGCCAGATACGGGGTACGCATACGACCTGCCTTTCGGGGGGCCGTTCATCATCAAACCGTCCAACGGCGTGCTTTATTGGAACCATCCTTTCCCGGAGCAGAACAAGGTGTTCAAGGCCGCGACGCGGGACGAAACCGACGCGATCCTCGCGCGGATATACGCTTCGGGCTATGCGGATTCCGTCATCATCCAGAATTTCATACCGGGGGACGACACGTTCATGCGCGTCCTGACGAATTATTCGGACCGGAACGGGCGGGTCAGGCTCAGCTGCATGGGGCATGTTCTGCTGGAGGAACATACGCCGCACGGCGCGGGGAACCACGCGGTGATCCTCACGGAGCGCGACGAAACCCTGGAAACCCGATTCAAAGGATTTCTGGAGGATCTTCATTACACGGGGTTTTCCAATTTTGATTTCAAATACGACCGCCGGGACGGCGCCTGCAAGGTCTTTGAACTCAACGCCCGGCAGGGGCGGAGCAATTACTACGTCACCGGCGCCGGGGAGAACATCGCCCGTTACTTGGTGGAAGATCTGGTTTACGGGCGGGATCTGCAGCCCAAATCCGTCACCGCGCGTTCGCTCTGGATGGTGGTGCCGAAATCGGTGGCGTTCGGCTATGTGGCGCCGCCCGCTTACAAGGCGGAGATGCGCCGCCTCATACGCGAGGGACGCTGCGTCAATCCCTTGATCTATCAAGGGGACGGGGGATTCGGGCGGGGAATCCGTCTGCGGAAAAACCTGCTGGGGCATTTCTATAAATTCAGAAAATACTACGGGAAGAGGCACGAGTGAATTGGCGGGAGACGAAACGAAAAAAATCGGCGTGATAGGCGGCATGGGTCCCGCCGCGACCCTGCTTTTTTATCAGATGGTCATCGAACACACGGCGGCCTGCAACGACCAGCAGCACATCGACATGATCCTGCTGAACCACGCCAGCATGCCGGACCGCACGCGGGCGCTGCGGGAGGGCAGGCGGCAGGAACTGCTTGAAAAACTGATCGAAGACGCCAGAACCCTGGAAAGCTGCGGGGCGGACGGGATCGTGATCACCTGCAACACCTCTTATACGCTGGCGGATGAGATTCAGGCGGGCATCGGCGTGCCGCTGCTCCACATGATCCGGGAGGCCGCGCGGGAAAGCGCCTCGCGTTTTGACGGGCAAAGCGCGAAAATCGCGATTCTGGCCACTGACGGCACGGTGGAATCGGGGATTTACCAGCGGGAGGTCGAAAAAACGGGCTTGACGTCCTATGTGCCTTCGGTGAAAAACCAGCGCTTGGTCATGAAGCTCATCTATGACGGCGTCAAAAGCGGGGGCGTCATTGATTTCGCCGATTTTACCGGCATTGAACGCGAACTGGAAGAGGCGGGCTGCGACGGGGCGATCTTAGCCTGCACGGAACTGTCCGTGTTCAAAGAACGGTTTGAACTGCCGGAATTTTATTTAGACGCCATGTTGTCGCTGGCGAAAAAAACCATTGCTTTTGCCGGGAAAGAGTATCGGTAGCGAGGTGCGTTGACGCCAGCGGGCGGGCATTACCCTACAGCGGGTCGCTGTCGCTTGTGCGGGCGCTACATTCGCTTACGCTCACTCCGCTGGAATGCCCGCAAGCCCGCTTCCGGGAAATGCCCGCCCGCTGGCTGGCATTTCTTCCTGTCATTGCTTCGCGCCGCTCGCAATGACGGAGTGGCTACAGACCAAGGAGGTGGACATGAACCTGAATTTCCATGCGCTTTCCGAATATGAGGCGCTTCTGCGCCGGGAAGGATTTCTGCTGAAGTCGGAGTTGCCGGAGGGCGCGGCCGAAGAACGGATAACGGGGCTGTCCTACGATTCGCGGGAGGCCAGGCCGGGTACGCTGTTCATCTGCAAAGGGGCGCATTTTTCGGCGGAATACCTGAAGGAGGCGCTGGGGCGCGGCGCGGCGGGCTATGTGAGCGAGACGGCCTATGACGGCGCGGACGCGGCGGATTTCCGCCGGGCGGACGGGCAGAGCCCCGCCGTTTTCCTTGTAAAGGACATGCGCGCCGCCTTGGCAGCGCTTGCGAATTACTTTTACGGCGACATATGGAAAAAATTAAAAATAATAGGAATAACAGGAACGAAAGGCAAGTCAAGCACCGCCTATTATGTGAAATTCATTCTGGACGACTGGCTTGCGGCGCAAGGGAAAAAACCCTGTGCCATTCTTTCCGGCATTGACAACGACGACGGCGTCATTCGCGAAGAATCGCACCTGACCACGCCGGAAACCTTGGAGCTGCACAGGCATTTCAAAAATGCCGTGGACAGCGGCATGGAATATCTGTGCATGGAGGTGTCCAGCCAGGCGCTGAAATATGAACGCACACGCGGGATGGTCTTTGAGGCCGCCTGTTTCCTGAACATCGGCGAGGATCATATCAGCGCCATCGAACACAGCGACTACGAGGATTATTTTTCGTCGAAACTGCGGATTTTCCCGCAATGCCGGACGGCCTGCGTCAATCTGGAGAGCGACGGGACGGAGCGGATCCTGCGGGCGGCGGGAGCCAGTTCCGGGCTGGTCACTTTCGGGCTTTCCGACGCGGCTGATATTTTTGCCTGCGACATCCGTTCTTCGGAGGAGGGCATCCGGTTCCGCGTGCGCGGCGGCGGCTTAGACGGCGAATATGCCATCTCCATGACCGGGCTTTTCAATGTGGAAAACGCGCTTGCCGCCATGTCCGCCGCAAGCTGCCTCGGGGTTCCGCCGCAGCACGTCGCTGCCGGCTTATGGGCTGCCAAGGTCAGCGGCAGGATGGAGGTCTACTGGAACGCCGCGGGCAAGATCGTCATCGTGGACTACGCCCATAACTACATGAGCTTTGAAACCCTGTTCAAATCCGTCCGGAAGGAATATCCGGACAGGCGCGTCAGCATCGTGTTCGGCTGCCCGGGGAAGAAGGCGCTAGGCCGGCGAAAGGAACTCGGAACATTGGCGGGCATCTACGCGGACGAGGTGTATCTGACGGAGGAGGATGCCGGGGAAGAGGACGTGCTGGACATATGCCGGGACATCAACAAATACGTGGAGGCGGGAA
>JAITOE010000028.1 GCA_031290135.1 Eubacteriales Family XIII. Incertae Sedis bacterium
GAGCCGCCTGACAAGATCATCTTCCTGATAGACGGGGAGGTGAAAGGCGATCCGACCAATGTAAACAACATGAAGCGCCTGAAAGCCCTCGGATATCGCTTCGGGATACGAAAAATCGACAACATAGCTGCGTATATGCCTGTTTTGGAGCAATGCGACTTCATCTTTTATGACCAGCGGGTGTTCAGCGACCCCAAGCAGGTCAGGCTGCGCGAAGCCGTCGCGGAAAAATTTCCGCGTGTTTCGTATGTATATACCCACATAGACCAGGCGGAGATCTTCGAGGGGGCGCGAAAAAGGTTCCGGGGCATGTTTGAAGGCAGTTTTTACCGCACGCCTTATGCCGAAGGCGACAACAAGGTGTCGCCGCTGCAGGTCAACATGATCAACCTGCTGAATAAGGTGCGTTCCGACAGTTTTGACTTCGACGCCGTGTCGAAGATCATCCAGCGGGATCCGGGGCTCACGATATCGCTGCTGCGCATGGTAAACACGGGGGGGCGCGGGCGCAAGAGCGAGATCAAGACGATCAGCGGCGCCGTGGTCATGCTGGGGCAGGAAGAAGTCCGAAAATGGATCAGCGCCGCTGCGGCGAACCATCTCGGATCTGAAAAACCCAACGAGATCACCAAACTCTCGCTGATCCGCGCGCGCTTCGCGGAGGCGCTGGCCGTCAAATTCGGTCTTTATGCCGACGCGCAGAGCCTGTTTTTGATGGGCGTGTTCTCCGTGCTGGACGTGATGCTGGAGATGTCCATGGAAGACGCGCTGCGCTTAGTGCTGGTTTCCGGCGACATTCAGGAGGCGCTGACCAAGCACACGGGCAAGTACGGCGACGTCTATAATTTTATCGTGGACTATGAGGCCGCCAACTGGGCCACCGTGTCCCGCATGCTGATTCTCCACGATCTGACGACGGAGGACATCTACGGCGCGTATGTGGAAGCCCTTTGCTGGTACCGCGACATGCTGGCGGGGGACGACGACGAATTCCAGAAAGCGGAGGAAGACGGCGGCCTGGGCGAAACGGGGCTTCCGAACGGATAGGAAAGGCTTGCCATGGCGAAAAAGTTTTATTCGGAAATACGGGTGATTTACGCGGACACGGACGCGATGGGCATTGCCTATCACGGGAATTACGTGCGCTGGTTTGAAATCGGCAGGACGGAGTACCTTCGGCAGATCGGCTATCCTTACGCGCAGCTGGAAAAGGGCGAGATGATCTGGCTTCCCGTCACCGAACTGGCATGTAAATACAGACAGCCGGCGATGTTCGATGATGTTCTGTCCATCGCCTGCTGGGTCGGCGCGCTGGGAGGCGCAAGCATTGTGATGATGTATGAGGTGCGGCGGAAGGCAACGGACGAACTGCTGGTATCGGGTTCGACGAGCCACGCCATCACGGATTCGAAACTGAAACCGATCCGGCTGAAAAAGATCCAGCCGGATCTTTACGCGGCTGTCGTCGGGACGCTGGAAGATGTGTAGCCCTTTGGACGGCGCGGGGACGGCGGGAGGCGGCATTGCCGCCTTTCCGGCCGGGGAACTGGAGATTCTGGATCTCAGCGATGACGGCAGGGGGATCGGCCGCCTTGACGGAATGGCGGTGTTTGTGCCGGACCTGATCCCCGGAGACACGGCGCTCGTGACGGTCACGGCGTTCAAAAAGCGTTATGCCGTAGGCAAAACAGAGAAGCTTTTGCGCCGTTCGCCGGACCGCATTCCGCCTGCGTGCCCGTACACGTGGCAGTGCGGCGGGTGCAGCCTGCAGGAAATGGAATATGCCGCGCAGCTTCGGATCAAGGAGCGCCATGTCCGGGAAAAACTTATGCGCATCGGCGGGATGCGCGAACCTGCGCTGCAGCCGGTGCTTGCCATGGAAACGCCGCGGAACTATCGAAACAAGGCGCAGTACGCCGTGGAATACGGGAAAGGCGCGGAGGTGCGCGTCGGGTTTTACGGCGCGGGGAGCCGCCGGACGGCAGACATTCCCTGCTGCCGCATCCAGGCGGCGCCGGCGGATGCCGTCGCGGACGCGCTGCGGCGTTTTCTTTTGTCGCGGCCTGCCGCACGGAAGACGGGCGCGGCGGACGCGCGGGGAAAGGCGCAGGATCTGCCTGCGGGCGGCAGCTTGCCCCTAATCGACAGGCTGACGGTGCGGACGGCTTTTGAGACCGGCGAGGTGATGGCGATCCTTGCCGGCGCGGAGGAGAAGATGCCCGGCCTCGCGCGGCTGATTGCCATGATGGACGAAGCGGTCGCCGCGCTGCCTCCCTTTGGGGACGGCGCCGAATTCAGCCTTGAAAGCGTGATTTTGCAGGGCGGGGCGACAGGCAAGGCAGGAAACGGGGCAGGGAGCAAGGCAGACGGAAATTGCCTGGCGGCGGCAGGAAAACCCGTGATTGCGGAACGGATGGGCGGACTGGATTTCGAGGTGTCGCCGCTTTCGTTTTATCAGGTGAACCCCGTGCAGGCGCGGGCGCTGGCGGCGCAGGTTGTAAAATACGCGGCGCTGTCCGGCGGCGAAACGGTGTTCGACTTGTATTGCGGGGTAGGCAGCCTGGGACTTTTCTGCGCGGCGGGGGCGCGGCGCGTCATAGGGGTGGAGTCCGCGCGGCAGGCCGTGAGCGACGCCAACCGCAACGCTGTCATCAACGGCATCGTGAACGCGGCTTTCGTTTGCGGCAAAGCGGAGCAGGCGCTTCCGGAGCTTCTGGAAGAGGAACGGGCGGACGTGGTGATTCTGGATCCGCCGCGGGCGGGCTGCAGCCCGGAACTGCTGCGAGCCATAACGGAGGCGGCGCCGCAGCGGATCGTGTACGCGTCCTGCGACCCCGCCACGCTGGCAAGGGACGTAAAACAGATAACCGGCGCGGGATACACGTTCACGGAGGGGACGCCGATTGACATGTTCCCGCACACGCTGCACGTGGAGACTGTGGTTTTGCTGCAGCGCGCGGACGCGTAGCCCGTGCGCGGGAACTCAGCTCATCCTGCTTTTATACCTGAGCCGGCATTCTTTGTATTCCGCAGACAAAAACCCCCTGCTGACCAGTATGTTCGGTCTTTTGCTTTTAACTTCGCCTATGATGCCATAAACGCCGGCCGCGTTCGCATGGGAGAAAAGGGCGCACGTTTTTTTTTCGCCGTTATGCTTATAAAGATAAAGCAGTAAGCCCGGCGGTCCGTAACGCGAGAGGAGCCTCTTGCGCGTGTGGATCCAGAAGACGGTGCCGATATCTATGGTTTCCGTTGAAAATCCGAGGTTGATGCGCAATGAATTTCCATGAAGGGAAAGCGGAAGGGATGAATCCGCCAGGGAGTGCGGCACGGATTTTTCTTGTTCTGTCAGCGCCGCGTCAAATGTTTCCTGGTTTTTCCGGTAGGCTTTCCATACAAAGAACCAAACCACGCAGACAATGAATGTAACAAAGACGATGGCATAGATGCCGTACATCGCGTCCCTGAGCCGCTCCGGCCCTACCAGCGCCGCGGGATATTTTATCCCGTCCGTGTAAAGAACATAAGCGAATATCGCGTCCACCGCCACCATAATGAACCAAAAAACAAAAAGTGACGCCAGGTGCCGTTTTTTCTTGGGAAAATATTTCGACTCGTTTTTCATATTTTTCATTATGTCATAAATGCTTGTCATTTAAGATATCGCCGTCTCCGGCAAAGCCGGAGGGCAGTTAAATTTGATATGGCCGCCTGTGGCTATTGTATCATATCGCATATTGAAAATCTATTTATTTTTCAACATAATTATGTTATATTTGATAATAGGGTTCTGCATATGGCGCGGCGGACGCACGGAGCGCCGGAAAGACGGAGGTCTCCTGCATGAATATCGATTTTTTCTTTGCGGAAATAGGCGTTGAAGAGATCGTGGACGCGTTGGCTCTGCCTTTGACAGTGCTGATGCTCGTTCTGTTGATTTTGGGGCTGACGCTCATTTTTTTTGACATGGGAGGGCGGATCAGCCTGCGGCAGCCAGTGCTTGTCGGTATTTTCATATTCTTGCTTCCCCTGCTGTTCAGCCTTTCCCCCATGCTGCCCGTCTGGTCGATGGCATTTTTAAGTTCCGGGCATGTCATCCAGATGATCATGATCTGGATCATATCCTGCGAACTGGCGCTGTTTTGGTTTTACGTGTTTGTCAAAAGCAACGTTTCCCCGGGCTGCCCCAAAAAATGGAGCGGCGCGGGCGAAAAAACCGTGGCGGCGCGCCGCTTGGTACGCCACGGAATCCTGGCTTCCGTGTACTACGGGCTTTGCTTTCTTTTTCCGTTTCTCATCGGCTTGTTCCGGGTTTACATGAAAGACGGCCTTTCGCCGGGAGAAGCCGCCCTCCGTTCCGCGGGCAATGCCGGGAATCTTTTTGAGAACGTTGCGGGATTCGTCTTGCAATTCCCGCTGTTCGCCTTGCTGCCGGGGGCGGACGCATACGCCCTTTCCGCCGGGACGCTCCCCGGCTTTGGCGCCGTCGTTTTGGCGGCGCTGGCCGGAGTTGTCTTGATTTATTCGTTCAACGGGGCAATCCGCGTGTTCTTGTGCGTGAAACGGTCGCGGCGGCTCATGCTTCCCTGTCTTATCTTACTGTTTCTCCCAATCGGGAACATCATAAGCCTGTTGATGCTGGAACGCCTTGCCGGCCGGGCGCTGCCGCGGCCGGCCGCGCGCGGGGGCAACGCAGGCGACGGCGGCAATTAGCGCTGCCGCGGCATTCGGCGTCGAAAAAGCCGTTCCCTTATGCGCAGACGATGAAGCGGAAGCGGAAAATGAGGTGGCTGCAATGGAATTTGAAGACGATCATCAGCTTGAAGACACATTGCCGAGCTTCCGGCTTAACGGCGACCCGCCCGCGCTGGAAGAATGGCGGAAAATTTTTCTCGCGCAAAAACCCGTAAAATATCCTAAAAAGACGATACTCATCCGGCAGGGGGAACATGACGGCAAGATTTACTATCTGATAGACGGGCTGGTGGAATATACCTATACCGACAAGACCGGGGCGGAAAAACTGATGGAGATCATGGGTGCGGGCAGCGTGCTGAACCTGCAGCCGCTCTTCGGGGGCAATGCCGCGCTCGGAGACTTTGTCACGCTGGAAGAATCCAAAATTGCGTCCATCAAGAAAGACGACCTGTACCGCCATATGGAAAACGACAAACGCTTAGCAGAGGAATTGCTGGAAGAGATGGCGAAAATTATAAGCGGCCTCATGCGGCAGATATGGATCAACGCGGAAAACACCAACCGGAGGACGGAGCAGGTGATTTGTCTGCTGGCGGAAAACCGGCTGCGGCACAACCCCGGCGCCAAGACGCTGCTCCTGCGTTTCTCCCAGAGCGACCTGGCGCGCATCACAAGGACCACGCGGGTAACGATCACGAAAATATTGCGGGATTTAAAGCAAAAAGGTTTCGTGGAAACGGCGTATGGCGGCATTCTGATCAAGGATTTTGAAGGCTTAAAAAAGAGGGTGCGCAACAGGGAGCCTTAGATGGGTTTTCGGAGGCCGCCTATGGTTATTATCCGAATTGTATTCGCCTTAGCAGTTTCAGGGATTCTTTTATGATATGGTCATTACGGCGGCAGCTGAATCGTTACGGTGCAGGGGCATTGTCTGCCGGGAACGGCCCGGCTTGCCTGAAGGAGGAGAGGAATGAAAGGAAAGATCGGATTAGAAGAACATTTTGCCATTCAGGAAACCCTTGGGGATTCCGAGCGGTATTTCCATCCGGCGGAGTGGCCCATGTTTTCAAAGCGGATACTGGATCTGATGGACATCCGTCTGCGGGAAATGGACGAACATGGGATGCAGATGATGATCCTGTCGCTGAATTCCCCCGCGATCCAGGCGATCTGCGACAAAAAACAGGCGGCGGCGGTCGCGCGGAAAGCCAACGATGAGATGGCGGAGGCCATTGCCCGGAACCCGAAACGTTTTCGCGGCTTTGCCGCCCTGCCCATGCAGG
>JAITOE010000153.1 GCA_031290135.1 Eubacteriales Family XIII. Incertae Sedis bacterium
AACCCATCTCTCGCGTTTGCTCTCGTTGTTTTTCGTTTTCATGAAATAACGGCCTCCTTTTGACCATTATCTCATGTAGGAGCTTAGGGATGGTAGATGTGATTGCTTAGACGCTTACAACGCAATGGCCATGAGGGCATCGGAAAGCCCGAACCGCTTCGGGGCGATTTGTCAGGCTGGTGGTCACGGCGCATTGATGACGCGAACCGCTTAGTCTATCGGTTAAAAGAGGACGGAATAATAGAAATATCACAGTGCAAAGGACACTATAACGACAGATGAGACGCGGGCGGCCGATCGGATTTCGTTATAAAACAACGCGGAAACAGCTTTCCCAACAAAAATAAATTTTAGGTCGCATTTATCCTAAACTCGTGCCATGCTGATAGTGGAGGCGGTGAAATGAACATCAATATTGAAAACCTTGTTTCCATATCGGAAGCCAACCAGAACTTTTCGAGAGTTGCCCGGCTCGTAGACGAAAAGGGCACGGCAATCATTCTGAAAAACAATGCCCCGCGCTATGTGCTGCTGGATTACGACTTGTTCCGTCAAAACTCTGTTGTGGATGACGCTGACGTGGACGCGGCGGCCACGCGCATTTTGGCGAAGCATATCAGGGCGTTTGAAGAACTGGCGAAATGATTACGTTAAACAAAGAGCAGGTAATACGCCTGCACCAAAAATTATTACAGGCGACGGGCGGCTTGGACGGAATCAGGGACGAGGGCTTGCTTGATTCCTCGTTGCAAAGTCCGTTCCAGACTTTTGACGGCGCGGAACTATATCCGTCTACGGCGACGAAAATAGCGCGAACCGCATACAGCCTTGTTTGCAATCACCCGTTTTCGGACGGCAACAAGCGCACGGGGAGATTTTCTGTCTAAGGCTTTTCTCTCCCTTTTCGACAGTTTTTCATAGGCGTGAACTTATCCATATACGTTACGAAATTTTTCTGCTGTAGCGTTATAAAGCGAAAAAATATACAGGGCGCTTTGCCCGTACAACCCCGTTTCATCATCGTCCAAGGCATCCGCGATGCCGGAGTTGTAAAAGGAATCTAAGGCATCCGCCTCGCTGATTTTGTATTCCTCCGCGATGTTCCGGATGATTTCCGGGATCAGCGTCGCCTTGATCAAGGTGTGGCTCATGTCAGAACTCCTCATGCCCGATAAATTTTAGATAGGTCAAGGCAATGGGCGTACAGAAGCATATTTGCCTATTGATCTGTTCGAATTTCAGGCGTTCCAAGGCATCTTCCCTGCGCATGACGCCTTGCGCCACGTAGGAGACTGTCTCGCCCACATTGTCGTTCGCGATCTTTCCGGTCACAATGTCGTACCCATGCGCATAAGCGCGGTCTTGCCTGCATGCGCAGACCATGTCAAGCCATTCTGCGGTCGGTTCGGGGAAATGGCAGCAACGGAGAATTTCATAGCAGCCATCATCGAACGCGTAAACGGAAATGGCAGCCGTCGCGCCGGGCGTTCGTTTTTGCGCAAGGCGAGCTTTCCGTTTTGCCCAGCGAATGGCTTGTTCCTTGATATCCGTCGTATAAAAACCGACGCCGAAATCCCTGCCGTATTCTGAGGCTATGATTTGCGGCCGTTCAACAGCCAAGGTTGAGCCGTGGTAAATTTCAATCATACGGCTTCACGTCCCAGATATTCGTCAAAGAATTGCATCAGATATTCCCAGGACATCCCGTGCAAATCTTCATAGTCCGTGTCCAGCATCTCCAGCAGCCCGTTTTTTTGAAAAAGACGGTATGTCTCCGCGCTGCCCATTGCTATATGTTCGGCATAATATTCAATGCAAAAAGCCTTAAAGGATAAAATGCTCATATTGTTCCCCTGCCATTCCCGGCCTCCGCGATGATCCGTCCCATTGCAGTTTCCCCTTTGCGCATATATCGTATCATTTTGCGTGTGCAAAAGCAAGGAGGAATTACGGCATGACAGCCTGACAGCGTATGCAAAAAAACCGCGTCCGGGGCGAAATCCCTAAGATGCGGCTTTTCTCTCATGTATGCTTTTTTGTTTTTCGTTCTTCGCGTCGCCGGGTTGAAGCCCCAGGTCACGCGCGATTTTCTGTCTAAGGCTTTCTTCTCCCTTTTCGACAGCTTTTCCCTGGGCATGAACTTATCCATGATGGTTTCCTTTCCGGGCGGCCTGCGCATCCGACCGGGTCGCCGCTACATTTTTCACCCGTCGTTCCCCGGTTTTCGCGATGCCCCGTTCCATTTCTGCCGCGACTTCATCCGATGTGCGTCCGACAAAGCCCGACAGGCGATCCGATCGCGCCAACAAGAGTTCATCATTCACCATTGCAGTTTCTCCTTTGCATATACATCGTATCATTTTGCGTGTGTAAAAGCAAGGAGGAATTGCGGTCTGCCCCGGTGCTTGCTGACGTTTCTCTTATCTGCGCGTCAGCGCGTGTTTTTCATTTGCCTTTCTATCACGTCCACGACGTCATCACCGCCGGAGAGCAAGGGGAACAAGTATTTCTCGCCGGATTTCAAAACAATTGACACCTGCGGAAAAACGAACAAATATTTCTCCTTAGTTACTTGGGCGATGTCGCTTATTAAAATTTCTATAGTGTTAAAGTTCCGAATCAAAACGAGGCGCGAAATTTTGAAGATGACCCGCTTCGTGGTCACTGTCAGTTTGCCGTCCACTTTGCCGCTTCCGGCAAGCAAACCCGCAAATTTTGCGCTTGCCATTTTTTCCAAAAGAACAGTTTCCTGAAAGAAGTCGTCTTTTTGCGGAGGGACAGCCACTTCCGACAGATTTTGGCCGCATCCGGGACAAAACTGGGTCCCGTCGGGCAATTGCGTCCCGCAGTTTGAACAAAACATAAAATCCTCCACTTGGCCTATTATATCAGTGGGCACAGCCACCCATAGACGGACGCTGCCCCGTCATACCTTAAATACTCACATATATATGAAGCTATGAAGCAGAGAAATCCACACCGACCTGTTCAGCGTATTCGTCCAATGCCGCCATAAAATCACGCAGATCTTTCCGCGAAGCTGCCAGCTTCTCATTGGCGACCGTTACCTGAGAATAGTCTTGATTCAGGAGCAGGGATTTTATCATGGTAAAAGCGGCGTTCTGCGTAGTTGCATATGAAATATACATCTCGTGTATTTCTCTCAGTTCCTTGGATTTCGGCGTGGTGACGCCTTCGGCAACAGCAACAAAAATCTGGGAGAGCGGGATGATTTCCTCATCAATAGCCATGTAGAGCGTCAAATCATCCGTGTAATTGTCGCCCGAAACAGCATCGTAGGCATTTTCAACTAATTCTTGGAGTTCAGCCGCTTCAATCAATTCGGCATAGAGGTAATGCTCAAATTCATCCCGCGCCGCATCGTTTGGCGATGGTTCGGATGGCGCGGAAGCCTGCGCATCGTCAGGCGTTTGTGATTCGGTTTCATCCCGCGCCGCGTTTGACGGCGATTCGTAGGGTGCTTCGGGCGGCTCGGAAGTACGTGCGCCGTCCGATGTCTGGGATTCCGCCAGCGTTGGTTCTTGGGATGCTGAACTGTTCGAATCACCTGCATTCCCTCCGCACCCTGCCAGCATAATGCTTACGAAAACCAACAACACCATTGCCGTCCGCCGGGAACGTGTTCTATTGCATTCCGAGATGTTAATGGTCATATGTAAATTCTACTTTTACGGTGCCTGCTGGCATAATATAACCGCTTACCTTAGCAGTCGCGCCATCTTGCAAATTTTGAACACCCATAATATCAGAACTCAATTGCACTCCGTCTTTATCATAAGCAATGATGCTGGGATAAGCATTAATCTCTTTGCCAGTATCGTTTTTCACATAGACATAGACATAGGCCCTGCCATTCTGTTGTGTCACTTCCACCTTAGTGAATGTAAGCCCATTTATCGTGAGCGGAAACGCGGGAAATTCGATCCCACCAACGATTCTTTCTGCGGCGGCTTTCTTGGCATCGGCGGCAGCCTTTTCTTCAGCGGCTTTTTTGGCGGCAGCATCGGCGGCAGCTTGCTCTTCCGCAGCCTTCTTTGCCGCTTCCTCCGCAACGATTCGGTCTGCTTCCGCTTGGGCAATTTGGGCAGTTTTTTCCTCATCCAAGAGTTTCCGCCAGTCGGCGGTATCTGTCAATAACTTGTCGTATTCAGCTTTCAGCGATTCATAATCCGCTTTCTGCTGATCGTACTCAGCTTGCAATTTGTCCTGTTCGGCAACTACGGTGTCGTAGTCGTTCTGCGCCACTCCGCAACCTGTGAATGACAGTAACAATACACTAAACATAAGCAATGTGATTAAGCGTTTCATAAGGGCATTCCTCCTGCAATTTAATGTTTTATATGGGTTTATTTGTATTTTTGACCCAGGGCCTCAACAATGGTCATGGCCTCTTTTTGCGACAAATACGGGGCTTTAACGGTTGACGCCCAATAGAATGATTTGCCCGTCAGTTCCGTTATCTCGCCGGCGGATACACACCGCGTATCAATGTCCTCTTGTGACGCGGGCAGAGGGGAGATGAATTTGATTTTTCTATATGCTTCGTCTTCGTTTGCCTCTACAAAAAATGTTTCTTCTGACAAGACTTCCCCTGCGGCGATCACGCCGCTATGGTAGAACAGGACGATATCGCCCTTGTGAAGCCTGTCAACAAAATAGTTTACACCTCCGTAAGCTGATACCTTGTTCCCCTTTATCATATCCCAGACAGCGTTTTGGCTATAAGTACGATTTGTATCAAACAGGATGCCGCGTGGCTCTTCCGGCGACAAATGGAAATCGTATGGTTTTGTGAAGAATTCAAAGTAGGTTTTGTCGCCGATTTGGTACAGTCTGTACGGAATGAAGTCAATGTCAAGACCAACGCCTTTCCAATAGTCGATAACTTTAACAAGCGACGCATCCGCTCCGTTTCCCACAAGGATCAACTTTTGTTTACGGTTGAAGTGGTCAGTCGTAAGTGGTTCGGATAAGTTCAAAGCCTCTTTATGGGCAAAAACAAGATCGGCTTCCGCATCACCGCTATATTTGCGGTACATGCTATTTAACTCGGCGTAGGTTTTCTGTGTCAATGATTGCGCGTAACGAATGATTTGAAGCACGGCGTCCGGCGACACGGCGCCCCGTTTCAACTCGAAAATGACAAGATTCCCGTCACGGTCAAGGGCGCAAATATCGGGTTCTTCCTGCCATGGACGTTCTTGAAAAATTGTCATTAACGCCCCGTCTTCCACAAACAGTTCGGCAATTTGTTCTGCGATTAAGTTCTCCAAGTCTTTTTCGAGGCCGTACCCGACAAACGGGAGCGGCGCGATGATGGGTTTTTCTTTTTCTGTGGAAATAGAATAAAGCATTTTATTCTCCTTTCGCTAAATACATGCTTTGTGAGGTGCCGCCACATAAAACGTGGTGCAATGACGCAGCCTTTACTTCTTCTGATAAATAGGCTTGCCGTCCGGGTCAACGCCAACCTGAATGAAGGATGAATCGTCCGGCTTGAGGCAATCGAGGACTTCCTTGCTAATTTGGATTTCGTTGCGCTTGCCACCGAACATCCAGCCCACGAATTTTATGGCGAGGGCAATGATGATTAGAATGCCGAGTGTTTCCATGGCCGCCTTACCCCTTTCTTTGGTTTTTGCATCTGCGCCAAATGCCAACCCGTGCGCTTTTGCGCAAAACGAAAAACTGCAAAGCGGGCGGCGGCAAATCCGTCGCCCGTGCGCCGCCTGCGCTACAGTGCCGGAAAGTAAAACGCCGTCAGCAGATTGCCTTTGCCGATATTTTTGTTGCTAGCGTCTTTCGTCGTGTCGGTTTTAGGGTCATATGTCCCGCGTTTTATGTTCCTGTGGTCATAGGCTGTCAGCGTGCCTTTTAGGTCGCTCTTGATGACGCCGATCTTTGAGTTTCTGGCATCATAAACCGTGATATTGCCTTTGGAATCTTCTTTAAGCGTGCCTATCTTTCTTTTCATCCTGTCCTGAATAATTTGATCTGCCATTTTAGTTCTCCTTTCTTCTTGCCCTGTTTAGATTGAGAAAATCCTGTTTATAGAATATATCATGTTGGGTGGGTTATTTTTGGTACATGTGACGCAGCCCTCATTTCTCCTGATAAATAGGCTTGCCGTCCGGGTCAACGCCCACCTGACTGAATGATTTTCCTTTCTTCTTGTCCGGGAACATACGATCTAAAATCGGAGTCCCCATTTTGTCTGCTAACAAACGCCCCGCCTGAAAAGCCGCCATATTAGCAGCAAGCTGAGTAACAACAGGATGCTTGTTCTGGAAAGCGGCTATCGACCCGGCAATATCGGAATGACTTTTTTGAGGACCGGCCACCAGGCTGCTCCCGCAATATTTGCAGAGCGGATCCTCGTCGCTTGCTTCGTTTCCGCAATTCGGACAATACATGCTTTCGATCTCCTTATAACGTGTAGCAGGACGCGGTTTTTTAAAAACAAAACCAAGCAGCAACAGGAACAAAATTCCAAAAATAATGCATCCGGATAGATCTCCTCCATCGCTGGCCGCAATATACGCAGATATGCTGCTGACGCAGGCGGCGCCCATAAAGATGCACATAAGTGCGGCAATTATTTTAATGAGCATCTTTTTAAAAGTGAAAATTAACAATATCAACAGTACAATCCCAATAACAATGCTTCCAATCAGAAGCTCATCGTTTTCCTTGTTGGTAGCAATATACTCGGATATGTCGAAAAATAAAACGAAGCCCAGAAAGACGCACAGAAGAACGCCGATTATTTTTGCAACAACCCTAAAGAATGATCTCATTTCCCGCTTACCTTTCAGCATTTTCGTTATCTGACGATAACCTCGTAGTTGTCTCCGATGTCCGGAAACGCATTGATGAATCCGGTCAGGTCGGCCACGGCATTTTCATAGGCCGTTTCCAGATAGCCGTTATTGATAACCTTGGCCTCCATTTCTTTCATTTTTTCATTGAACAGTTCCGTATATTCCGAAACTTTGTTTGAATTAAAAAGACCGTCTCTTTCAACCAGCACAAAGGTGGAATCCGGTATCTGCGTATGTGACAGAATTTCTGCGGCAGGCAGGGTGATCAGGAGCTTTCTTCCTACATCGTCTACGTCTACGCGCATAAGATCACCGTCAACGCCTATCTGTATGACGCCGTCATACTGCACGATCAAGGATTTTTCAGTAAACCCGATTTTGAGTCCTGCTATGCTTTTCGCGTCAACAGATGTGACCACATTCGTATACCTATACTCCAATGAAGCGATTTTAAAGGCTCTGATCGCCTCGGCCACCATTATGGCGCTGTAGCTCTCCTTTTCCTCAGAAATGACGGGCTTGCCGCCGCCAAATGGGCTGGCGAACTGAACAACCAAGACGGCTGCCGCCGCCAGAACAATTACTACCTCAAGAACCGTCGCGATTTTCTTGATCAGCATGTTGTATCATCCTCTCTTCTGTCTGAATAGCCGCGCCGGCCACCATCGCGCTATTTTACTCCGTTGACCATATTTAGGCGTAATCTCTGAAAGCCGGCGCTTTAACGGGGTTCCATGCATTATTATTTAGACGCTTCGTCTTTGTCATCTGTAAGATTACGCATCGCGTCCTTTGCATTTGCTGCGGCATTTTTGGCATCCTCTGCCTTCTTTGCCGCGGCGGCCCTGGCATCGTCCATAGCTTTTGTTACAGCCGATACAGCATCTCCCGCTGCTTCTTGCGCGGCGGTTTTCTTTTCTTCTGCGATTTTACCCGCCGCAGTCTTCGCATCCCCCGCCGCTCTAATTGTGGCGGCCTTGGCATCCTCCGCAACTTTTATCGCAGCGGCTATTGCGTCTTCCGCAGCCTTCTTTGCCGCAGCAGCATTCGTCTCTTCCGCCGCGATGGCCGACGCGTCCGCTCCGGCTGATTGCCGGATGTCCGACGCCCGGTCCAACGCGTCGTTATAGTCCCCAAGCTCGATAAATAGCGCGATGGCGCCGTCGTAGTCGCCGGACGCGAGCAAGCTTTCCGCAGCTATGTAAAAAGCCGCATGCAACTGCTTGGGCGCGTCCCTGTAATCGTCCAAGCTCTTAAACTCCGCGATGGCCGCATTGTAGTCGCCGTCTGCAAGGCATGCCTTTGCCCTCTGGTATTTCGCCTCCAAAACCTTATCCGCCGCATCCTTGTAGTTCAATATAACCGTGAACGCCCCGATTGCCTCATCGTATTTATCTGCCATGAAATACGTTACGGCCTTTTGGTATTTCGCGCCCAAAACCCTGTCCGGCGCATCCTTGTAGTCCCTCAAATCCTCAAAAGCCGATGCCGCTTCGTCATAATCGCCGGATCTAAACATAGCCTCCGCCTTTTGGTATTTCGCATCCAAGGCCCTGTCCGGCGCGTCCTTATAATCTCCCAAGCCGTCAAAGACCGCCGCCGCCCCGTCGTAGTCACGGGCAGCAAGCAGTTCTTCACCGCCTCGGTATGTATTTATGGGGGCGATTACATTTTGAAAAATAAGAAAAGCGGCAATAACAGCAACTACGGCAATCCCGATGACGGCAATCGTTTTACCCGAAGTTTTGCCGCCCTGCGGTTTTTGCCGCCCTTCGTCCGAAACGCCTGTCTCGGTTGATTTTTCGTTTTGTTCTTCATTTGTAAAACGATTATTCTCCAACGGATTTCCCTTTCGACACGAATACGCAAAGCTCGGAATATATTGTTAAGTCAAAGTGCATGGGTTCGGCACAGGCATTTTGCATAGATGCGAAAAACTAAACGGTCAGCGTACTTCGCAGGTCGGTCTTGATGGCCATTGATTCCATAAACCGCCATAATTGCCCTCTTTTCTCCCGAATTAGCACTTCTTCTCGCTCATTATGAACAATATACCACCCATCGTGTGTTCTGTCAACTCAATTCGTGGTTTTAAATATTCATTTTGTCGCTTAGGGTCTTGAATGCGACTCCGGCATGTAAAATCATGATAAGTGGCCGCTCCCGGTTTGGCTGCCGGAGCAATGCAAGGAGGAGGGCGCGATGAAGCTGGGCGATATTTTACGGGATTTGATGGAAGAAAGAAATTTGACGCAGAAGCAGCTGTCCGCCGATTTGCATGTCGCGGCATCGACGCTCGGAAACTATATCCGGAACCTGCGGGAACCGGATTATGAAACCTTAAAGCGGTTCGCGGCATATTTCCACGTATCGACGGATTATCTGCTGGACAACAGGGCGGCGCAGGCGGAAACCCGCCTGGAGGATGAGCTGCTCCGCGTTTTCCGGTCGCTCACAAGGGACCAGCAGGAGCTATACATCGCGCAGGGCCAGGCCTTCGTTCAGCAAAACAATAAAAAAGAAAGGTCGTCCCGGTCAGATTCAGAAAAAGGTAAACGCAGCCGGGGATGAGTGGAGGTGCGGACAGCTGGAACAGGAGAAAATCGTCCGGCGGGTGGCCGAAGCGAAAGGAGAAATCAAAATGGCCCTGGAAGCTCTTATACACGTGCATTCGAAGCGAAGCTCGGAACTTTCGAATTTGACGAAGCCGCAGAAAGCCTTCTCGCCCTCAAAAATAAACTGGAAAAAGATGCCGTGCCGCCGCCGGCATTTTTGGCCATACTCACGGCCTCCGGAGGAATGGCATACAGAAGGGAGGACGACGTCTTTGTGATTCCGCTTGACCGGTTCGGACCCTGACCATTCTCCGACTTGAACGATTCCCGCTTAGCGCGGTGTGGGCGCCCCCAGACGGACAAAACCTCTGAATAGTAACGCCGCAGTTGGATTTCGTTACAAAACAGCGCGAAAAAGGGTTGGAAAACGTTACGGAATGGTGTATAATATGGTTGGAAAACGTTACATGGCATGGCGGAACGGGACAAAATATGTTGAAACGCAAGGCTTATCACGCAATCAAACGATGGAAGGACACCAAGACCAAGCAGGGACTGCTCGTCACGGGCGCGCGGCAGGTCGGGAAGACCTATATCATACGTGAATTCGCGCGGGACCATTATGCCCGTTTTGCCGAAATCAACCTGATCGAAAACAGAAAAGCCGCCGATACGCTCTCGGCGGCAGACAATGCGGCGGATCTGTTCATGCGCATATCGGTTCTCGCGGAATCCGAGCTGGTTCCGGGGCAAACGCTGATATTCATCGATGAGGTGCAGGTCTGCAAAGAGATCGTGACGTCGATCAAATTTCTTGCGGAACAGACCGGGTTCGACTTTATCCTTTCCGGTTCCATGCTCGGCGTAGAGCTGAAGAATATCCGTTCCGTGCCGGTGGGCTATCTCGACACGCTTGTCATGTATCCGCTGGATTTTGAAGAGTTTTGCGTCGCGAATGGCGTTCCGGGCGACGCGCTTGACGCGGCGAAAGGCAGCGTCCGCGCGCGCACCGCCGTGCCGGACTACATTCACGAAAAACTGCTGTCGCTGTTCCATGAATACCTGATCATCGGGGGGATGCCGGCGGCGGTTGACGCGTTTTGCGCGAGCCGGAACATCGGAGCAGTGCGCGGCATCCAGGAAAACCTGATTCTGCTGAACAAGCAGGACATAAGCAAATACAATGAACGGGACGCGTTGGTCATCAAGAATATCTATGATCTGATCCCGCCGGAACTGAACAACCAGAACAAGCGGTTTGTCCTGAAAGACATGAACGACCATGCGAGGTACGGGCGGTACAGGGAATGTTTCATCTGGCTGGCGGAAGCTGGCGTCGCGCTGCCCGTCTACAACGCGAGCGAACCGGTCTATCCGCTGAAACTGTCACAGGCGTCAAACCTCTTCAAGCTGTTCATGGGCGACGTCGGCCTGCTGACAAGCACGTTCATGAAGGATACGGCGATTGAGATACTCAACAGGAACCCGAACGTGAACTACGGATCGATTTATGAAAATGCCGTCGCGCAGGAGCTGAAAGCGTCCGGGTTTGAACTGTATTATTACAGAAACAAGAAGCTGGGCGAACTGGATTTCCTGGTCGAGACGCCGGACGGAACGGTGCTGCCCGTCGAGGTGAAGTCGGGCAAGGATTACAAGAGGCACAACGCGCTTGCCAATATCATCAGCTCCGGCATCTACGATCTGCGCGAGGGCTTTGTGCTCTGCGAAAACAACGTGGAGCGGAACGGCAAGATCACATACCTTCCAGTATACGCGGCGGCGTGGCTTGCAAGCCTTTTGCCGGTGCGTTGACCCATTTGGCGCACGTGAAAAGGGAATCCTTACCTAATCTGTAATACAATTGAAATCATTTTTCCGCCAATTCCAATTGACAGAAGTGCTGAAGCCGGGGAATCAGCGCATGGCGCCTGCCGTCCATTCGTTTCACGAATGGTTAGGCCCTGATTTCAACATTCGGCTGGGCGTACTTTATCGCCTGCGCCAGAGACGCCAGTTCACCCGGCGTATAAGGCATGCCGTCCGCTTCGGCGCCCTCCAGCAGGCGAAGTTCGCCCGCTTCCGTCACGGGGCGGTACAGCTGCAGGACGAAACGCTTTAGCCGGGGCAGGGACTCCGCCATTTCGGCTAATTTCTTCTCCGTGATCTGCGGGATCACCGTGACGCGGACCTCATAGGCCGCGCCGCTTTCCCGGAGCAGGCGGAAGGTCTCCGCCACGCCCTCCGGCCCCGCGCCGCAAATATCCCCGTACATGGAAAAAGGCGCCTTGTAATCCACCGCCACATAATCCGCCAGCCCATCCTGCAGCATGGCGCGGACCGTATCCGGCCGGCTGCCGTTGGTGTCTAACTTGACACGGTAGCCGAGCTCTTTCAGGCTGCGGGCAAAAGAATACAAGCCCTGTTGCAGGCTTGCTTCTCCGCCCGTGAGCGTCACGCCGTCCAAAAGCCCGGCGCGCTTCTCCAGAAATCCTAGGACCTCCGCCGCCGGGAGCAGGGGCGGGTCGTCCAGAATACGTTTGTTATGGCAGTAATAACAGCAGTAATTGCAGTCCGCGAAAAAAACCACGGCGGCCAAGCAGCCCGGAAAATCCAGCGTGCTGACCTTCTGCAGCCCCGCAATCCGCAGGCTTTTTTCAAATGGCACTATTGTCGATGACGAATTTGACTCTTTCATCGTACTCCATTTTCTTGCCCTTGTGATAATGCTGCACCGGCCGCAGATAGCCCACGACGCGGCTCCAGACTTCCGCGTCCGAACCGCATTCCGGGCAGGTGAAATGCTCGCCGGAAAGATAGCCGTGGGCATTGCAGACGGAGAAAGTCGGCGTCAGGGAGATGTAGGGCAGCTTATATTTGGTAAAAGCCTTCTTGATCAGATCCTTGGCGATCCGGATGTCCGGGATGCGCTCCCCCAGATAGAGGTGCAGCACCGTGCCGCCCGTATACAGGCTCTGCAGTTCGTCCTGCAGGTCCAAGGTTTCGAAAATGTCCTCGGTAAAGCCCACGGGAAGCTGGCTGGAATTCGTGTAATAAGGCGTTTCCGGGCTGCCCGCGCACAAAATGTCAGGGTATTTTTTACGGTCTATGTTCGCCAGACGGTAACTGGTGCCCTCCGCCGGCGTCGCTTCCAGATTGTAAAAATGCCCGGTCTCTTCCTGGATCCGCGAAATCTGCTCCCGCAGGTAATGCATGGTGGAGAGGGCGAATTTCTGGCCTTTCTCCGTAGTCAGGTCGCTGCCGTCGCCGAAGAAATTCAGGCAGGCCTCGTTCATGCCGATGATGCCGATGGTGTTGAAGTGGTTGTACCAGAACTCGCCGGTCCGGGTTTTGATGTTGCGGAGGTAATGGGCGGAGTAGGGGTACATGCCGCGGACGGATTGCGTTTCTATGATCTTGCGCTTGATTTCAAGGCTGTTCTTCGCGATGTTGACAAGTCGCCACAGGCGCGCGCGGAACTCCACCTCGCTTTTCGAGAAATAGGCGAGCCGGGGGAGGTTGATGGTGACGACGCCGATGGAACCGGTCATGGGGTTGGAGCCGAAAAGCCCGCCGCCCCGTTTCCGCAGCTCTTTCGTGTCCAGACGCAGGCGGCAGCACATGGAAAGCGCGTCCTCCGGCGAAAGATCCGAATTGATGTAATTGGAAAAATAGGGAATCCCGTATTTGCAGGTGATTTCCATGAATTTATTTACTACCGGGCTTTCCCAGTCAAATTCGCCGGTCACGTTGATGGTGGGGATCGGGAAAGTGAATACCCGGCCTTTTGCGTCGCCCTCCAGCATCACGTCGCAGAACGCCTCGTTGAACATGTCCATTTCCGCCTGAAAATCCCCGTAGGTTTGCGGCATCAGTTTCCCGCCGATGATCACGGACTGGTCTTTCAGCGTGCGGGGCACGATAATGTCGAAGGTCAGGTTGGAAAAGGGACACTGGAAGCCCACGCGCGTCGGGACGTTAATATTGAAAATGAACTCCTGCAGCGCCTGTTTGATCTGCGGCTTGTCCAGGTTGTCGTAGCGGATGAACGGGGCGCAGTAGGTGTCGATGGAGGACCAGGCCTGGGCGCCCGCCGTCTCGCCCTGCGTCGTAAACGTGGAATTGACGATCTGCCCGAGGAAGGCGCGCAGATGCTTGGGCGGGGAGGATTCGACCTTGCCGCTGACGCCGCCGAAGCCGTCCGTCAGAAGCTGCTGCAGATCCCAGCCCGCGCAGTAAGGGCCGAAAAAGCCCAGGTCGTGGAGATGGATGTCGCCCTCCACATGCGCTTGGCGAACCTCGTGCGGGTACACCTCATGGAGCCAGTATTGCTTCGTGAAAGTTTCGCGGACATAGTTGTTCATGCCGTTGATGGATTTCTGCGTGTTGGCGTTTTCCTGGATCTGCCAGTCTTTGTCTTCCAGGTAATCCGAGAACATCTGTATGGTGGCGCCGATAAGCGCGTTGTTTTCCCTGGCGCCCCGGCGTTTCTCCCTATACAATATGAAAGCTTTGGCAGTTTTCGCGTGGCCGTTTTTAATGAGGACCTTTTCCGCCGCGTCCTGGATGTCCTCCACGTAGGCGACGCTTTCGTCTTCGCTGCCGTCGTTGCCGGAAAGCAGGGCCGCCACCTGGTCGCTCAGCCGGTAAGCGAGGTCAAAATCATCGCCGCCCACCGCCTCCGCGGCTTTGTAGAGCGCCCAGGCGATCTTCTCCTGTTCAAAGGGCACCAGTTCATTGTTTCGTTTCCTTACCTGTGTGATCATTCGCAATTCTCCTTTGCGCACCTAACCCCATTTGCGCAGCAAATGGCAGGCAGGTGCCATGCGAGGGTTCCCCGGCTTCAGCCGGCCCGGAACCTACCGCCGCGCACCT
>JAITOE010000157.1 GCA_031290135.1 Eubacteriales Family XIII. Incertae Sedis bacterium
CAAACACGGCGTCCTCCTCCACCGCGGCGAAATTCAGGTGCAAAGCGACGGGAAATCAGGGACATGCATCTCCGTCAGCTTCCCGGTTGACAATCCGGCACAACAATGATACGCTTGTAACAGAGATGTAACAAACCGACATGTAACAAACAGGTGCTTGGGAGGGGAATATGAAGTTACGGTTCAATTTTGGCGCCGTCCAAAATCAGAGCGCGCAAGCGCACTTACATTGTTGGACGGACGGTTTGACGGCGAACCCACAGCCTTTAAACCGTAAGTGCCGCAAGGGGATTGCAGCCCCATGGCGGCGCAACAAAGCGGCAACCCTATCCATGAAGGCAAGAGGATGGCGCCGTCCGTTCAAACGCGCCGCGGCAGCGCTTCTCGCGCTCACGCTCGCGCTGTCATTCTGGGTGCCCGCATCCGCCGCCGATAAATCCGCGCTTGACAAGGCGGTAACGGACGCGGCGGCGTATATGCTGGACACGGTCAAGAATCCGGAAATCGGCAGCATCGGCGGCGAATGGGCGGTCATCGGGCTGGCGCGGAGCGTCGGCGGCGCGGCGGATCCGTACTACGCGGCTTATTACAAAGCCGTTGAAACATACGTCAAGACCCATGACGGCGTTTTGCACGACAAAAAATACACGGAGTACAGCCGCGTGATTCTCGCTCTGACGGCGGCGGGCCATGACCCGCGCAATGTAGGCGGTTACGACCTCACCGCGCCGCTCGGCGACTTCGACAAGACGGTCTGGCAGGGCATCAACGGCCCGGTCTGGGCGTTAATTGCCATCGACAGCCTTGATTACGCCGTACCCATGAACCCGGACGCAAAAACCCAGGCGACACGGGATTTGTATATCGCGGAGATTCTGCGCCGCCAGACCCCTGACGGCGGGTGGAACCTCACGGCGGGGGCGGACGGTGCCGCCGGCGCAGAAGAAAAAGGCGATTCCGACCTCACGGGCATGGCGCTCCAGGCGCTGGCGCAGTATCAGGGCAAGCCGGAGGTCAAGGCCGCGACGGATAAAGCCCTCGCCTTTCTGTCCAAAACGCAGGACGGCCAGGGCGGCTATTCGAGCGGCTTTTCCGCAGGCTCGTCGGCTGTGGAAAGCGTCGTGCAAGTCCTTGTCGCGCTGTGCAGCCTCGGCATTTCCGCAGATGACGCGCGCTTCGTCAAGAACGGCAGCACGCTTGTCGATAACATTCTAAGCTTCAAAAACGCGGACGGCAGCTTCAGCCACACGCCGGGTGGCAGCGACAACAGCCAAATGTCCACGGAGCAGGCGTTTTACGGGCTCGTAGCCGCGCAGCGCGCCGCCGATGGGAAAAATCCGCTCTACCGTATGGACGACGCCGTGAAGCGCGATGGCCTCGCCCCCGCTGATACCGTCGGGTTGCCCGGCAAACACGCGGACGTGAAGAAAATCGCCGTGACGAGGCCTGCCGCAAGCTTTGCGGACGTGGAAAACCATGTGAACAGGGCGGCGGTGGAAGCTCTCGCCGCCCGCGGGGCCGTCAACGGCAAAGACGACGGCAGCTTTGACCCCGATGCGGGCGTGACACGGGCAGAATTTGCGAAAATGGTGGCGTTCAGCCTCGGACTGCCTGAAAAGACGGGTTCCGCCTTCACTGACGTACCCGCAGGCCAATGGTACGCCGCGGCGGTGGGGACGGCGTACTATTATGAAATCGTCAACGGCGTCGACGCGCGCACATTCAACCCGGCGGGCGCCATCACGCGGCAGGACGCGGCGGTGATGACCGCCCGCGCTGCGAAGCTCACGGGAATGGACACGGCGCGGACCGAGGCGGAAATCCGCGACGCCCTCGCGCAGTTCGGCGACTATAAGACGGTTTCGGACTACGCGGCGGAGGCGTTGGCGTTCTGCTATTCGGCGGGCATTTTAGACGATTCCGCCTTTGACATACAGCCTGCGATGCCCGCGACGCGGGCGGAAATTGCGGAAATGCTGTACCGGCTGCTCGATACATCCGATTTGCTGTAAGGAGTGCGTCATGGCGAAACACAAGACAAAATTCATTGCCGCCGCCGTCATTTTGGCGGTTCTCACGGGCGCATGGTTCTTCGGCGGCAATTTCAACAAGCCGGCCGGCAGCGCGCCGCCCGCGTCGGCAGTCCAGACGGCGCAGTCCCCCGCTCTGGCAGAGAGTGCGGCCGCGCCGGCGGATACGGATGCGGACATGGAAACGGCGGAAATGCCGCCGTCCGCAGGGGAAACGCCCGCGGCGCCGAAGCCTGCCGCCGTACCCGCACAGGAGACGGCTACGCCCGCGCCGCCGGATCCCGGACCGGCGAATGACCCCTACCGCACGGATCCGGTGCCCTCCGGCAAACCGGCCCCCGTCGAACCGCAGGATGTGACGCCCGGCGACGGTGCCTTCACCGTCACGCTCTCCGTGTACTGCGGCAACATCTTAGACAACATGAACCTGCTCGACGAGGAAAAACACGAGCTTGTTCCGGCTGACGGCGTGGTCTTCCCAAAGGCAGAAGTCACGGTCTACGAAGGCGAGAGCGTGTTCAACGTCCTGCAGCGCGAGATGAAGCGCGCGAAAATCCATCTGGAGTTCGTGAATACGCCGATTTACAACAGCGCATACATCGAGGGCCTGCATAATTTGTATGCGTTTGACGCAGGTGAATTATCCGGCTGGATGTACGCCGTCAACGGCTGGTATCCGAACTACGGCTGTTCGCGGTATCAGCTGCAGCCCGGCGACGCGGTGGAATGGAACTACACCTGCGACCTGGGACGCGACCTGAGGCAGACGTTGGCGGAGGGATGGCAGAAAGACGAATGACAAATAGAAACAGCCCGCCTCGGCTTTATGGCCATGGCGGGCTGTTTTCGTTATGATATTCTTGATAATATATATTGATTTACTGAAACACCTTCCTCGGCCGATTTTATGGCCAACTTACGATGTATTTCCGTTGGCACCCTCAATGTTAAATTTCCCTTGAATTTCTTTAATCCAAATGGTTCCGGTATCGGTTCTTTTTCTTCTTCCAGCCATTTAATGGATTCTTCCAAAACTTTTTCAATTTCGGCCAATGCTTTTTTCGGTGTATCTCCATGAACCATTAACGATGGGAATTCAAGACATCGTGCTATATGCGCATTATCTTCTTCCGACCATTCAACCCTATACGTATATTTATCTATAAATTTATTTTTTTCCATGTTTTGCCTCCGATTTATTCTTTCCTTTTTTCTGTTTTCCCTTTTCTTCTTGTTTTTTTATTTCGTTCAGTTTATCTAAGGCACTGAATACCATTTTAACCTGATAAGGCTTTGCCATGTTTCCATCTTTTTGCATATTAATCCTTGGATCTCCCTGCCAAGGGGTTTTAAATATATGATGACTTCCATTTATTCTTGGGTTTCCAAAGTTTTTTATACAAATATGCAACAAATCCATAAATTTT
>JAITOE010000171.1 GCA_031290135.1 Eubacteriales Family XIII. Incertae Sedis bacterium
ATCGTGACGGATTTCACGGTGCATCCCTTATGGGAAGAGACCGGCCATCTGGATTATTATGTGACGCCCAATGAGCTGCTGGAATTCCAAATGGCGCGGAAAGGGCTGGACGTCCGGAAAATCCTCCCTTTCGGCATCCCCATCCGTCCGCAGTTTTCAAGAAAAACAGACCGGGCCGAAGCGCGGCGCGCCTTGGACCTGGATCCGCAAAAGCCGACGCTCCTGCTCATGAGCGGCAGCATGGGCTACGGCAGCATTGACCTGTCCATGGAGAAATTGGACGCGCTGGCGTTTGACATGCAGACCGTGGTGGTCTGCGGCAACAACAAAGAAATGTACAAAAAAATCAAACGCAAGAAATACAGCAAACGCTTTGACGTCTACGGCTATGTGGATTACGTCGATCTCATGATGGACGCGGCGGACTGCATCATCACGAAACCGGGCGGCATCACCTCGTCGGAGGCGATGGCCAAGGGGCTGCCGATGATCATGGTGAACCCCATACCGGGCCATGAGACCCGCAACGCGGAATTCATGCTGAACAACGGCATCGCGCTGTACGCGACGAGTTCGTTCCCGTTGGACGAGACGGTGTTCTCCCTGTTCCGGCATCCGGGGCGGCTGGAAGACCTGCGGTCCACCATAGCGCTGTACGCGAAGAAGAACGCGGCGCAGAACCTGTGCGAATTTTTGGTGCGGCGGGCGGATGAGAGGCCGGAAGGGAAAGCGGCGGAATCTGCGGCGGCGCCGGAATCCGAAGAATGACAATTCATTGCTCCAAGGTTATCGGCGCAATAAGCCGGGAAGGGAGATTTTTATGTCGAATTATGAAAACTTGCTTTACGAAGCGAAGGACGGGGTTGCTTTTGTCACGCTGAACAGGCCCTCCGCCCTGAACGCCCTGAACACGGCGGTCCTGGAGGAACTGGCGGACGTGTTCGGGCGCGTCGCCGCCGCGGGGGACGTGGGCGCGGCCATACTGACCGGCGCGGGCAAGGCGTTTGTGGCCGGCGCGGACATCGCGCAGATGAGCGCGCTCGATGTCGCCGCCGGGCGGGACATGACGGTTCGCGGGCAGTACGTCATGGAATTCATCGAAAATCTGGACAAGCCCGTCATCGCGGCGGTGAACGGTTTCGCCTTGGGCGGCGGCTGTGAGCTTGCCATGGCCTGCGACGTCCGTTTTGCATCGGACAAGGCGAAATTCGGGCAGCCGGAGGTGAATCTCGGCATCATTCCCGGCTTCGGGGGGACACAGCGCCTGCCGCGCTTGGTCGGCAAGGGGATGGCGAAGTACCTGATCCTCGGCGCGGAAATGATCGACGCGCAGGAGGCGCTCCGCATCGGCCTCGTGGAAAAGGTCTTTCCTGCGGAAGAGCTGCTGGCGGAGGCGGAAAAATTTGCGCGCCTTATTTTGTCGAAAGCGCCCATCGGGGTGAAAATGGCGAAGAAGGCCATCAACACGGGCCTGAACTTAGATCTGCGTTCGGGTGTCGCCTATGAAGCGGAAGCCTATGTGAACGCTTTCGCCTCCCAGGACAAGGCGGAAGGCATGGCGGCGTTTTTGGCAAAACGGCCGGCCGTGTTCAGGAATAAATAGCTGCTCCTAAAGCACGGCGGCCAGCAAGCTTCCCAGCGCTGTCACACACAGCGCTACTCCCATGAATGCGGCGCTCCCGCTTTGCGCACTCAGGTATGTCAGCGGATATGCGGCTGCAAAGAGCACAAGCGATGCCCTCAAAAGGGGCGTTTTCTTTGCGCGAATCTGCGCGGCCAGGCCTTGTTTCGTTTGAATTTTTTTCTCGTTCATATGGGTTCGGCCGCAACCGGCCAACCTCCTTTCGATGGTTTTATCAGCTTACGATAAACACAAGCACTGCCAGCGCGGCGGCGTTGATCAGGCAATACTTCAGTGTTTTCGCCATGACACTGCTCTCCTGCCCCGCCAGTCCGACATTGGCTGATCCCATCATCACAGTCGAAGGCGCAATGGACACGCCCAGCGAACCGCCGACGCTCTGCGCCGCAGCCAGCCAGACCGGACTTTTGCCTATCGCCGCGGCCGTCTCTATCTGAAGCAGTCCGAACATGACGTTTGAATTGGTGTTGCTGCCTGTCAGGAAAGAACCAAGCACGCCGATGAGCGGAGACGCCAGCGGGAAAAAACCGCCCAGGCAAACCGCTATGCCGCGGGCAAGCAGGTTCGTCATGCCTGCGTCGCTCATGACGAGCGCCATCATGACCATCGTTGCGATGCCGACGCTCGTCGGGACGATCTTCTTCACGGTATCCATCGCCGCGTCCGCCAAAATCGAAACGCTCACGCCTGTCTTCCTGCGGTAGATGAAAAATCCCGCGACGGCTGATATGAAGAGCGCGGGTGCCGGATGGGAAGCCCACTTTATCTGCGAATACATCTTAGCTTCCGGAGAAACATAGCCCAGTCCGGTCACGGTTTCCGGATAGTTCAGCCCGGAAACAAGACCTGCACAGCTGTCCTTTATGGCGGGGATCTGCGTGACAATGGAGATCCCGATCAGTATGATATAGGGCATTGCCGCAGTGATAAAGCTCATCGTCGGCGCAGTGTCCGCTGCGGGGCTGCCGGAAGATTTATCAGGGCCGGCAGGCTGCGCGCCAGGGCCGGCTTCGTTCAGCCTGCGCCCGGCTTTCGCGCGGGCATATATTATGAGGATGACAGATCCGCAGGCGGCGGCCATCAGTGATGCGAGCTGCGCCATTCCCAGCATGTTCATGCCCCACAGCGCGGCGGATATGAACACGCCCGCCAGAATAACAGGCAGGATGCCTTTTTTGACCCCCGCAAATCCGCTGTGAATGTGCAGCACGGAAAGACCGGTTACGAATATCGGCAGGATGAAAAGCAGCGCCATTGCGGGTCCTATTACCTCGCCCGGTATCTTGGTCACAAGCTGGATCGTGTTATATGACGATCCCATGGAGCCGAAAGAAATCGCCCAGGAATGTCCGACAAGGCAGGCGGCAACGGCTACGAGCGGTTCGAAGCCCATGGATACCATGATGGGGGCAACGACTGCAATGGGCACGCCAAAGCCCGCAAGCCCCTGCAGGAGCGACGTAAAGCACCAGGCCAAAAGCAGGCATTGAAGCACGCTGTCGTTGGTCAGGCGCGTCATCGTGTCGCCGATGACGCGGATTGCACCCGCGCGGTTCGCTACATTGTATAAAAATACAGCCGTCCAGATGATCAGAAGTACATAAAGTGACAGGCTCAAGCCCTTGCTGTTCGCATAAAGCATGCCTGGGATATCCATCTTAAAGCAGAAAAACGCCAATGCGGCTGTAAACAGCCACGCGATTCCCCCTGTCTTGAACGTGCTCCATTTCAGCACAAGGATGCCGCAAAACAGCGCTGCGATGGGCAGCAACGCCAAAATCCAATTACCAATTGTTAAAGGAATACCCATTCTGTCATAACCTCAATGATATTATATTACATTTCTCCGGCGGCGGCAACTGAATCTCCGCCGCCGGAATATAGAAATAACAGGGATAACTGCTACTTCAGCAGCTCGGCGACTGTACGTTTATACACTTCCGCCGCATTTTTAACCTGCCAGTCATATCCGTATTCGTTGGCCGCATGCATGCCGCCGCCCGAGGGGCCGAAGGTCACGGTCGGAATGCCCAGCGAAACGGCAAGGATGTTGGAATCGCAGACCGACGGATCGTATGCCACGGGCACTTCTTCACCCGTCACTTCTTTAAACTTCTCACGCAGCGTTGTGACCAGCGGATGATCGGGTTCCAGCGCGAATGACTGCATATACGGCGAATTGCGCGGTTTCAGGCGAACATCCACCTTTCCTTCAAGCCCGACGGACGCGACCGCTTCCATGATCTGGGCTATGCAGGATCTTTCGTCCTCACCTGGCACTACGAACCTGTCGATTTGAATGGTGCAGACTTCAGGGACGACGAGCATGCCCGGATTTCCGCCTTCGATGTGACGCACGCACCATGTTCCGTGCTTCAAATTAGGATGCGTCGCCGTAGGCAACGCCTCGATTGCCGCCGCCAGCTTGCCCGCCAGGATGATGGCATTCTCACCGACGTCAGGATAACGGCTCGTCTGTGCCGCCTTGCCGCGAACATCCGCAATGAATACGTAGCGGCCGCGAAAGCCGATGGCGACATTGTCGTAGCGGCATTCTGCCATGATGGCCATATCCGCCGTGATTCCTTCTTCAACGAGCTGATAGGTGCCTTTCGAAAGAACCTCTTCGTCGGAAACGAAGCAAGCTTCAATGACGCCCGTGAACTCATCCTTGTGCTGCGCGTAGTAGTCCAGCGTTTCAAGTATGCCGGCAAGACCGCCTTTCATGTCCATTGCCCCGAGGCCGTGGGTGCGGCCGTCCGCTTCAACGGGCGTGAACGGATCGCTGTCCCAGCCGTTGGCAACGCCGACAGTGTCGATGTGGCCTATGAGCATGAGAGTCTTGCCGGGCTTGCCGCTGTCAAGCATCGTCCAGACGGACGGGCGGACCTTCTCCTCTGCGTCCTCGGGAAAATAGCTGTAATGCGGTTCGAGGTTCATTGCGCGCAGTTCTTTCGCGATATAGTCCGCCAGGTTCACCTCGTGGCCGTTGACGCTGTTGATACGGATCATTTCGTGCCAGCGTTTAATAATTCTGTCCATCGATAATCTCCCTTTCTCCGCTTCGTTATGATACGGCTTCCGGTTTGGCGTCGTCCGCCTTCATCTTTGTGAGCCCGAAACCGGTAAGGCTTATGACGAGCGAGAACAGGATGGAGAGCCAGAGCATGGGCGCGAACGGCAGGAAGCCCATGTTGGACACGCCGAGCGTAGTTGCGATGTAAACGCCGGTTGTAGCCCACGGAACGAGGGGCGCAAGTCCTGTGCCCGTGTCAAGCATTATGCGCATGAGGTTGCGCCTGTCCACGCCATATTCGGGGAACATATCTTTGACCATCGATCCGACGACGGGGTAGCTTACGTAATAGGCGCCTGTTATCGTGAAGAAGATTCCATGCAGGAAGAGCACGCCCGTGGACATGACTTTGCCGGTTTTCGCGATTTTTTTGACTGCGCTGAGCAAGATGTCAATGATTCCGGCTGTACGCATGGGAGCGCCGAATACGCCGGCAGCGATTAACAGCGCTATGGTGCCGAGCATGCTGGACATGCCGCCGCGCCTGAGAATCGTGTCAACAATGGGGACGTCCGTCGTGAACGTGTAGCCGCTCATCATTGCGCCGGTTGCGTCGGAGATGCTGGCACCCTGGAAGATCATGGCAAGGATTATGGCTACGACGATGCCGACCGTAAATGTCGGAAGCGTGGGCTTCTTCAGAAGAATGAGCGCGAATACGGCAACGGGCGGAAGCAGAAGAAACGGGTTGAGCGTGAAGTTATCGGACACCGTATTGAGTATCAGATCGTAATTCTCGCTGTTCTCAACGTTACCGCCCTGGAAACGCAAACCGTAAATGATGAAGAACACCAGCGAAACGACGTATGCGGGGCCTGTTGTGCGCAACGCGTGTATGACCCCCGGAACGAGTTCCACCCCGGAGATGGTGGATGTCAGAACCGTGGAATCCGACAACGGGGAAATCTTATCGCCGAAGATGGCGCCCACGACAACCGCGCCCGCCGTACATTCTGCCGGAACGCCAAGGCCTGTCGCCACGCCCATGCAAGCGACGCCTACCGTGGCCACGGTGCCCCATGACGTGCCTGCCATGGTTGACATCAATGTACACAGGATGCATACGACCGGCAGGAAAAGCGCAGGCGTAAGCACTTTCATGCCGTAATAGATCATAAGGGGCACCGTGCCTGAGAGCATCCATACGCCTACGAGAATGCCGACTGCCATGAGGATGAGAATGGCGATGATCATTGAACTGACCGTTTTCTTGATGTCGTCCTGGAGATCGTTGTACTTAATGCCGAAAATACTGGCAAGCACACACATCACAACGCCGTCGATGAGCAGCGTGATCGAGTTTGGACACTTGACGACTTTCAGGCCTATGAAGATAATTGCGATCGCTACTACAATCATGACAAGCGCCTGCCACGGCTGCACGATCTTCTTTTCGGTTCCGTGCATCTTTGATTCCTCCTTTAAATTTCCCCGGCGCGTCCCTTTTTGAAAGTTGGAACGCACCTGCGACAACGTATTGCCCATTTTAAACGCAAACACCATGCCAAATATTAAATCGCAGGCTGTAAATATTGATAATTTGATTGAATTTGCAAACAGATTGGCATTTTATACATAAAATAGTGTGCTTTGCCATATGCTGCCAATAAAAACGGACACAGAAACAGTACATTAAATGCTTGCGCTTCTTATAATATTTTGTTACAATCTGAAATAAGGGCATTGTGGGAGAAATAAGATATGTTGTGGGGCGATTTAGGGCGATACTGGGATGAACATCGAGAACACTCGGCAAATAGAAAGCAATTTGAATAGAAAGCGATTGAAACGATAAACGGAGAGCAGAATGAAAAAATTATTGCTGGTCACGAAACGTTATGCGGTTATGGAGCTTTATGCCGCCGAACTCAGGAAGGTTTTTGCCGGGCACCTTGCCATTCATCCGTGTTACTATCCGGACGATGAGACGACTTTCGGCCGCGGCAGCGGAATAGCCGAAGCGGACATCGTGCTGATCACAAACCCCTATTCATTTCCGAACGTCAGGCGTCAGGTGGGTGCGCGCACGCAGATCATCAACCTTGATTTCGCCTTCGACAAGGCGCGCGTGGACATGCTTCGGACGTACCCTGACGGCACGGAGGCCATGATGTGCATGAACTACTATTCATCGGCGCATCAGGCGGTGTACGCGCTGTATGAGGCAGGGGTAGCCAATTTAAATTTGTACATTCCTTATGCGGGAAACAAGAATATGGAAAGCAAAAAGTTCCGGCTCGCGATAATTTCCGAGAGCGCGGACAACATCCCCGGCGGCATCCCAGAAGTCTTCGACCTGGGCCCGCGAAAAATTTCGCTGGCTACATTGCTGGACATCGCCGTGAAAGCTGACATCATGGACGACGCGCTCGAACAAGCCATCATCCGCTATTGTGAAGACATCTCTTTGCCTGACGGATTCTTGTCACATTTTTACAGCGACTCCTCCGAAGCCGCGATTCAGCTGCGCACGATGATGGAATGCATAGATTACGGCATCGTCATATACGGGCAGGATTACCGCATAATAAATTTCAACCAGAACTTCGTCCAGCTCTTCGAGCTTCCGGCGGCCGTCAGCGGGCGCAGTCTCGCGGACTTTCGCTGGGAAAATGATTTGCGGGCCCTCATCCTATCAAGGGCCGAGTGCCGCGACCGCCTGTTCGTCTCCGGCGACCGGCGGCACAGCGTCATGGTTTCCAAGGAAAAGATCAACAAAAACGACCGCAGCCGCGACATATTCATCCTGCTCGCCCGAAACATTACAGACGTCACAAAACTCGAAACTTCGATGCAGCGGCAAATCTCAAAGCGCGGCCATGTGGCAAAGTATCATTTCAGCGACATAAAGGGCGACAGTCCGGCCATAAGCGACTGCGTGCGAAAGGCGCGGCGCATTGCGCAGATAGATAAGCCTACCCTCATCGTCGGCGAAAGCGGCACGGGGAAAGAATTATTTGCACAGTCGATACACAACGCGTCAAACCGCGCGAAATTTCCTTTCGTCGCCATGAACTGCGCGGCCATACCGTCGTCGCTTCTCGAATCAGAACTCTTCGGATATGACGAAGGGGCTTTTACGGGGGCCCGCAAGGGCGGCAAGGAAGGGCTGTTTCAGATGGCGCACAAGGGCACGCTTTTCCTCGATGAGATCGGTGAATTCAGCCCGCCCATACAGGCAAAGCTGCTGCGCGTGCTTGAACAGAAAGAGATCATGAAGGTGGGCGGAGAGGACATGATCGACGTGGACGTGCGCATCCTTGCCGCCACAAACCGCGACCTGAACACGCTTGTGGACAGCGGCGAGTTCCGCCTCGACCTGTATTACCGCCTCAATACGCTCATTCTTCAGGTTCCGCCGCTCCGCGAAAGATTTTCGGACATCCCTCTTCTGACTGCGTCTTTCCTCGCGCAAGAGGGAATGGCCGTGCCTGAATTCACGCCGGAAGTCCGCGAATTCCTGATGCGCCATCGTTGGCGCGGAAACGTGAGAGAACTGCGAAATTGCATGGAGTACATCGCAAATATTGCCGAAGAGCCGGTGGACATGAAGCATCTTCCCGAATACATACTTGCTCGCGGCGAACAGGCGGGAACCGGTATTTCCATGGAGAACGGAGGCTTTGCGAAAGAATGCAGTGACAGCGTGCAATGCCGTGAAGCCCCGCACGGCGGCGATATAAAAAGCGATGCGGCATCCAATCCGGCGGAACCCAGGCTGCCGCTTGACGCGGAAAGCAGAGGCATCATCCTGCATGTGCTCCGGCAGCTCCGGGAGCGGCCCGCCGGGAGGCGCGGCATTCTAAGCTCATTTGCCGGCAGCGGCAGCGATATCACGGAATATCGGCTGCGGGCCATCATGTTGGAGCTGGAAAAACAAGACTGCATAGTGTTGGGACGCGGGCGGGCGGGGTGCGTACTCACGCCGACAGGCGAACATGCGCTGCGTAAATTGGAAGGAGCGCTGCCGGTGTGATGTTATGTTTGATATTATTATGCGAAAAAACTTGAACATATGTTTGCGATATGTTACAATAAGAACATGAGTTCGAAAACGGAGCTTGCCACTCACAGCTGGGGGGGCGGGCGTCACCCCTCCGTCATTGCGAGCGAAGCAGAGCGCAGTATGGATTGCTTCGGCGCTTCGCTTCTCGCAACGACAAAGGGCAGCGGTGCCGTTCATACCTAAGATTCATAACAGTAATGAGTTCGAAAACGGAGGCTGATGATGAATGCGGACTTGCTTGAGAAGCTGAAAATTTTAAGCGACGGCGCCAAATATGACGTGTCCTGCGCTTCGAGCGGGGTGGACCGCAGCAACATCGGGCGCATGGGGAACGCCTGCGCCGCCGGCATCTGCCACTCCTGGGCGGCGGACGGCAGGTGCATCAGCCTTTTGAAGGTGCTTTTCACGAACCGCTGCGCCTACGACTGCAAATACTGCGTGAACCGCAGAAGCGCCGACACGCCGCGCGCCGGCTTCGAGCCGGAAGAGCTGGCGGGGCTGACCATGGAATTTTACCGGCGCAACTACATCGAGGGCCTGTTTTTAAGCTCCGCCGTTGAAATTTCGCCGGACGACACGGCGGAGAAGATCGGCCGCTGCCTGTACCTGCTGCGGCAGGAACATCAGTTTGCGGGCTATATCCACGCGAAAATCATACCGGGCGTTTCGCCGGAAATCCTGCACCGCATCGGAATGCTGGCGGACAGGCTCAGCGTGAACGTGGAGCTGCCCTCCGGGGAAAGCCTGCGGCGGCTGGCCCCGCAGAAAAAAACGAAAGGCATTTTCGGCCCCATGCGGCAGATCACGCAGACGCTGGCGGAGCAGAAAGCCCTGAAAGGGCCGGGATTCATGGGGCGCGGAAACCCGGCGGGGGGCGCAGGTTTCACGGCGGGCGCAAATCTTACGATGGGCGACGGGAGCTTAACCGAAATGATGCGGCCGGGGAACGCGGCGGCGGCTTTTCGTCCGGGCGGATATAAGGAGCGGTTCGCGCCTGGCGGGCAGTCCACGCAGATGATCATAGGCGCTTCGCCGGAAAACGACCGCCAGATCATCAAGACCTCGGAAACGCTGTACCGCACGTTCCAGCTGAAACGCGTATATTTTTCGGCGTATATCCCGGTGGGCGAAGCGCCGGAACTCCCGCCCCGCTTTTCCCCGCCGCCGCTGAAGAGGGAACACCGGCTGTATCAGGCGGACTGGCTGCTGCGTTTTTACGGCTTTACGGCGGATGAGATCCTAGACGAAAAAAACCCTTTTCTGGATCCCGACCTGGATCCCAAGATCAGCTGGGCGCTGCGCCACATAGAACAATTTCCGGTGGAGGTCAACAAGGCGCCGCTGGAGCTTTTGCTGCGCATTCCCGGCATCGGCACGGTTTCCGCCATGCGCATCGCCCGCCAGCGCCGCATGGCGGCCGTAAAATACGAAGACCTGAAAAAAATGGGCGTGGCGCTGAAGCGCGCCCGCTTTTTCCTGACCTGTTCGGGGAAGTATTACGGAGGAGGGGACCCGGATCCGGTGTATATCAAAGGCGAAGCGCTGCTGCCGGAGGCGATCCGGGACAACCTTTCAGAGAAAGGGGCCTCCCGGCAGATTTCCATGTTCGGCGACGCGACGCCGCCGGGGCTGCCCTTCGCCGCCCTGCCGCTTGCCGTTCTGCCGCCCGCCGTTCCCCTTGTCACGCCGCCCGCCATGCCTCCTGCCGTTCCCCTTGCCGCGCTGCCGTCAGGAGGGGCGTGACATGGATTATCTTTACGATGAAAGCTTCGAGG
>JAITOE010000210.1 GCA_031290135.1 Eubacteriales Family XIII. Incertae Sedis bacterium
CGACGAAGCAATCCAGTGTCTGTGGATTGCTTCGCTTCGCTCGCAATGACGGAGGATATGACGCCCGCACCCGGCTGGGTAGATTCGTTCCGTTTGGTGACGGAACCCGTCGTGATTGACTGTTATGAATCTTAGGTATGAACGGCACCGCTACGTCCTTTGTCGATGCGAGGAGCGAAGCGACGAAGCAATCCAGTGTCTGTGGATTGCTTCGCTTCGCTCGCAATGACGGAGGATATGACGCCCGCACCCGGCTGGGTAGATTCGTCCCCCAGACGGACACTAACTGTGAATCGTAACAACATTCTGCCCGTGGCGGAAGCGAAGGAGGAAAAAATGCTGTTAAAAAACAAGGTCGTCATCGTAACGGGCGCAGGGCGGAATATGGGGCAGGAATTTGCCCTCGGCCTCTCCGCATTCGGGGCCAGCATCGTTGCGGCGGACATCATTGACACCGCGGAGACCGTTGAGAAGGTGACGCGCGCAGGCGGCAATGTGATCGGCATCCATGTGGACGTGGCGGATCTGGCGAGTACCGAAGCGATGGCGAAAACCGCATATGGCAAATATGGCAGAATAGATGGGCTTGTCAATAACGCCGCGATTTACGGCGCGCTCCAGATCGGCACATTCGAAGACATTACGGTAGAAGAGTGGGACAAGGTCATGGCGGTCAACGTCAAGGGTGTCTGGCTTGCCGCAAGGGCCGCATACACGTACATGAAAGGGCAGGGCAGCGGATCCATCGTCAATCTGTCTTCCTCGGCCATTCTGCTCGGCAACCCGCTTTTCCCGCAATACGTCGCCAGCAAGGGCGCGGTCTGGTCGCTTACGAGGAGCATGTCGAGGACGGCCGGAAAATATAATGTGCGCGTAAATTCCGTTTCCCCCGGCATGGTCATGACAGAAGCATCCAAGGAGCTGGGTTCCAAGCTGAAAGAGAACGCGGACGCGGATGACGCGGACGTCGTTGTCCGTGCGGTCAAGCGCCCGCAGAACGCAGCGGACGTCGTTGGGACAGTCGCGTTCCTTCTGTCGGATCTCAGTGAGTTCATTACGGGGCAGAATCTCAACGTGGACGGCGGTGGCCGCCATTATTGACCGGAGGCCCTGACGACACCAAGGAGGCAATCAGGATGCCGTTAAACAAAAAATCGTTAACTGTAAACGGAGTCGAACGTATGTTCATTTACGATCCGGATAAGGATACGCTTGCGGAAATCCTTCGGCGGTACGGAATGACAGGCGTGAAGGTCGGCTGCAATGCCGGCCAGTGCGGCGCATGCAGCGTCATCGTCAACGGAGCGGTCGTTCGTTCCTGCATGAAAAAATTCAGCGCGGTGGATGAGAACAGCAGGATCGAGACAATTGAAGGACTCGGTACCGCGAATAACCTGCATCCCTTACAGCAGGCTTGGATTACCTGCGGCGGCGTGCAATGCGGGTTTTGTACGCCCGGTTTCATCCTGTCCGCAAAGGCGTTGCTGGATCAAAATCCGAATCCGGGCCGTGAAGACATCCGCGACTGGTTTCAGAAACACCGCAATATTTGCCGCTGTACGGGATATCGCCCCATTGTGGATTCCGTTATGGCGGCGGCTGAAGTGCTGCGCGGAGAGAAAACCATGGATGACATCAAACCGAAAGCGGACGACGCGCATATCTACAACACGGCGTATCCGCGGCCGGCCGCGCTCGGCAAGGTACTCGGCGTCACGGACTACGGGGACGACATCAAGCATAAGATGCCGCCGGGCACGCTTCATGTGGCGATTGTACAGCCTAAGCTCGCCTCCCATGCAAAGATTCGAAATATCGACATTTCGGAGGCCGGGAAAATGGATGGCGTCGCCAAGGTCGTCACGGCGAAGGACATCAAAGGCTCCAACCGTTTGTTCTCTCCCATGTGGCACCCGCGCGCCACAATGAAAGGCGATACAAGATCTGTATTCGCGGATCAAAAAATATATCGTTATGGCGATGTGGTTGCTGCCGTTGTGGCTGACACGCAGGAGCATGCGCGTGCGGCGGCGGCGGCCGTGAACGTCGAGATAGATCCCTTGCCGGAGTATCTTAATTACCTTGACGCCGCGGCACCCGACGCGATCCGTATCCACGAGGAATCCCCGAACATCTATCTTTATCAGCCGGTTTTAAAAGGCGAAGACGTGCGCACCGTCATCGAGGACGCGCACTGTTCGGTCGAAGGCGGATTTTACAGCTCCCGCGAACCGCATCTGTCCATAGAAGGGGATGTCGCGCAGGCTTATTGGGATGAAAACGAAAATCTCGTCATCCATTGCAAGAGCCAGGCGGTATATTTTGTCAAAGGTGAAATCGCGGACGCGATCGGCGTTCCCGCCGAAAAAATTCGCGTCATTGAAAATCCCACGGGGGGAAGCTTCGGATGGGCGACGAGCGCCGCGAGCTTCGCAATCCTTGCCGCCTGCCTGACGGTTGTAAACAAACCGCTTACAATGACCCTGTCCTATGAAGAACACCAGCATTTCAGCGGCAAACGCGTCCCGGCCTACTCCAACGGCAGGCTTTCCTGCGGCGCAGACGGCAAATTGACGGCGTTCGAATTCGAATTTGGCGTCGATCACGGTGCATATGATGATACCACCAGTGCCATTGTCGCCAGTTTTACGCGTTTGCCGGGTTTTCCTTACGTGATTCCGAACGTGCGCGGCCTCGTGCGCGTGGCGGCCTCGAACCACAATTTCGGGACGTCGTACCGCGGGTTCGGATCGCCGCAGTGTTACACCTGCTCCGAAGCGCTGATGGACATGCTCGCGCAGAAGATGGGCATGGATCCGCTTACGTTCCGCTATATCAACGCGCCGGAACCGGGAGATTTAACGATTAACAACCGGCCGTACAGGGAGTGCAGCACACGGGAACTCATCGATATGCTCCGCCCCTACTATGAAGAAGCGAAAGCGAGCATCCTTGGCAAGGAAACGGAAGACAAAGCCTATGGCGTCGGTGTCAGCTGCGGCGGTTTCAATGTGACAAGCGGCCTCATGACCCATGCCGAGATCGACCTGGAACTGAATCCGGACGGGACGGTCACGCATTTCAACACCTGGGAAGACCAGGGGCAAGGCGGCGACATAGGCACGCTCGTTGAAACGCATGAAGCGCTCAAACCGCTCGGGTTGCGTCCCGGACAAATCCGGCTGGTGATGAACGACACCTGGCTCTGCCCCAACAGCGGGATCGCGGCGGCAAGCCGGAGCCATTTTGTGACGGGGTACGCCGTGATGGACGCAGCAAATAAGCTTATGGACGCAATGCGCAAACCGGATGGGAGCTATCGCGGCTATGATGAGATGATTGCCGCAGGCATTCCCACGAAATACCGCGGCATATGCGGCTTAGTTGACAAACTGGAAGAGCTGGATCCAAACACAGGCCAGGGCGATCCGATACCCTCCATGACCTACGGGCTATTCCTCGCCGTGGTGGAGGTGGACAAGCATACAGGCAAGACAAAAGTCGTCAGGGAGGTCGTCGTTGCCGACGTGGGCATACGGGGAAACATTCTGGCCGTTGACGGGCAAGCGTATGGCGGCGTTTCGCATACGATAGGGTTTGCGCTTACGGAAGATTATGACGAAATCAAAAAACATGGTAGCCTTGCGGGCGCGGGCGTTCCGACGATTCAGGACATTCCGGACGATATCCTGCTCGTTTACCGTGAAAAAGCACGAAAAATAGGCCCGTTTGGATCCACCGGATGTTCCGAGCTTTTTCAGTCCGGCGGGCATATGTGCGTACTGAACGCGATCCATGACGCAATTGGCGCAAGAATCTATACGCTTCCCGCAAGCCCCGAAAAGGTCAAGGCTGCCATTGCGGCCAATGCGCGCGGAGAGGAAATAACTTCAGAACGATGGTTTCTTGGGAACGATATGTATGATATACTGGATGAAATCAAACGGAATCCGGTCACTGTTCCCAAACCGCCGGGTGGCCATGCGTAAAACATGTACGCGACGCCGGAGGAGCATTCTATAAATGGACATTCTGGAGACTTATGCAAATGACTGCATCCGGGACATGCCGCCGCCTTGCGCGTGCGGCTGCCCTTTCCGTCTGGATGTGCGGAAATTCGTAGAGAAAGTGAAGCGCGGCAGCTTTGAAGCCGCCTACAGGATGTACCGGGACGCGGTGCTGTTCCCGCGTATTGTAAGCGCGCTTTGCGCGGCGCCGTGCCGCAGGCTGTGCGTGCGCGCGGTGCAGGAAGGATCCGGCTGCGGCGGCGTTGACCTGAAATCAATCGAAGCCTCCTGTCTTGCCCGGACGAAAAATCGTGCGCCGATTCGCTATACAGCACCAAAGAAAGAGGGTAAAATTGCCGTCATCGGCGCAGGCGTCAGCGGTCTGGCCTGTGCGATGAAGCTGGGCGCGCGCGGCTATGACGTGACGCTTTACGAAAAGGAGGGCGTCGCCGGGGGCGCGGCCGTGCACTTGACGGCGCCTGCGCTTGTGGCGGAGGAGATCACGAATGAAACGCAGTTCATCCGGTACAGCCTTCGGCTGCATGCAGCCATAGATTCTTTGCATGAAATCAACGCGGACGCCATCTACATCGCCACGGGGAAGGACGGCGCCGATTTTGGGCTTCTGGCAAGGCATGACGCGGAATCGCTCGCCACACGGGAAAAAGGCATATTCCTTGGCGGCATGCTGGCGGGGACAGATATAACCGGCGCCATCGAGCATGGCATGCGCGTTTCGTATTCCATTGAGAACTATCTGAAAACAGGCAGGATGGACGGCATAGAATCCACCTACGCGCGGATTGAAGCCAACCCGCTCTTTTACGGGATGACATACAGCCAAATGACAGGGATGCCTGAAGAGGGAGGGGAAGAGGCGTCCCGCTGCTATCTCTGCAATTGCGACGCTTGCATGGAAGCATGCACGATGCTCCGCCATTTCAATAAATATCCGAAAGCGATTGCCTTTGACATCGTCAACACGGTTGAATTGGTGCAGGAACGCAACAAGCGCGTGTTGGCCAGACTCATCAACAGCTGTAATGTATGCGGACGCTGCGGGCGTGTCTGCCCTGTCGGCATAGATAACGGCAAGATATTGCAGGAAAGCCGGAACCGGCTGAACGCCAAGGGACGCATGCCGGATGTTTTTCATGACTTCTGGCTCGAAGACATGCGCTTTTCTTTTTCGGAGGAAGCTTTTACTGTCTTTCGCCGATCTGAAGCGGAAATCCCGGACGTTTTATTTTTTCCGGGCTGCCAGCTGTGCGCGTCCCTGCCTGATGTCGTGAAAGAGGCGTTTGATTTTATGGGGAGCGTTGTGCCAAACGCGGCTTTCATGGCGGCCTGCTGCGGCGCGCCTGCGCTTTGGGCCGGCGAAACGAAAGGGTTCCGGTCTGTGTTGGAGGTTCTAAAAAAGGAATGGCAGCGTCTGGGTGAACCGCAAGTGTTGTGCGCCTGCGTAAGCTGTCAAAAAATCCTTGCCGAATATCTGCCGGACATCCGGACGCAGTCTGTCTATACATGGCTGAAAGGGCATTGGGACGGAAACGGCCGCGGCGCGGAACCCCTTCGCGGCGCGGAGGTGTATGATCCCTGCGGCGCCAGGTTCGACCCGCTTGCCGGGGAAGCAGTGCGCGTTTTGGCAGCTCAGGCGGGATGCAACAATCTGCCGGGAGCGGGTGCTTTGGAAAAAACGCCCGCCTGCTGCGGGTTCGGGGGACATATTTACGTACCGAACCCGGACTTGCTACATAGGATATCTGCGGAACGCATCGAAACGGCGGCAGATGAAATCGTCACATGGTGCGCAAATTGCCGGGACATGTTTTTGAATTCAGGGAAAAAGGCCAAGCATATTTTAGAGATTCTTTTTTCACGGGAATGGAAAAATATCGGAGCTGCGCCGGGTGACGTCGGCAAGATCGGCGTGCCGCCTCGCATTCCGAGCCTGACAGAGCGGCGGGAAAACAGGCGGAGGCTGAAACGGTTTTTCATGTCCGCCGACATGGAAGGCGGCAAAAAACCGGAGGATGAAACCGCCGTGCCGAGCCGTGTGCATTTCCCCGAAAACGTGGAACGAAAAATGGACAAATTGCTCCTGCTGCGCGAAGATGTTGAACGTGCCATTGGATCATGTGAAGCGCAAGGAAATTTTTTTTCGGGGTCAGAAACAGAAGAAAGGGTCGGGATGTACCATAACCGTGCGGTTACAGTGTGGGTTTCTTATGAACGGGCGCGGGAAAATGCGTTTGTGCTTCAAAACGTCTATACGCACCGCATGGAAATAGTGGAAGCGGCCCGCCTGGATGCGAATGAAGCCAATGGCGCTTTGGCGGGCAAAGGAGAGGCGCTGCATTGTGCAAAATGCGGGAGATCCTTGAAAACGGTTAAAGCGAGGTTTCATTACCTGGGCCAGGATTTTTTTCATGTCGTACCGGGTTGCCCGGACTGCGGCTTCGCTTATGTTTCTGAGGCGCTGGCAAACGGGAAAATGTCGGAGGTGGAAACGATGCTGGAAGACAAATGAGGGTAACATAATTTAACGTGTATCTGTAGGCGGCAGTCGCCGCCGCAAAAACGGCGAAATGGAGGAAAACAATGAAAAACAAGGTAATGTCTGTACGGGATGCGGCGGCGTTGGTCAAGGACGGCGATACGGTTGCCATATCGTCGGCGGGCCTGATCGGGTATCCGGAATATCTGTCGATCGGGCTGGCGGAACGCTTTGACGAGACCGGCCATCCGAAAGATCTGACGATCAGCGCGGGATGCGGCCACGCGATTCCGGTCAACCCGGTGTGGGGCGACGCGAAATTCGGCAAGCCCGGCATGATGCGGCGATATATCGCGTCGCACCCCATGACGGCGGCGCCGGTGATGGACCGGATCGTCAACGAAGAGATAGAGGGCTATTGCCTGCCGCAGGGCATCCTGAACCAGCTGTACCGCGCCAGCGCGGCCAAGCAGCCGGGCTTGCTTTCCAAGATCGGCATGGGCACCTATATTGATCCGAGGCAGGAAGGCGGGAAGCTGAACGCCAGGTCAAAAGAAGACATGGTGAAACTCATGGAAATAGACGGCGAGGAATGGCTGTTCTACAAAAGCTACCCGGTCCATGTCGCGATGATCCGGGCGACGACCGCCGACGAAGACGGAAACCTTTCCATCGAAGAAGAAGCCTTGAAGCTTGAAATCATGGAGATCGCGCTTGCGGCCAAGGCGCAGAACGGCGTCGTGATCGCGCAGGTAAAGCATCTGGCCGCGAACGGGGCGCTAAAACCCAGAGACGTCGTTGTGCCGGGCGAGCTTGTGGACGCGGTCGTCGTGGCGGAGCTTCCAGAGGAGAACCACAGGCAGACAAAGGGAACCTATTACAGCCCCTATCTGAGCGGGCAGCTGAAAAAACCGGCGGGCGCAGCCGGGCGGCCGGGAGAGACCCTGTCCGCAGAGGACGTCGTCTGCCGCAGGGCCGTCATGGAACTGTATCCGGGCTGCATCGTTAACATCGGGCTTGGGATCGGCGCGGGGATCGGCGCGGTCGCGGAGATCGAAGGCTTTCTGGACAAAATGACATTTACGCTGGAACTGGGTTCGTTTGGGGGCGTTCCCACGCCGATTTCGGATTTCGGCGCCGCGATTTGCCCCACCTCTTTTCTTTCACATCCCAGCATGTTCGATTACTATCATGGCGGGAACCTTGACATAGCCTTTCTGGGTACGGCGGAGACGGACCGGGCCGGCAACGTGAACGTCAGCAAAATGGGCGGGCGCAACGCGGGGCAGGGCGGTTTTATCGACATCAGCACAACCAGCAAGAAGACCGTTTTTGTGAGTTTTTTCACCGCAAAGGGTTTGAAGACGTCCATCGCGGACGGTAAACTCAAGATCGACCGGGAAGGCGCGGTGCCAAAATTGGTCGAGCATGTGGCGCAGATCACCTATAACGGGTCCATTGCGCTGGCGGACGGCAGGGAAGCGGTCTATATCACAGAACGCGCAGTCTTCAAACTGACGAAAGACGGCCTCATGCTGACAGAGATCGCGCCGGGCGCGGATCTGGAAAAAGACATTCTGGCACATATGGAATTCAAGCCGCTCATCAGCGACAAGGTAAAGCTTATGGACGAGAGGATATTCGTGCCCGGCAGGATGGGATGCTTTGACCTTAGTTAGAGGCGTGGTAACGCAGGCTGCTGCAGCACGCCTCCACCACGGCGACAAATTGTTCCACGCAGGGATTTTTGTCCTTGTGCCAGGCACAGACAAGCTTGAAATAGTTTTCATAGCCGAGGATGCGGATGAACTTCACGTTCTCCGTGGCGAAATGCGACATGTGCTTGGCCAGGATGGAAACCCCTATGCCGCATTCCACCATCATCAGCAGGTTGCTGAGCGTGTTCGATTCATGCACGATGCGCGGCAGGAAGTCCTGTTCAAGGCAGATGGAAGTGACCAGATTGTGGTCACGCACCGAAACTTTGGGATCCATGATGATGAACCCTTCGTCCTTGAAGTCGTACAGCTCAACGAATTCGCGGTCCGCAAAAGGGTGTTTTTGGTTTACCGCAACGCACATGTCGTCTGCGATCATGTATTTTTTTTCAAGCCCCCGGACGTTGTTCAGCTCGCGGTCGGGCAATATGGCGACGTCCAAGCGGTCTTCCAGCAAGGCTTCCTGCAGCGTGGAATAGGTATAATCGAGAAGATTCAGGGAGATGTTCGGAAAATCGAGCTTGAAGCGGTTTACGATCTTGGGCATGAGATGGATCATGGCGGTTCCCAGAAAGCCGACGTTCAGCATCCCGTAAAAGCCTTCATAAGCCTCTTTGGTTTTTGTGACCGCCTCATTGTAAGACTGGAACAAGGGGGCGGTTTCCTGGTAAAACACCTCGCCCGCCGGCGTCATCCGCACGTCGCGTTTGTTGCGGACAAACAGCCGGACGCCGATCTCCTGTTCCAGCGCGACGATGGTCTTGCTTAAATGCGGCTGGGTGAGGTGCAAGAGCTTGGAAGCCTTGGTATAGTTCAGGGTCCGCGCCAGCGTCAGGAAGTAGTCCAGCTGATTTATGGTCATGAAGTCCCTCCATTCGTGGAGCGAGGCCGTTTAGTATGATATTTGTTATAACAGTAATAAAAAAGAGGAATTTTACAAAAGCTTTAACACATGCTACTATTATAGTATAAACCAAAAATTCGCGATTGTCACGAAATTTCGGTTTTTCTTCAGGCGGTTCTGCGACTGTCCGAAAGATCCGGGACAAAATATGGAAGCAGGTGAAAAAGTGATTAAAAACGTTACGATTCTGGGCGCCGGCCTCATGGGCAGCGGGCTTGCGCAGGTCTTTGCGAAGAGCGAAGACATCCATGTAATTCTGTTAGTGCGTAAAATGAAAGAGGAACCCTACGCCCCCATCATCAAAAATCTCGATCTTCTCATTGAAAACGGCGCCTTGTCCAAGGCGGAAAAAGACGGTGTTTTAAGCAGAATTTCATTCACGGACGATATGGGAGCCGCCGCAAAGGATGCGGACTTCATCGTTGAGTGCGTTCCGGAAATTCTGGAGACCAAACAGGACGTCCTGCGGGATCTGGAACCCCTGTGCCGGCCGGACGCCATACTGGCGACAAACACCTCCGTGATGAGCATTACGGAAATCGCGGCGAAATGCAAGAAGAAGGACCGGGTCGTCGGGACGCACTTCTGGAACCCGCCCTACCTGATCCCCTTGGTGGAAGTCGTAAAAGCGGAAGAAACCAGCGAAGCGGTCATGGACGCCAGCATGGAACTGCTGCGAAAGGTCGGAAAAAAGCCAGTGCGCTGCCAGAAAGACGTTCCCGGCTTCATCGCAAACAGGCTGCAGCACGCCATCTGGCGGGAAGCCCTGTCCATCGTCGAAAAAGGCATTGCCGACGCGGCTACGGTGGACGAAGCGCTCCGCTACGGCCCCGGCCTCAGATGGCCGATTCTCGGCATCCTGGAGAACGCGGACATGATCGGCCTGGATCTTTCGCTGAACATCCAGTCGTACATCGTTCAATATCTGGAAGATTCCCATGAAGCATCCAAACTTTTGAAATCCCTGGTGGAAAAAGGCGATTTGGGCTTTAAAACCGGAAAAGGCTACCAGTCGTGGACGCCGGAACAGATAGAAGCGTCCAACAAGCGGCTGCGCGAGTACCTGATCCGGGTGACAAAGGATATATAATAACAATTGCGGCGCGGGAGAAATCGAAAAAGGAGAAAAGGCATTATGAAAATCAGAGACTACAGCAACGCGAACCTGAAAGACCTGTTCAGCTTAAAAGGGAAAAACGCCCTGATCACAGGCGGGGGAGGTTCCCTGGGCTTTGCCATGGCGAAGGGGCTTGCGGCCTATGGCGCGAACATCATCCTGACGGGGCGGACGCAGAAAACCTTGGATGAGGCGGCGGCCAAGATCGCGGAGCTCGGCGTAAAGACCTTGGTGGTCACGGGCGACAGCCTGAAAGAAGCGGATTGCGAGAACGTCGTCAAGAAGTCGGTCGAAACTCTGGGCAGCATAGACATCCTCATCACTGCGGCGGGCGTCGCAAGGAGGTTCCCGGCCGAAGAATTCCCGGCGGAAAAATTCGATGAAGTCATAGACACCAACATCAAGGGCGTGTTCCTGATTGACAAGGCAGTGGGCCAGCAAATGATCAAACAGGGCGGCGGCAAGATCATAAACGTCTCATCCGTCCGCGCCAACAACGGCCACCCGCTCGGATATGCGGCCTATGCTTCCAGCAAAGGCGCCATCAATTCGCTTACAAAACAGCTCTCTTCGGAATGGGCGAAATACGACATCAACGTAAACGCCATCGCGCCCACCGTCGTGGTGACGCCGCTCACGAAAGAAGTGTTCGATGATCCGGAAAAGAGCAAGATTTTCACAGACCGCATCCCCTTTGGGCGGGCGGCTGCCGCGGAAGAGCTGATAGGCACGACGGTCTATCTGGCGTCGCCGGCCTCCGACTTCATCACAGGGCAGATCATCTACGTGGACGGCGGCTGCGTAGCGGGCTGAGACCCTGAGATTTCGTTTCCGACGCCGTGCGCCTTGCGCGGGGCATTGTATTGATGTTGAGAAGGTTATTTCTGAAAGAAAACAGGAAAAGGAGAACAACCGTGGGTAAAAAAGTATTTATCGATCTGACACATCCTTTCAGCGCAGAAATTCCCCGCTGGCCGTATTTTGTGAAGCCGGTGATCGATTCCATGCACACGCTGGCAAAAGGCGGCGTTCTTACGCAGCGGATCGACTGCGTGCAGCACACGGGCACGCACTGCGACGCGCCCCGCCACGTAATGGAAACGGAATTCAACGGGAAAAGGGCGCGTTACACCCATGAAATGCCGGTTGACGCCTACACGGGCGACGCGGTTTGCCTTGACATCAAAATCGGCCGCTGGGGGCTGATCATGCCGGAGCATCTGGAAGATGCCTGCAAACGCGCAAACATCAAGCCGGAAGAGCTTGAAGGCATGGTGGTCTGCCTGAACACGGGCATGCACCGTCAGTTTGACGATTCAAAAGAATATTACCATTATTCCTGCGGCACGGGCGTTGACGCGGGCAAGTGGTTCGTAAAGCATAAGATCAAATGCGTCGCCATGGACATGCAGGCGCTGGACCACCCGCTGCATACCGCCATGGGCAA
>JAITOE010000059.1 GCA_031290135.1 Eubacteriales Family XIII. Incertae Sedis bacterium
GTCGTCTCCCGACCAGCCGAGGAAGGCCTGGATTTCGGGTGCTGTAAAAATTTTCCATATATTTTCGTCCCGCGAGGGCGCGGCGGGGTACGGGCCGGCCGGGCGCGGTGCGGCAGGAGGCGGACCGGCAGACGGGAGGGCGACAGGGCGCAAACGGGCCGGGCGTTCCCTTTCGTCTGTGGCTTCGCCTGCGATTTCGCCTATGAGCGACGGCTTTAGCAGCAGCACGGTCAGCTCCATGCCGGTTCCGCATTTGTCAACAAGGCGGCTGCACAGCTGCGCGTATTTTTGCATTTCCCGCGTCAACGCGGTTTGAACGGCGCTGCCGTCCGGGGGCAAAAGGCCGTCCATGCCCTGTTTGCCGTCTCCGCCGACGCGGAGGGCCGCTTTGCCGAGCCGCCAGCCGTGAAAACGTTCGCCGCCATAGCGGGACAATGCCTTGATTAAGAGGGAAAGCGCGGACGACATGTTCAATTATACTTCAGCATCGTGCCGACGCGTTTGCCTATGGTGGCGTAAACGACGCAGGCCATCACGATCTTCACGATGTCCAAGGGGATAAAGGGGATGACGCCGACCCATACGGCTTGGATAAAGGGCAGGTCGGAAACCAGCGAAAGCCAGACGGTTCCCACAAGGTAGCATAGCAACACCGCCGCCGCCATGGCGGCCGAAATGGACGCCATGGGAAGAAACGGCGGCTTTGCCCGCGCCGCGGAAGGCCGCGCCGCGAGGGAAACCAAGAGCGCCATGACGGGGGATACGATGAGGTAGCCGCCCAAGGGGCCTATGATAAATCCGGGGCCGGCTTGGTAATTGGCGAAAACGGGCATGCCGATCAGGCCGGCCGCAATCCGGATCAGCTGGGAATAGAAAGCCGACCGCGGGGGGAGGAAGGCGCCGGACAGCAAAATGATGAATACGGACAGCGTGATGGGCACCGGGGAGACCGGAATAGGGACGGAGATGGGGGCCAGCACGCAGGTGGCGGCGCCGAACAAGGCGCAGGTGACCATTTCCCTAGTATGGATCTGTACATTCATAGTCGCTCCGTTCTGCCGCTTCGGCACAAACAGTTCATTAAAAACTTCCTATAAAGACCATACCTACAGTGTAAAAGACCCCGCGCCGATTGTCAACCTAAATTTTCGATATAGTTTACATTTGCAAATTGCAAGTTAAAGTGTCGTGGAAATTTAAGGCAAATCTCCTGTCTGGACCTTTGTCGCAGCGTCCGCGCCGCCCTCTATAATATCAGGAACAGCAATAGAGTAGGCACAGCTCGATACAATATTTAAGTTCATAAATTTAATATTTAAGTTCATAAAGTTAGTGTTGACTTTCCCGTACTTTATGGGATAATCGTTTTTGTCGCGCATGGAAATTTCGCCGAGAATATCGACGCTTGGCGTATGAACGAGAGTGTACCGCAGCTTGCTTAGGAATAGCTCGACATCGAGGGCTTTGGCTGGAAATTTCCGCGAAACCACTCTTTCGACTTCCAAAATCGAATATGAACACAAAAATAGGCTGTGTTCCTCGGAAATCAAGGACAGAAAGCGATTTATGCGTGGGCTGGGAAATAATGCCGCCGAGATGACAATATTCGTATCAATCAGTATGTCCATCGCTTTCCGCTCCCATTTCACGGCGAATTTCCTTGCAGTAAGCAACTGCGTCTTCCTCGCTTTGCCAGCCTACCCGCTCCGCTTCCCCCGCAAAGGCGGCTTGAAGTTCCCCCCACGCCATGGCGTTGGAATTGAGGATAACGATATTGCCCGATTTTTCGGCAAAAACGACCTTGTCGCCCTCTCTAAGTCCGAGTTTGCGGCGAATATCGACAGGGATCGTAACCTGTCCTTTAGATGATAGTCTTGCCATATCCATAAAAACACCTCCAAAAGTCTTTACTTTCTTTACCTTTTATCATACAATAAAAGAAATGAGAGTTCAAGGGGCAATTGAAATTTCACCCGACCAATTTCACCCGACATAAGGCGCGGGAGCAGTTCGTTGCGGATAATGGCAAGTTTGCGGGTTTCCATAGCGTTTGCCCGTCGCGACAGACGGCAAACTCGTCTGGTTCACCCACTACGGGAACACGTTGATGTTCTATCAGTTCTCCGATTTTTAACGTGCTGATTATGGAAGAAGAGATAGGGAATAACGCAACGTGCGATTGAGCGGCGGAGAACTTTCCGCCGCTCAATTTTTTTGCGCCTGGCTGACCCGGTGCCATGTAACAAAAAAATCTGAAATCACACAAAATCATGATGAATTTACACATATCCCATAAAATGTGATATACTCTACGGTAACGGAGGAAATGCGAAATGAAAGGACCGGCTGTATTTCACAAAAGGGTGTTCATCATACTCGTCCTCTGCCTGACGGCGCCGTTCATCGCCACATGGTATATGGTGAACTATTTTAGCGAAACCGTGTTTTACGAGCAGCAAAGCGCGGATTTGCTGTCGCTTGCCCGCGTGCTGGACAGCCGGATCGGGGAAGACGGATACGCGGGCATCCTGCGGGAAGCCGGCGCGGAAAACGCGTCGCGGGAGGAACAAATCGCAGTGCTGAACGAAGCGCTTCGCAAAGACACGGATGATCTGGCGTCGGTTGCCGAAGGGCTTGGCGTGGGTTTTTATTCCCTTGAACTGGACGCGATCCTCACCTACGGCCCCTCTTCGGAATTCGGCGACACGATCGGAAACCCGATAGACCCCGCGCACCCGGGGCGCGAAGTGATGGCGACCGGCAGGCCGGAAGTCAGGTCGGGCACGATGGTCCGCGGCGACATCATGAACGCCATGCTGCCCGTCCAGAGAAACGGCACGGTCATCGGCTACATCTGGGCAAACCAGCTGACGTCCGAACTGAACCACAGGCTCCGGGAATCATCCGCCGCCATCATTACCTTTCTCGTGCTTGCCTACATCTTGATGGTATGCATCATACTCCTCTTCTTCAGGCGCATGATCCAAGTCGAAAGAAAATCGCTGGCGGCCATAGAAGAGGCTGCGGAAAAAGCGTTCGCCAACGCCAGGGCCAAGAGCACTTTCCTTGCCAGCATGTCCCACGAGATCCGCACGCCGATGAACGCCATCATAGGGATGGCTTCCATCGGAAAATCGGCGGCCGGCATAGAGCGCAAAGATTATAGCTTCGGGAAAATACAGGACGCGTCCACGCATCTGCTCGGCGTGATCAACGACGTGCTGGACCTGTCCAAGATTGAATCGGGCAAACTGGAGCTGTCGCCGGCAGAGTTCGTGTTTGCGCAGATGATAGAACGCGCGCGCAACGTCATAGACCACCGCATCGCGGAAGAAAACCAGACCCTCACGACCCATATCGACGAAAACATCCCCGAAAGGCTCGTTTGCGACGACCAGCGGCTGGCGCAGGTTATCGTCAACCTGCTCTCCAACGCCGTGAAATTCACGCCAAAAGAAGGCAAGATCACGCTGTCCGCGAAACTGGAGCAAGAAGCGGAGGGCATCTGCACCCTTCAAATTTCGGTGGCGGACACGGGCATCGGCATCAGCCGGGAACAGCAGAAACGGATCTTCAATTCCTTTGAGCAGGCGGAGGCCAGCACGACGCGCAAATACGGCGGCACGGGGCTGGGCCTTTCCATCTCCAAGAACATCGTCGAGCAAATGGGCGGACATATCCGGGTGGATTCCGAAGAAGGCAAGGGTTCCGCGTTCATCTTCACAATACAGGCGGCGCGCGGCGCGGCGGGCGGCGAAAACGACACCTCCGGCGAAGCGTCCGCCGGACAGGCAGCCGGGCAAAGCACGGATTTTACGGGGCGCCGCATACTGCTGGCGGAGGACATCGAGATCAACCGTGAGATCATCCAGGCCATGCTGGAAACAAGCGGGATCGGGATCGACTGCGCGGCCAACGGCGCGGAAGCGGTGCGGCTGTTCTCCAGGGCGCCCGGCCGGTACGACATGATTTTCATGGACGTCCAGATTCCGGAGATGGACGGGCTTGAAGCAACCGGGAAAATCCGGGCGCTGGACATGCCCGAAGCGAAAACCGTCCCCATCGTGGCGATGACCGCCAACGTGTTCCGGGAGGACATAGAAAGGTGTCTGGCGGCAGGCATGGACGATCATGTGGGCAAGCCGATCGACCAGGACACCGTGCTCGCCAAACTCCGGCAGCATCTGCGGTAAGACCTAAGAATTCATAACAACCCCTTCGCTGTTTTCGCGCAGCATGCGTTTCAGGATCTTTCCTGTGCTGTTCTTGGGCAGGCTGTCCACGACCTCGATCCGCCGGGGCAGCTTATAGGCGGCGAGCTTCGATTTCAGGTAGCGCAGGATCTCCTTGCTGTGCGCCGTTTCGCCCTCTTTCAGCACAACGTAGGCGACGACCGCCTCGCCCCGGAGCTTGTCCGGCGCGCCGACGACGGCGGCCTCCTTGACGGACGGATACTTGTAAAGAACCTCTTCCACCTCGCGCGGGTACACATTCAGGCCCGACACGACGATCATGTCTTTTTTCCGGTCTACAATATAAATGTAGCCGTCTTCGTCTTTCTTCGCGAGATCGCCGGTGTGCAGCCAGCCGTTCCGCAGCGTTGCCGCCGTTTCTTCCGGCTGTTTGTAGTAACCCGCCATGATGTTCGGCCCTTTCATCAGCAGTTCGCCGACTTCGCCCATGGGAAGCTCTTCATCGTCCTCCCCGCCGATCCGGCATTCCATCTGCGGGAGCGGCAGGCCGATGGCGCCGGGTTTCTGGACGCCGGAGGGCGGGTTGAACACGGCGCCCGGCGAGGATTCCGTGAGGCCGTAACCTTCGATGATCGGCAGGTGGATGGTTTCTTTCGCCTGGTGATACACCTCTACGGGCAGGGCCGCCCCGCCGGAGATCGCCAGTTTGAGTTTCGGGAAGGTGATGTTTTTTTTGCCGGCTTCGATCAGAACCATGTACATGGCCGGCACGCCCATGAAAACGGTGATGTCCTTGCCGATCAGGCCGGCGATGACCTCTTTCGGCCGAAATTCTTCGACGATGTCCGTCGTGCCGCCGCTGTACAACGGCAACAGGACGCAGGCGGTGAAAGCGAATACGTGGAACATCGGCAGCACGCACATGAAGATGTCGTCCGGCGTCGTTTCAAGAGCTTCGTAGCATTGCCCCGAATTGGCGAGCAGGTTGCTGTGGGTGAGCATGGCCGCTTTCGGTTTGCCTGTCGTGCCCGAGGTATAAAGAAACGTGGAAATGGAATCGATGTCGCTGACGAGATCGAAATCCTCACGGGGCGCCGCGTCAATTTCCCGGATCAGCGCCTCGTTCAGGACAAACACGCGCACGCCGAGCGCTTCTTCCAGCGTTTCTTTCGCATATCTGTGTTTCAGCATCACGCCTTCCTGGATGAGCATGTATTTCGCGTCTGCGTCATGGGCGATGAAAGTCAGTTCTTCTAAGGTGAGCATGGGGTTGACCGGCACGATGACCGCGCCGTTCCGCACGACGCCGAGGTAGGTGTAAAGGAATTCCGGCAGGTTGGACGCGTCCAGGATGCATTTGTCGCCCGGAGCCAGGCCGGCCCCTCTCAGAAAATTCGCGAAAGCAATGACCTTGTCGTCCAGATCCCGGTAAGTGATGTTTTCGTCCTTAAACGTGATTGCGGCCTTATCCGCGCTGTAATTGTTCTTGTAAATCTTGCCGACAGAGCTGACATTCAGTTTCATGGCATAAACCTCCGTTTCGTAACACATCCAAAATTGAAACACGATGCGTCGCCAGCGGCGGGCACAATCCCTCGCTGGCGCGGGGCGGGAAATAGTTTTATTATAAAACTATTTGTAGTATATCACAATCCGGAAGAAAATCAAGAACCTTGCATTTTTTTGTGTTTTTGCCGATGCCGTCCGCCCTGCCCGGCCAAAGTTTCCAAAAATTACCATATGAAATATTTGCAAATTCGTCCTGCCTATGATACAATAATCACGCCGCATTTATTTCATGTTTTTCGGACGAAAATGCACCGGTTTATGTCTCGTTGAAACGAAAGAGGAAAATCGAATTGGAAATCGAACTGAAATATAAGGTCAGAGACAAAGAGTCCATAGCTGCGATTCTGGCGGACGATTACCTTGCGGGCATGGAAGAAAAGGGCACGCGGGAGCAAATCCTCATGAAAGCCGCTTATTTTGACACGGAGGACTACATCCTTTCGAAGAACGACGTCGCTTTCCGCGTCAGGATGGAGGGAGCCAGAATCATCGCTTCGCTGAAATGGAAGGATTCCGGCAGCAACGGCCTTCACATACGGGAAGAGATCAACGTCCCGGTGGACGATCCTGGCTGCTTCCTCCGCCCAGACCCCGCCATCTTCAAAGAAAGCGAAGTGGGGAAAGACGTGGCGGAGCTTCTGAACGGCAAGCCGCTGCAAAGCATACTGGAGATGACGTTCCTCCGGAGCCGCTTCCGGGTTGACACGGGGGAGGTGATCTGCGAGGTGTCGCTGGATGACGGCGACATCGTTACGGACCAAGGCGAGCTTCACCTCAGCGAGATGGAGATTGAACTGTTCACCGGCGAAACGGACGGGCTTTTGGAGATCGGGCGGGTGCTGGCGGAGAAGTACGGGCTTGTGCCGGAGGCGGAGAGCAAATACGCCCGCGGGCTGCGCCTGATCGGGCAATAACAAAAAAAGGAGAACGCTACTATGTATTTCAATCATTTGGACAAAATAGACCCGGACGTAAGCGCGGTGATCAAACGGGAGATGCAGCGGCAGGAGCATAAATTGGAGATGATCGCCTCGGAAAATTTCGCCAGTCCGGCGGTCATGGAGGCCTGCGGCAGTGCGCTGACCAACAAATACGCGGAGGGCTATCCGGGGAAACGCTATTACGGCGGCTGCGAACACGTGGACGAGGTCGAAGCCTTAGCCATAGAGCGCGGCAAAGCGCTTTTCGGCGCCGAATACGCGAACGTGCAGCCGCATTCGGGTTCGAGCGCGAACCTCGTGGTGTATTTTTCCCTGCTGCAGCCGGGCGACACGATCCTGGGCATGGATCTCTCCAACGGCGGACACCTCACACACGGAAGCAAAGTCAACATGTCGGGGAAGTATTTCAACTTCGCGTCCTACGGCGTGGACGTACAGGATGAAAAGATCAATTATGAAGAGGTTCTCCGGATCGCCGCCGGGTGCAAGCCCAAGATGATCGTGGCGGGCGCCAGCGCTTATCCCAGAATCATCGAGGCGGATAAATTCCGGGAGATTGCCGATGAAGTCGGGGCGCTGCTGATGGTGGACATGGCGCATTTCGCGGGGCTTGTGGCGGGAGACCAGCATCCGAACCCGGTGAAGCATGCCCATGTGGTGACTTCCACCACGCACAAGACGCTCCGGGGGCCCAGGGGCGGCGTCATTTTCGCAAAAGAAGAATTCGGGCAAAAATTAAACAAAGGCGTGTTTCCGGGGATGCAAGGGGGACCGCTCATGCATATCATAGCGGGGAAAGCGGTGTGCTTCAAGGAGGCGGCGCGGCCTGAATTCAAGGAATACCAGAAACGCGTGGCGGGCAACGCAAAGGTTCTGGCCAAGGAACTGATGGACCGCGGGTTCCGTCTGGTCTCCAACGGCACGGATAACCATCTGGTGCTTTTGAACCTGACCAACAAAGGGCTCACGGGGAAAGACGCGGAAGCGTATTTGGACAGCGCCAACATCACCACGAACAAAAACAGCATCCTGAACGATCCCAACGGACCCAACGTCACCAGCGGCATCCGGCTCGGAACGCCTGCGCTGACCACGCGGGGTTTTGGCGAAGACGAGATCGTGCGGACGGCGGAAGCCATCGCCATGGTGCTGGATCATCCGGGCGATGAGAGCCATGCGGACCGGGCGCGCGCCATCGTCGCGGAGCTTTGCGAAAAGCACCCGCTGTACAGCGTCCGCCAGTTTGACAGAAAATAATGGAAACATTCGCCTTGGAACAGCTGCTGCTGTATGACAATATTCGCACGGACGCACCGGCCGGCAAGGCGGCATCCCTGTTCGGCCTGCTTGCGCAGGGGCATACGGGTGCGGTAAAGGACGCGGGAGGGCGGCTGCGCGGCGACTATTATGCGGTGCAGCGGGCGTTGCTCTTGGCCGCGGGCGCTTCTGCGGATTTGACCGCGGACGTTTGCGCGGATCCGCCGGCGGGCGCCGCCTCTGCGAATTTGCCGGCGCACACGTGCTGGCAGGACTACATCTGCCGGCTCGTCGCCGAAAGCGACAACCTGTTCAGCCTGCAGGCGGAGCGGGGCGAGGTTTCGAAACCCCTTGCGGCGCTTGCCTGCCGGGAAACGGCGTTCCTCCGGGCACTGTACGCGCTGGACTGGGAAAAAGCGGCTGCGGCGATGGAGGACGAAGCGTCCTGCGTGGCCGTCTGGGACAAGGCGCCCTCGCCATGGGAAGGCGTCCACGCGGCGCTGAACATGAAGGACGACGCGGGCGCCGCCGCCGCTTTGGCCGCGTATTATGAAACGTCGGGCGGCGGGATGTTCGCGCGGTATCACACTTTCCACTGGGACGGCGGGCTTATCGGCGTGGAGCACACGGATCCGGTCACTATCGACGCCCTGATAGGCTACCGGGCGCAAAAAGAACGCATCATTGAGAACGTGAATTTTTTCACAAGCGGCAGGCCCTATAACAACATGCTGCTGTACGGGGACCGCGGCACCGGAAAATCCTCCAGCGTCAAGGCGCTGCTGCATCATTTCGCTTCGCGGAAGCTGCGGCTCGTGGCTTTGCCCAAGGAGAAAATCGGGGATTTGCCGGCTCTGACGGAACAACTGGCGCCGCGCGGCTGCAAATTCATCGTTTTTATCGACGACCTGTCTTTCGAAGAAAACGAAACGGGTTACAAGTCCTTTAAATCCGCGCTGGAGGGCGGGGTGCGCCCGCAGCCGGCGAACACGCTGGTTTGCGTCACGTCCAACCGCCGCAACATCATAAAGGAAATATGGCGGGACCGGGAAGGGCAGGAAGACGTCAACCTGAACGACGCGCTGCAGGAAAAACGCTCCCTGGCGGACCGTTTCGGCCTGGCCGTCACGTTCAGCGCCCCCGACAAATCCGAATATCTGGAGATTGTCAAGGGGATTGCGCGGCGGGAGCGGCTTGACATGGACGAAGACGAGCTTGCAAGCCTGGCGCTGCAATGGGAAATCCGCCAAAGCGGGCGTTCGGGCCGGGCGGCGCGCCAGTTCATAAGGCACATGGCATCAAAGACAAATGAAGGTATTCATAATTGAGACAACTCTTTAAAAATCCCATAAGCATACTCCTTTTAATGGTGATGGTGTACTACGCCACGCGCGGCGGCAGTTTCAGAAATCCCTTAGACTGGGTTTTCGATCTGGCGATGCGCGTTCCGGGGATCCTGATCGGCGTCAGCGTACATGAGTTCGCCCATGCGAAAATGGCGGACGCCCTGGGGGATCCGACGCCGCGGATGCAGGGACGCGTGACGCTGAACCCGGCGCGGCATTTCGATCTCATCGGCCTCATCTCCTTGGTCATCATCGGATTCGGGTGGGGAAAACCCGTCATGATATCGCCCCGGAACTTCCAAAACATACGCAGGGACAGCTTCTTGGTGTCCGTTGCGGGCGTGGCGACCAATTTTGTCGTGGCGGCCCTGTTCAGCGGGATTTATGAGTATTTCTGGATGCGCGCCTACGCTTCGGCGTTCTGGGCTTCTTCTTTCGGCGGCAACCTGATGATCATCCTCCAGAACGTCATCTGGCTGAACCTCGTGCTGATGATTTTCAACCTGCTCCCCGTACCGCCGCTGGACGGCTTCAACATGCTGACGGAGATTTTCAACCTCCGGCGCTACGGGTTCTGGTACAGCCTCTATAACCACGGATTTCCCATTCTCATGGTTTTGATTTTGCTGGGCGTCACCGGGCGGATCATGACCCCTGCGCTCAGCGCCATCTTCCCCGCTTTGCTGCGGCTGTGGTACCCCTTGCTGTCTGTTTTGATGTAAGTCACAACTGCGCCTCGCGGAAAGTTTCCCGCACTTTTTAGCACTCTAATGTTTAGAGTGCTAATTTTTGTGGTATCTATCATTTAAATACTATAATTTGGAGGGCAAACATATGAATTTTGAAAAATTTACGCAAAACGCCCAGGCGGCCATGCTGGAGTGCCAGAACATCGCCATTTCCGAGGGGCATCAGCAGATTGACGTCGAACATCTTCACCTGGCGCTCCTGATGCAGCAGGACGGCCTGATCCCGAAGCTGCTGAAGAACATGGACGTCAGCGTGGGAGAAATGATAGGCGAACTGCAGTCGGAGATGGAAAAACTCCCGAAAGTGCAGGGCGCGGGCGACAACATGTACACCACAAGACGGCTGAACCAGGTGCTCGCGTCGGCGGGGAAGATCGCCGCGGATTTCAAGGACGAATATGTCAGCGTGGAACATATCTATCTGGGCGTCATAGAGGAAAAAGGCACCGCCACCGCCCGCATCCTGCGAAAACACGGCGTCGCCAGGGAGAATTTCCTGCAGGCGCTGACCACCGTCCGGGGCAACCAGCGCGTCACGAGCCAGAACCCGGAGAACAACTACGACGCCCTGAACAAATACGGGCGCGACCTCGTGCGGATGGCGCGAGAGGGCAAATTAGACCCCGTGATCGGTAGGGACGCCGAGATCCGGCATACCGTCCAGATCCTGTCCAGGCGGACGAAGAACAACCCCGTGCTCATCGGCGAACCCGGCGTGGGGAAGACGGCGGTGGTGGAAGGCCTGGCGCAGCGCATCCGCAGCGGCGACGTGCCGGAGGGACTGAAGGAAAAGACCATCTACGCGCTGGACATGGGGGCGCTGATCGCCGGCGCGAAATTCCGCGGCGAATTCGAAGAGCGCCTGAAAGCGGTCCTGAACGAAGTGGAAAAGTCCGACGGGCGCATCCTGCTTTTCATCGACGAGCTGCATAACATCGTCGGGGCGGGGCGGGCGGAGGGTTCCATGGACGCAGGAAACCTGCTGAAGCCCATGCTGGCGCGGGGCGAGCTGCACTGCATCGGCGCAACGACCTTGGACGAATACCGGAAATACCTCGAAAAAGACGCCGCCCTGGAACGCCGTTTCCAAAAGATCCTCGGGGACCAGCCGACGGTGGAGGACACGGTTTCCATCCTGCGCGGCCTGAAAGAACGCTTCGAGATCCACCACGGCGTCCGCATCACCGACGGTGCGCTGATTGCCTGTGCGACGCTTTCCGACCGCTACATCAGCGACCGTTTCCTGCCGGACAAGGCCATTGACCTCATGGACGAGGCGGCCGCCAAGATCCGCACCGAGATAGACAGCCTCCCGGCGGAGCTTGACGAGAGCGCACGCAAAATCATGCAATTGGAGATCGAAAAACAGGCACTGGGCAAGGAAAGCGACACCGCCTCCCGGACCCGGCTGGAACACATCGAAAAGGAACTTTCCGAACTGAAAGAGGCCAACGACAAGATGCGCGCCCAGTGGGAAAACGAAAAAAAGGCCATTACGGAGCTAAAAGGCGCGAAGCAGCAGCTAGAAGAAGTGAAATTACAGATGGAAGAGGCGGAGCAGCGCTACGATCTTGAAAAATTAGCGCAGCTGAAATACGGAACCTTGCCGGAGCTAGAAAAGAAACTGGCGGAAGAGCAGGCCAGAACGGACGAGGCCAACGAAAAACGCCTGCTGAAAGAAGAAGTCGGCGAAGAGGAAATCGCGGAGGTCGTGGCGAAATGGACGGGCATCCCCGTGAGCCGGTTAGTGGAATCCGAAAAGGAAAAACTGCTGCGGCTGCCGGAAATCCTGCATAGGCGCGTCGTGGGCCAGGACGCCGCCGTGCAAGCCGTGTCGGAAGCGGTGCTGCGCGCGCGCGCCGGCCTCAAGGACGAACGGCGCCCCGTGGGTTCGTTCATCTTCCTCGGCCCGACCGGGGTAGGGAAGACCGAGCTGGCAAAAGCCCTGTCCGAGGCGCTTTTCGACACGGAAAAGAACATGATTCGCATCGATATGTCGGAATATATGGAAAAACACGCGGTATCCCGGCTTGTGGGGGCGCCTCCGGGCTATGTGGGCTACGACGAGGGCGGGCAGCTGACGGAAGCGGTCCGCAGGCGGCCGTACAGCGTCGTGCTTTTCGATGAGATTGAAAAGGCGCACCCGGACGTGTTCAACGTGCTGCTCCAGCTTCTGGACGACGGGCGGCTCACGGACAACCAAGGCAGGACGGTGGATTTCAAGAACGCCATCATCATCATGACTTCGAACATCGGGAGTCCTTACCTCGTCGAAAACATCAAAGACGACGGCAGCATCGACGACGAGGTGCGGGAAACCGTGCTGGCGGACATGAAAAACTATTTTCGCCCGGAATTCCTGAACCGCGTGGACGACGTGGTGATTTTCTCGCCGCTGACGGAAGACGACATGGTGAAAATCATCGACATCGCGCTGAAAGACATCGACCGGCGGCTGGCGGAGCGGAACATCACGGTCAGCTTTACCGACGTCACCAAGCGCTTTATCGCGCGGGAGACTTATTCGCCCGCATACGGCGCCAGACCCGTCAAACGCTATCTGCAAAAGAGCATCGAAACGGAAATCGCCGCCCGGATCATCCGGGGCGAAATCAAGGAGGGGGACAATTTCACCATCGACCTCAGCGGCGAAAAGCTGAAATTTTAAGGGATTGTTGGATCTCAGGTATGAACGGCGGCGCAGCATCTTTCGTCATTGCGAGCGAAGCAACCCAGTGTATGTGGATTGCTTCGGCGCTTCTCGCAATGACGGAGGGTGACGCCCGCCCTCGGCGGCTTTAAACCATGGCGCGGTTTCTCGATTGGCTGATGTGCCGCTCCATGGCGCGGACAGCGGCCTCCGCGTCGTTCTGCCGGAAAGCGAGGAAGATCTCCCGGTGCTCATCCAGGATGGCGGGGAGGTCTTTTTCTTTGTACGGCCGGGTCTGCCGGCTGTATTTGATGTAAATCTGATAGGAAGAAAGGACGCGCTGGAGCATGCGGTTCAGGGACGCATTGTAAATCAGCTGGTGGAAGCCCGTGTTGATGTCCATCATTTTTTTCGTGTCGTTTTTCTGCGTGTAAAACTCCATGAATTCAAAAGTTTCTTCCAGCGCCGCGAACTGTTCTTCCGTAATCCGCTCCACCGCCCACCGGACCGCTTGCAGCTCGTAGGCCTTCCGCAGGGCAAACATGTCGTCCATGTCGCGCCGCGAAAAGCCGACGACGAAAGCGCCGCGGTTGGGGAACATCTCAACCAGCCCCTCCGCCTCCAGTTGTTTCAGGGCTTCGCGGACGGGCGTCCGGCTGACCGCGTAGCTGTTGCAGAGCCGCTGTTCGGTGAGCTTTTCGCCCGGCCGCAATTTTTCTGTCAGGATGTCCACGCGCAGCCTGGAAAACAGGTCGCCGGACAAGGGCTGCTGCGCCGCGCCGCCCTTGTCCCCGTGCAGGAAGTCTGTCATTCCTTGCTCCCGGCGGCGGATTCCTTGATCAGGTTGATCCGGCCGCCGGCCAGGAGGATGGTTTTCTCGGTGGGCGAGAAAGCGGGACGCGTCAGGAACGCGGCGCCCGTATCCCGGATCCGGACGGTGACGGTTTCCCCGGAAAGCTGGGCGCGGGCGTGTTCTATGGTGAGGGTCTGCCCTTCTTTCAGTTTGCCGTAATCAGCAGGATCCGCGAAGACCAAGGGCAGGATGCCGCTGTTGATCAGGTTGGAGCGGTGGATGCGGGCA
>JAITOE010000069.1 GCA_031290135.1 Eubacteriales Family XIII. Incertae Sedis bacterium
GTCTCTTTGCTCCGTTTCCGTAAAATATCTCCGGACGAAAAGGAGATCGTCTAAGCTCATGGCGAAGCCTTCGCGTTCATGGAAGGCCGCCAGCGCGGCATCCGTCAGTTCCCGGAATCCATGGATCCGCGCCACTTCCGGCGGGGTTTCCAGGGACATTTCCAGGGTCTTTGGTTTTTCAAGCGCAGCTTCCCGCGAATCTACGGGGTTTATTACAAAACGCTTTACGGCTTTCAGCGCCTCTTCCTCCAAGACGCCTTCCAGAATGACCATGCGGGCAAAACGCACCGTAGGCCGCGCGTCGGTTTTGATCAGCCGGATGCACTGCAGGGCGGAATCCGCCCGTTGGTCATACTGGCCGGGCAGATATTCCACGCCGAAGAGGTGGGATCCCGCCTTCAGCGGCGGTTCCGCTTCGTAGACCACATCCACCGTCGGCTCGGAGAAAACGTGTGTCTTAGCCGCTTCATAGGTCGCATCGTCAATATTTTCCACGTCATATCTGTTTATGATTCTGAGGCCGGAAACGCCGGTAAGATGCAGATTCTCCGTCACGGCGCGCTGCAAAGCCCGCGCCTCAACGTCAAAGCCTCTTTTCTTCTCGACATAGATTCTCCTGACCATGTGCTTCTCCTTTTCTATTATTAGATTATATCATAGCAGATTGCGGGATAAAAAACAACAAAAAAGTACGGCGGAGCATACGTTGTCTCCGCCGTTAATTACAGTTCACTCCCCCGCCTGTTCACATCACTCCGTTGCGAGATATCCGCCCGTTTCCAGGTGTGCGCCGATGTCCGCCACGATCCCCTGGACTTTTTCCGCGTAGCCCCGTGAATAAGTGCCCCGGCTTACGCTGCCCGGTCCTTGGTTGTAGGCGGACAGCGCCATGTTGACGTTGCCGTCAAAGCTGTTGATTTGGTTGCTGATGTAAGAAGCGCCGAAATCGATGCTTGTCTTGGCGTCATACAGCTGCGCACTGCTGATGCCGGATCCGGCGGCGGTTTTTGGCATGATCTGCATGAGGCCCGCGGCGCCCGCGCTGCTTCTGGCATCGGCCCTGAAGGTGCTTTCCTTTTGCGCGATGGCAATGAGCAGCTTCTCATCCACACTGTTTATTTCCGCCGCCCTGCGGAACAGGAATACAAGCTCCTGCGTCCTGCTGGTGCTGAGGCTGCTGTTTTTCGATTTGATGTAGCTGACAAGGCCCCTGTTGTAATTCGCTTCCGCAGCGGGGAAATAGCTTTCCGCCGGGATTCCTTCGCTGGTGCTGATGCAAAGCCCGTAATACGGATCGTAATACAGATCCCATCCCAACAGCTTGCTTTCGGTCAGCGCCCGGACCGGCAGATAGGTCACCTTGTCTTTGAGCAGCACCGGGCTTTCGTTTAAGTCCAGCGTTTCATCCTTTACAGGGCTCTCCGTACCCGCCCCTAACGCTATGGAATTGTCCCATGGCGGCTGCGCGGACGCGTCCGGCGCGTCGGTAACGCGTAAGCCCGCCTCATAATCCACTGCCAGCGTCACGCTTTCCGCGTTGTTTTTGACCCAGTTTTCCTGCACGTTGGCAAGTAAGGGTTCTGTTTTTCGCAAGGAAAGCGAGCCGTCCTGAACCCCGGCTTCGACGCCGCAGATTGCCTGCATGTCTTTTGTCAGCGGAAAATAGGTTGTGTCATTGTATAGAAAGAAAGGATATTGAAGATTATAGTTGACGATTTTTTCTCCGTTAATGACGATGTTTCTTAAAAAAAACGTTCCTTGGACCTGGTCGCCCGCGTAACCCGAAATGGTTGACAGCACCACTGCGGCTATCACGAGCCATGCGATAAGTATTTTCCTACACATATATCTTTCCCCTTTTCGGTCCTGCCCCGTCCAAAACCGAATGTGCCTCCGCACAACTCCCAATACCGAACAAATTTTTCAAAGCACAGCTTGCGCCGCCATGGAACCGGCGTAAGCATGCATCGGGGGGCGCAGCTGTATAATAGCTGGCCTACGGTTATTATACCACCGGAGCGGGCAAAAGTATATGTTTTTGGCGTTTTTTGACCCGCATGCGCCCATGCAAAAGGCGGAACCCCGCTGTTTTCAAGGGTTCCGCCTTTGTGTTTTTTCTGTGAACCTAACCCGATTTCTGCAAGAAATCGCTGGTAGGTTCCATGCAAGGCTCTCCAAAATCTACGATTTTGTGAGAGCTACTGCTGTGAACTGCTGTGAAGTTCGAAGTCAGTTTTCGATGATGACCACGTCGGCCGCGTTGTTTTTGTCATCGGAAACGTCGTAAAGGCGTATCATGCTTTTCAACCGGACGCTGCTGGCCGTGCCGACCGAATATTCGCCGTCTTCCAGGACGTAAACCGACGCGTTGGACCGGATTTCGTAGACGTCATCCCCCATGGACACGACGGTGCCGGTCTTCGCGGTGACCTCCGTGAACTTGCCGGGGGTCAGTTCCGTCACAGTTCCGCCTCTGGGCGGGGGATTGAATGCGCCGTCCGTGCTGTCCACGGAAGCGACGTTGGTGACCTTGCCGTTTCGCAGCTGCAGTTCGAAGAGCTGGCCGCCGTCGTAGAGATTCTTGCCGGACGGGATATTTTCCGCGCCCAGCCCTGCCGTGGCTGCCCAGGTGATCTTTCTGCCTGCGGAATACGTCACGAAACCCGCCACCATGTTGTCCTCGCCGTCCGACATCTGGACAATGCCGTTAAGGACGCTGTACGCCCTCCCGCTGAAACCCACGTCGTGCGGCAGGATGATCTTTGTGACCGCATTGCCCTGTAGTTCGTACCAGGCCGGCGTCTCAACGCTCTTATATTTGTACACGGTTTCCGACAGGAAATCCGCATTGTCTTCGGAGAGCTTCATATCGTTTTTGTAATCGGCTTTCAGGCCATAGGCGTATACCTGCACATCGGAAGCCAGGTCTTTTCCCGCGAAAGTGGTGATGTCCCCGTCAAAGGCGCCGTTGTTCACGTAAACGAAGCCCCCGTTTTCAGGCGGCTGTTCGGGCGTTTCCGTCACGTCCGCAGGTTCTTTTGCAGGCGGGTTCGCGGCTTCGATCCTGTCCAGCACGTTGCAGACCAGCTGCGCGGCCATCCACTTCGTGGCGGATTCGGGAAGCGGCGCCGTAATGCCTGCCAGCGCGCCGAGATCGCCTGCCTTCGCGACGTAATTTTCCGGCCATACCCCGCCCAGCGAAGCGTCGCTGAAACCGGCCGCCCGCAGGGTCATGGTGATCAGCTCGCTCATGCTGACGTTGCTGCCCGGCTTGAAGCTGCCGTCCGGATAGCCCGTCACCACGCCTTTTTCCACGGCATAGGCGATATAGCCTTCTGCCCATCCGTAGCCGTCCAGATCCGGGAATCCGCTTTTTTTCACAGCCTGCGACGGCGTTCCGTTCACCGTGGCTTCCGGCGCCTGCATCGCTTTTACGACGATCGTGCAAAATTGCGCCCGCGTCAGGTTTGCGTCGGGATAAAACTGTCCGTCCACGTCGCCCGTCACGATGTCTTTGGCGGCCAGGATAGAAACCGCCCTCTCGTAAGATTTCCCCGTCACGTCCGGCGGCACGGGTGCCGCGTAAACCGCCGCGCTCGCAGCCCCCGCCAGCAAACAGGCCAGCGCCGCCGCTGTCAGTTTTAAAATGCTTTTCTTCATCAATCGTAACCCCCCTTTAATTTGTGATATAAAGCCTATATGGCTTACTGGATATTGATTGTCGCCGGCACGTTCTGCACCGTGTTCTGCTCCACCACGGCCATCACGCCGGTTTTGAGGAACGTGCCCGGTATGGTGGCTTCGAGCGTCGTCGATGTGGCGTAGCGTGGCGTCCCCGTGACGCGGATGTGAACGATCGACATGCCTGCCGGCATGTAACTGTCTATTACGGCGTCCAGTCCGTTGGCCGCAAGGTCGGGAAACCAGCCTGTCACGTTCGTCTGGCTGTGGATTTCATTGAATGTGTCGTTGTACAGCTCTATCGTGACGGTTTGCGGCGTTATTTCCGTTCCTGCGGTGCCGGATATCGTGACGCCCGTGAAACGGCCGCCCCGGTTGCTTGTGACCATCGCCGGCGGCGCGATGATGCGGTTGGTCAGGATGGCCACGTCCCCCTTGGTTGCCGGGGTGTTCCAGTTCACCACATCGACATTGCCGTTCAGGTTGTACATGTCCGCGTAATTAATGTAGGTATCCGGCCATTTCCCGATCAGGTCGCTGTCCTGTCCCCGCTGCACGCGGATCAGGACGGTTATGACCTCCGCATAGGTCACTTCCCGGCCCGGCGCAAACGCGTCTCCCCCGACTCCCTTGATCCAGCTCATCTCATAGCAGCGGTTTATGTACTCCTTCGCCCACGCGTAGCCGTCTAAGTCCGTGAAATAGTCGTTTGCGTTTTCCTCCATGTTCTTTTGTTTTGTGGTCTTTGCCACGATGGTTGCAAATTCCGCCCGCGTGATGGCTTTGTCCGGGTGGAAAAGCCCGTCCGAATCCCCCGTGATGGCCTGGACGTCCATCAGCGCTTTTACCGCGCTGAGATATTTCGTGTTGAGCACGTCCTGCGGGTATGTCCCGGTGGAATTCCAGGTGCTGTAATCGATGTCGGCCGCGCCTGCGCCCGCCGTGGCCCCCGCCAGCAAAACCGCCGTCAGCAAAAGCATACTTATCTTCCGTAGTAATTTCAAAGTATTTCCTCCTTTTTCGCGTCCTTGCGCAACAACGGTCGTCTGCGCCGAAACCGCTCTTAGGTTATTATACCAAAAAAACGCGGGTTTATCATTACATTGCGGTTACATTTCCTTTCAGCCCGCATCCGGCACAGGGGCAAGTTCCAGATATGCTTTATCTGCGGTGCATCTCCCCTTTGTCCAGTGGAAGATCGCAAGCGGGTCATATTCAGACAAACCCATCGCCTTCAAATTGCTTTCTATGTTAATTCGCGTGGAAGGTATAATGCGGGAGTCCAGCCACACCCAGGCAAGTTCATTTTCAATTTCATAGTTGTCGTCCACAAGCACATATAAAGATGCCGGGAACTTCGCCTTTTCCAAGGTCTTATCCATTTGAATATGGAGCGTCACCTCGTAATCCGCATAAGTTTCCGTGAATACGCCTATTGCTTGATCCTGATATATTATATTGTATGTTTTTACCATAGCAGCCCCACCTCTTGCAATCTCTGGAGTATCCACTTATTCAAGTACTTCGCGCGATCTTTGGCGAAATACGCGTTCACCGTGTTGTAAACATCTTGCTTGTTTATTTTTCGTAGGCTGTGCGCAGAATCGTGTTCCCCCTCACTGCCTCCTGACGAGAGTTCTTCAAGCACGGGCAGGCGTTCGCCGCTGCTTAATAGTAGTTCCATCCAAATGTTCCTCCGGCAACTTGCTCCCTGTCTGAAATCCCCGCCATAGCTACGTCTTCTGTGGTTATGGTATCACAAAACGATTGGTGTTTCAATGGATTTTCGAAATTCGTGTGCTATTTGAATAGATTTAGATGTTTTTCAATAATTTTTTTATTTTTTCTATTTTTTGTCTATTTTTCGTGAATTGCAAAATACGGGTTGCGGACGCGGGCGGTCATCCCTGCGCAAGGGCAATTTCGGCGATCAGCTCTTTCAGCGAAACGGTCTGGATGCCGGGTGCCACCGGCCAGCCTTGTTTGGCGGGCGTGACGAGGAATGTACGTGCCGGACGGATGTCTTCGATCGCGTTGTGGTTGCCCTTGTTCAATCCGGGAGAAAGTGAAAATTTGCATTCTATCGCAATGAGGTTTTCGTTTTCACGCATCACAAAATCCATCTCGCTGCCCGCGGCCGTTCTGTAGTAACAGATTTCAGCGTCCGGGAAATGCCCGCGCAAATTAGAAAGCACGACTTGTTCCCAAACCGCGCCGATGGCAGGGTGGCCTATCAGGCTTTCGTAGGTTTTCTGTCCGAGCAGGCAGGCTGTGATGCCGGAGTCTGCAACGTACACCTTGGGCGCCTTTACAAGCCTCTTCTTCATGTTGGAAAACCACGGGGCCACAACTTCGATCATATAGGTGCTTGAAAGCAGGTCTATGTAGCTCTTTACGGTTGTTCCGGTCATGTCAAGAGCCGATGCCAGCGATGCGTAGTTGACGCTTTGCCCATTCATGTGCGCGAGCATTTGCCACAATCTGCGCATTGTGGCAGGCGTGAACAGCCTCCACTGCAGCAAATCGCGTTCGAGAAATGTCTGAATGAAATCTTCCCGCCATTGGTAAGATGCTTTCGGGTGATCCGCGAGAAGGCTTCGCGGAAACCCGCCGCGCGTGATGTAGGCGGGCAGGTCTTCCTGCAGCGGAAGCTCTTCCGTCAGAAAAGGACTCATCCTCTTGTATGATATCCGCCCTGCCAACGATTCCGAACTTTGCCTGAGCAAGTCTCTCGATGCCGATCCAAGGATAAGAAAACATCCGGGACGCGCCCATTCGTCTGTCAGGCTTCTGATCAGCGGAAAGATTTCCGGCATGCGCTGGATTTCGTCGATGCAGAACAGGTTCGCTTTCACGGACGTGAAAAACCACTGTGGATCCTGGAGTTTTCGGAGATCTTCCGGCCGTTCAAGATCGAGGAAGATCACGTCGTCCCGCCCTGCGGTTATTTTTCGTGCAAGCGTTGATTTTCCGCATTGCCTGGGCCCGGTAATTGCCGTTACCGGAAAGTGTTTGAGCGAAAAAAAGATTTCATCTTCGATGAGACGGTTAATATACATGTTTACCTCGTATATCTCAAATTGAATTTGTCATTTGCAAGGTAATTATAT
>JAITOE010000202.1 GCA_031290135.1 Eubacteriales Family XIII. Incertae Sedis bacterium
TCACTTCTTTCCGTAGCGCCGACACGCCCATTGGCCTTATCCTGTCCATGATCTCGTCACGCCGTGTCTTTTCCGCTTTTTGGTAGGGGCTGTTTTTCCTGCACCTTCCGTCGGTGGCGACGATTTCCCCGGTTTCTTTGTCCACCCTCCCGATTAGGGTTCTCTTGGACCGCCATTTCCCCTTTTCTTCGTCCCGATAGGATGTTGATTCGTAGGCATAAGTGATGCCGGATCGCTTGTCGTTCTGGTATATGACACTCATATAGATGGCTCCTTTCTTATGTGTACATTATAACACATAAGAAATAACGATGCAAGGGAAGCCCACGGGAATTTCAACTTTTTTGAAGAAATTCTCGTGGGTTTCAGAACTCTTTACTCTTTATGCTTGTTAGACGTATATGGCCTCTCTGTTTTCTCGGCGTTGATTATTTTGTTATCCACACTTGCCCGGCTGTGAATAGTAACCATTTTTATCTATAGACTTTACCCGCCATAATCATGGGCAACTTCTCGCAACCGCGTGTTTTCCCTCCATTGATTCCATTCTTTCAGCCTCCAATAATTTCAGATTGAGTAATCATAGTTACTCATGATATAATGAATCAGAAGCATTGCCAACAGACAAAAAGTGAGGCTATCGAGACCGACTTGTCTGCGCTCAAAGTATGCTACGAACTTACGCCGGAAATGCTCAAAACCGAGCATTTTTGTGAGAAATGCCTGTTCCAGCTTGGCGGCACAGACCCGCTCGTCAAGGGCAAGGTTGATGAGATTGAAGAACGCATCGACAAGCTGACTGCGGAATGGACGGATACCCTGCTTAACACGATTTCAGACCCGTTCGTGCTTGGGCAAAAGTCGATGGCGCAGAGCTTATCGACAAGCTCACCGCGCTCAGAGCTTGTGAGACCGTTGTCGAATGGGGTATACGAACCCTATCGGTGTTGCGAATTGGCAGGAGCAGCTCACACGCGAAATCCCTGATGACTTAAAATCTGATTTGCCGACGGTCGAAGAAATAGAACGGGAGCTTGGTGACAGCAATTGTGCAACGGCTGTTGCACAATTGACGAAAATGAGGGTGCTGAAATGACCCAAAAACCGCCATTCAATATCACGATGGAAGCCGCCGACTACTTGGCAAAAATCGTTGAGGCCGTCACTCGCCTTGAATTTGGAACGGGATTCAAGCGAGATATAAGACTGCACAGGGAAAACCGGGTGCGTTCCATCCACTCGTCCCTTGCCATCGAAGGCAACTCGCTATCTCTTGGAGAAGTGACTGCCGTCATCGACGGCAAATTGGTTGCTGGCAAACAAGCAGAAATCAAGGAAGTGAAGAATGCCTACGAAGCCTACGACAAGGTATTGACCTTCGACCCCTACACCATCAAGGACTTTCTAAAGGCGCATAAGCTGATGACTGACGGGCTTGTCAAAGAATCCGGCAAGTTTCGCAGCGGTGACGTGGGTGTGTTCGATGGCGACGTACCTATCCATGTTGGCGCACGCCCGCAGTTTGTGTATGGACTGATAGAGGAATTATTTGCTTGGGCGAAAGATACCGACTTGCATCCCGTGCTGAAAAGCGCGGCGCTGCACTATGAAATCGAGACAATCCACCCGTTTGCGGACGGTAACGGGCGTATGGGGCGGCTGTGGCAAACACTCATGCTTGCCAAGTGGAACCCGGTTTTCGCATGGATACCGATGGAATCGGTTGTGTATGAGAAAAAACCCGAATACTATGATGCACTCCATGCCGGACAACAGACAAACAATTCCAACGGGTTCATAGAGTTCACGCTGTCCGCACTCCTTGATAGCATATCCGTTCAGGCGAAGTATCAAGGTGAGCTGATTGCTGCGCAATCCAGCGGGTCGGTTGAGTTCGTAGAAAAGTTCGTAGAAAACCCGGATGAGTTCGTAGAAAAGTACGCCGAAAGCGACATTCACAAAGCAATACTGCGGCTGATGATTGAACAGCCAAAAATCAGCGCAAAGAGCATATCAGAAAAAGCAGGGATGTCTTCCCGCGGTGTGCAGAAGAACATCGAGACTTTGAAGAATCGTGGTCTGGTCGAGCGCGTCGGCGCGGCTAAGGGCGGGCATTGGGTAGTAAAGAAGCCTGAATGACCCGTGCGTTTCGGCGTTTTTTTCAAAAAAGCCGGCAGTGCCGTCCAATGCCATCGCCTCCGCCAGCAGTTTGTCCAACGGATTCAATTGATATATGTCGTATTTGCGTAAACGGCACCGGTCAATCTCCGCCATGATGCCCTGTGCCCATTCCTGCGGGAACGTTTCACTTTCGGGAATCAAGGTTCCCCAGTCGCCGCAACGCCGAGGTCAAGGCCGCGAGCTTAGTGTCCATCATCCGCAATGCTTCTGTCCTGTCCGGCGGCGGCACGAGACGGGCAAATTCCATGAGCATATGCTTGACGTCCTCTGCCGTGCCGCGGTTCACGCGCAGCCGTGCCTCTATTAAGAAATCACTTTGGTTCATGTTCTTTTCTCCCGTAAGATGTGATGCAATCCCTACTGCGGCCTCTGCGAATAACGCAATTTTACAATATCTATAAACGTGGTACCCTCTCCGTTTTATCAGCATCAAATTCTTCTGAATAGGAAGAACGGATATATAATTTACGACTCAATGCAAAATCTTGATCTTTCGTCTTAATAGCTAACCCACCACCTATAGATGGATTGCTAAGGCTTGAATTAAAATAAACAGATGAAAATGTAGGAGTTTGCGGAGCTATATCAATTACATTTTCAGGAACTTTCAGGTCTAAGCATTTTCGCACAAGTATTGGAAGAAATTCCTCAATTACTGTATTATCAATTTTAAGTTGCCCTTTCTGCCGATACAGGAAATCATCTGAACTATCAAAAATTAAATTGACATCCACATAAAATTTATATGTTGTGAGAGCATCAACAAGCACCCGAATCAGATCGTATAGATTGTCCGCTGAAATCGACTCCATTTTCTGTACCCAAGCCGGGTATTTAACAATAGCAGCATCTATCCGTGCTTTGTCACTGAAAGGCAACTTTTCATTCACCAACGCTGCTGTTAATTTTTCTCCATGAATCCCTGATTTCATAAGATAACCTCCGATGGTTTTTCGAATTAGCATTACGTATCGCCGACATTAAAGATGGTCTGTTTTTATTACCAACATCTAACAGCGCCAGTTTTTCTTTTAATGCGTCCACCGCGATTTGTCTCGAAGCTTCCAATAGCGCATGATCATCATATGTAAAAGTGGTGTTATTGGCGAAGTATGTCCTCATATATCATCTGACCATATTTGTTCTTAAACACTCTTTGCTGCTTCAAAACAAGCGGAAGATTAAAAACACTAGAAGCTATTTGATATATCAATTCGCTATTACTAAACGCATTTGATAATATATTTGATTCACGACCCACAACAAGAATTACTCTTGCATTTGGCTTGGAAATCCGAATCATCCCCGCATAAAGAAAGGCGTTTATGATTCTTTCCAGCTATTCCCACTCAATCGTGCTCGGCGGCTTGCTGGTGACGTCATACACGATCCGGTTCACGCCGTTCACTTCGTTTACGATCCGGTTTGAGATTTTTTCAAGGATGTCATGGGGGATGCGCGCCCAGTCTGAGGTCATGCCGTCTACGGAGGTGACGGCGCGGATTCCCACGGTGTAGTCGTAGGTGCGCAAATCGCCCATGACGCCTACGCTGCGGATGTTTGGGAGGATGGTGAAGTATTGCCAGATTTCGCGTTCCAGGCCGGCGTTTTTGATTTCATCGCGGAGAATGGCATCGGACTCGCGCAGGATGTGCAGCTTTTCCGGCGTGACGCCGCCCAGACAGCGGATGGCTAAGCCGGGGCCGGGGAAGGGCTGGCGCCATACCAGTTCGGGGGCTATGCCCAGTTCTTCGCCCACCTTGCGCACTTCGTCTTTAAACAAGAGCCGCAGGGGTTCCAGAAGTTCCATGCGCATGTCGGCAGGCAGCCCGCCTACATTGTGGTGGCTTTTTATGACCGCCGCTTCCCCGCTGCCGCTTTCCACCACGTCGGGGTAGATGGTCCCCTGCAGCAGGTAGTCGATGCCGCCCTCTTCTTCATGGAGCTTCCGCGATTCCTCTTCAAAGACCCGGATAAATTCGGCGCCGATGATCTTGCGTTTCTGTTCGGGATCGCTGACGCCTGCCAGTTTGCCGAGGAACTGCGCGGCGGCATCGACCCGCTTGATTTTCATGCGGAATTGCCTTCCGTAGACCTCCATGACCTGATCGCCCTCGTCCTTGCGGAGGAGGCCGTGGTCCACGAAGATGCAGGTCAGGTTGTCTCCGATGGCTTTATGGGTCAAAACCGCGGCGACGGAAGAATCCACGCCGCCGGAAAGGGCGCAGAGAACCTTTTTGTCCCCGGCAGTCCTGCGGATCTCTTCTATTTTCGCCTTGGCGAAATTCGCCATGGTCCAGTCGCCCTTGCAGCCGCAGATTCCATAAAGGAAATTCGTCAGGAGCGTCTGGCCGAAAGGGGTATGATGCACCTCCGGATGGAACTGCACGCCGTAAAGTTTCTTTTCGTTGTTTTCCATGGCGGCCGTCGGGCAGTTTTCCGTATGCGCGGTGACGGTAAAGCCTTCCGGCACGGCCGATACGTAATCCGTATGGCTCATCCAGCATATCGCTTCTTGGGGAATCTCTTTAAATAGCAGGCTTCCGCCGCTCCCCCCGCCCGTCTGCCCGTCTGCGGCAGCGTTCCCGGCAGGCTCCGCCCCGCCCTGCCCGCCGTCCCGCGTCAGGCGCACCCTGCCGTACTCCTTATAGTCAGGGCTGCGTACCTGTCCGCCAAGGACGTGCGCCATCAGCTGCGCTCCGTAACAGATTCCCAGAACAGGGATTTTATTCCCGAAAAACGCCGCCGGCAGCTTCGGCGCGCCCGTCTCGTATACGCTGGCCGGCCCGCCCGTAAAAATGATCCCCGCCGGCGTTTCTGCCGCAAGACGTTCCATACATGTAAACCATGGGATGATCTCGCAATACACGCTGGCCTCCCGGACCCGTCTGGCGATCAGCTGGTTGTATTGCCCGCCAAAGTCCGCCACCCATATGCCGTCAAATGTTTCCATGTTTTCTCCTGTCCTTATTGCGCCGATAACTAAAACTTGGAGCCGCGACGGTCTTTTGTCCGCCGCCAAAGTCCGCCACCCATATGCCGTCAAATGTTTCCATGTTTTCTCCTGTCTGCCCTTCGCGAAGCGGCTCTTTTTCGCCCCGCCCTTACCGCACCGTGGACGCTTGCTCCTTCAAAATCACGTCGTGGGCGCCGCCCTCCACGATGCTCGTGGCGGACACCAAGGTCAGCTTCGCGTCCTTTTGCAAAGCGGGAATGTCCAGAACCCCGCAATTGCACATGGTTGACCGCACCTTGCTCAGCGAAAGATTCACGTTGTCTTTCAGGCTGCCGGCATAGGGCACATAAGAATCCACGCCCTCTTCAAAAGAAAGCCTGCCTTCGCCGCCCATGTCGTAACGCTGCCAGTTTCTGGCCCGGTTGGAACCCTCGCCCCAGTATTCTTTCACGTAATTGCCGTTAATGTTCATCTTGCCGGTGGGGCTTTCGTCAAATCTGGAGAAATAACGCCCCAGCATAAGGAAATCCGCGCCCATCGCAAGCGCCAAGGTCATATGGTAATCGTATACGATTCCGCCGTCCGAGCAGACGGGAATGTATATGCCCGTCTCTTTGAAATAGTCGTTCCGCGCCTGCGCGACGTCGAGGATCGCCGTCGCCTGACCCCGGCCGATGCCCTTTTGCTCCCGCGTTATGCAGATGGAACCGCCGCCGATCCCCACCTTCACAAAATCCGCCCCCGCCTCCGCGAGAAAACGGAATCCCTCTTTTTCCACCACGTTTCCGGCGCCGATTTTCACGTCGTCCCCGTAGGTTTCCCGCACGAAAGCGATGGTGTCCTTCTGCCATTCGCTGTAGCCCTCCGAAGAATCGATGCACAGGACGTCCGCGCCCGCTTCCACCAAAGCCGGAATCCGCTCCCTGTAATCCCTGGTGTTGACGCCCGCGCCGACCCTGTATCTTTTGTCTTCGTCCAGAAATTCATCGGGGTTTTCTTTGTGGGAATCGTAATCCTTGCGAAACACGAAATGCGTCAGGCGCTGGTTTTTGTCGATGATGGGCAAGGCGTTCAGCTTGCGGTCCCACAGCATGTCGTTCGCCTCGGAAAGCGTTATGCCGTCCTCCGCGTAGATCAAATCCGAAAATGGCGTCATGAATTGCGAGACCTGCGTATCCGCCGCCATCCGGCTGACCCGGTAGCTTCTGCTGGTCACAAGGCCCACGATTCTCCCCTCCGGCGTTCCGTCCTCCGTCACCGCCACCGTGGAATGTCCGCTTTTTTCCTTCAGCGCCACGATGTCCGCCAGCGTCTGGTCCGGCCTGATGTTGGAATCGCTGCGCACGAAGCCCGCCTTATGGGACTTGACCCTGCGTATCATGGCGGCCTGGCTTTCAACCGGCTGCGAAGCGAATATAAAAGAAATCCCGCCTTCTTTCGCAAGCGCGACCGCCATCCGGTCATCGGAAACGGCCTGCATGATTGCGGAAACCAGCGGAACATTCATTATGATTTTGGCGTCCTCACCTTTTTTATATTTTACGACCGGCGTTCTCAGGCTCACATTCTCCGGCCGGCATTCTTTCGAAGAATAACCGGGCACCAGCAGATATTCGCTGAATGTACGCGACGGTTCACCAAAACAGAAAGCCATGTGCGCTACCCCCTTTTCCTTTTCCATCGTTTTTTCGCCTGCCGCGAACAGAAAGGGCGCGGCTGCGTCACATCATTGCTGCAATAATTCATTGTACAACAGAAATACATTTTTTTCAATGGGGAATGAATGGGAATGAATCACCCTATTTAAGCAAATCCACATTCGTTTCAATCTCCCCGCCCTCCCCGTCCGGCAGCGCCGCATGCAGCCGCAGGCCGAGATAGCCTTCCGTCTTTATCGTATAAATCCCGCCGGGCGCCCAGCTTCTGTTCTCGCTTTCCTCCGCAAAAAGGACGGAATCCGCGCCGAGGGATCCCATCGGCAGCCTGGCGGCAACCCGTATCGACCAGTCTGCGGGCTTTGGGTAGGCGGCCGGGATCTGAAACTGGACTTCCGACTCCGTGTAGCGCAGGCTGGCTTCGAGCTGCAGCAACGCCAGGCGGGCGACGTTCCGCCCCTCCCGCAAATCCGCGTCCATCAAAGCCGCCAGCGCCGCCCCCCGCGTGCCGCCGTTTTCTCCCTCCGGCTGAATCACACAGATAAAACGTATTTCGCCCGCTTTGTTTTCCACCAGAATCCGCCTCGGATGTCCCCCGCCCGTCCGGACAAGCCAGCCCGCTTCATCAACGGACGCGCCTGCCGCTTCGGCGGTTTCAGAAAGGTTTTCCGGCTTCACGCGGTACGTGAACGTGTACGCCTCAACGGCCGAATCCGCGTAAAAATCATCGAAGCGGTCGGTGCGTTCCACCTCCAGAAGCTGCACGTCGGTAAAGCGCGCGCCGGGCACCTGCGCGGATACGTCTTCCGTTCCCCCCGCTGCCGTCTGCAGGTCGGACCGGATCAGGATCCAGGCCTGGCTGATCAGCGGATTCGGATCCGCGATGCCGTCCGTTATTTTTTTGTCAAGCGCCGATTGCTCCGTGCCGCCGGCGCAGCCCGCGCTTACGAAGAGAAAGAAGAGCAGCAGACATCCGCAAACTACGCTTTGCCTGACAGGTTTCGCCCTCATTGTACCACCCCCTGAACGCCCTTACGCACAACGCCGACGAAGAGTTTCTCCGTCGGCGTTTGTGATTTTACTGCTATTTTGTCTGCGAAAAGGCAGCCGGCTACATCATGCCGCCCATTCCGCCCATTCCGCCGCCCATCGGCATGGCCGGCTCGTCTTTCTTGACCTCCGAGACGCCCGCCTCCGTCGTAAGCAGCATGGCCGACGCCGACGCCGCATTCTGCAGGGCATAACGGGCGACCTTCGCCGGATCCACGATGCCCGCGCTGATCATGTCCGCGTACTGCTCCGACAATGCGTTGAATCCCACGCCCGTCTTGCTGTTCTTGATCCGCGACACGACCACGGAGCCTTCATATCCTGCGTTCTCCGCGATCTGGCGGACAGGTTCCTCCAGGGCGCGCATGATGATGGTGGCGCCGGTCTTTTCGTCGCCGGAGAGCGTCTTCACGTACTTCGCGACTGCCGGTATGGCATTGATGAACGCCACGCCGCCGCCGGACACGATGCCCTCTTCCACCGCGGCCCTTGTCGCGTTGAGCGCGTCCTCAATCCGCAGCTTCTTCTCCTTCAGCTCGGTTTCCGTCGCCGCGCCGACCTTTATGACCGCAACGCCGCCAGAGAGCTTGGCCAAGCGTTCCTGAAGCTTCTCTTTGTCAAAATCAGAAGTCGTTTCTTCTATTTGGACCTTGATCTGGTTGATTCTTGCGTCGATGGCGGCCTTGTCCCCCGCGCCGTCCACAATCACCGTGTTTTCCTTGCTCACCTTGGCGGTGTTCGCCGTTCCCAGCAGATCCACGGTGGCTTCTTTCAGATCGTAGCCGACCTCTTCCGAGATCACCGTGCCGCCCGTCAGCACGGCTAAGTCTTCCATCATCGCCTTCCGCCTGTCTCCGAATCCGGGCGATTTTACCGCCACGCAGTCAAATGTGCCGCGCAGCTTGTTGAGCACGAGCGTGGCAAGCGCCTCGCCCTCGACCTCTTCCGCGACGATCAGGAGCTTCCGTCCCTGCTGGACGATCTGCTCCAAAATGGGCAGGATCTCCTGGATGTTGGAGATCTTCTTGTCTGTCAGAAGGATGTAGGGGTTCTCCATGACGGCTTCCATTTTCTCCGTGTCCGTCACCATGTAAGAGGAAAGGTAGCCCCGGTCGAACTGCATGCCTTCCACGACTTCCAGCGCGGTTTCCATGGATTTGGACTCTTCCACCGTGATGACGCCGTCCGTGCCCACCTTGTCCATCGCTTCGGAAATCAGGTCCCCGACGCTGTTGTCGCTGGCCGAAACGGCTGCCACCTGCGCGATGCTCTCCTTGGTCTCGACGTTCTTCGACAGCGCCTTGATCTCGCTGACCGCGACGTCCACGGCGCCCTGGATGCCCTTTTTCAGAATGATGGGGTTGGCGCCCGCCGCGACATTTTTGAAGCCCTCTTTTACGATGATCTGCGCCAGCAGCGTGGCCGTCGTGGTGCCGTCCCCCGCCACGTCGTTGGTCTTGGTCGCGACCTCTTTCACTAACTGCGCGCCCATGTTTTCAAACGGGTCGTCCAGCTCGATTTCCTTGGCGATGGTGACGCCGTCATTCGTGATGAGCGGCGACCCGAATTTCTTTTCGATCAGGACGTTCCTGCCTTTGGGGCCCATTGTGATCTTGACCGTGTTGGCCAGCTGATCCACGCCCGACTGTAATTTTCTTCTGGCTTCTTCGCCGAAATTAATATCCTTTGCCATTTTTGTCTCTCTCCTTGAAATAAACGGTATGCGCTTTTTTACCGGCGCGCTGCTTTGTTTTATGTTGTTCGGGTCTTCGCAACTAATTCTTCACGACCGCAAGGATGTCCTTTTGTGAAAGAATGGTGTACTCGTCGCCTTCGTATTTAACTTCCGTTCCGGCGTATTTTGAGAAAATGACGATGTCTTTGGGCTTTACCTCGATCTTCACTTCCTCCGTGCCCGGCCCCGCTGCGATGACCTCAGCCATCTGCGGCTGTTCTTTCGCCTGTCCGGGAAGAACGATCCCGCTCTTCGTTTTTTCCTCTGCTTCAAGTTTCTTGATCACGACTCTGTCGCCTAATGGTTTGATTGCGAAACTCATTTTCAAATCTCCCTTCTCTGTGCAATAATCAATTTTGGCTCCGTCCAAAATTGAAGCGCGAAGCGTACTTAAATTGCTGGACGGACGAAACCCTGGATTCGAATTGTTAGCACTCGTTAAAGGTGAGTGCTAATACTATTTTAAAACATTTAGCAGAATTGTCAATAGGTTTTTTATAATTTTCTTAGTTATTTTTGTTGAGGGTCATATAATAGAAAAGATACTGCAGCGCGAAGCCCGCGTTTTGCCCGAAGTGCGTTTCCGCGTAAGCCCGCGCGGCTTTCGCGTCCCCCTCGGCGACGCCGAAAAACCGGTGCATGGCCCTGCCGATCCACACGTCCACCGGAAACCCCTCCGTTTTCCCAAGCCCGAACAGCAGGATGCATCCCGCGACCTTCGGCCCGATGCCGTGAAAGGAAAGCAAGGCGCGTTCCGCCTGCCGAAAGTCAAGGGCGCGCAAGGAATCCAACCACTGCCGCCCGCCGTCCCCGGCAACCCGCCGCGCGGCGCGGACGATATACCCCGCCCGGTAGCCCAGCCTGCATACGCCGAGATCCGCCTCGGAAAGCGCCGCCAGCGTCCCCGCCTCCGGAAACGTGTAATACGTCCGCTCCGCAAAACAGCCCGCCTCCCTGCCGAAATGCCTGCAAAGGCTGTCTATGCAAGCCTTGATTCTGGGAATGTTGTTGTTTTGGGAAACGATGAACGAAAGCAGCGTCTCCCAGAAATCCTGGTTCAGGATCCGCAGACCCTCCCCGGCTGCGGTGATCTCCGGCATCGCCGCCCCGCTCTTGTTCAGTTCCTCCCGGATCCGCCCGTAATCCCGTTCCAGATCGAGGTAATCCGCCCAGAACGCCGTCCCGTCCGTTTGCGCCCCGCTCATCTGCCCCACCCGCACAGTGCCGCCACAGGCGCCGTCTTCCGGCGAAAACCGGATGTTCGCAAGCCGTTCCCCCGCCGTTCCCGTATAGCTTCCGTCGTCCTCGCGGCGCCACCGGAACGCCTGTCCGCATTCAAAGATCCGCGCAAGGCTGAACTCCCGGACGCCTTCAAAAACAAATTCGCATGCCGCCATTTCAATTTTACCCCGTCAAAATCGAAACGATGTTTGCGTCCGCAAACATCATTTCAGACCCTTCACGTCAATGTTCACCGCCTTGACGTTGAACGCCGTCATCTCTTCCACCCGCCCCGCGACATGCTGCTGCAACGTCTTCGCCGCGCCGATGACGGGCACGCCGTATGCCATGTTTACGGACACGCCCAGCACGACGCCCGTCTCCTCCTGGTCCGTTGAAATTTTCAATACCGACTTCACGTCCGCCACGTCCCTGCAGGCGATGGCTGCGATGTCGGATATGGCGCGGTTCGAAATGACGTACTTCCCCGGATAGCTGAACGCCGGCCGCACCACGGAACGATCCGAAACCTGCGTTTTCCCGCCCTGTCTGCTTTTAAACAGCCGCAATGGGTGCAGAAAATAGCCCGAAAACTCCTTCTTCAGCTGAAAAGCCGGCGCCGGTATGATATGTTTCCCCATCTCGTTTCTTTGCAGCCCGGCAATGCGCCGTTCCGCCGCCGTCGTGATCTCTTCAATGTGCAGAATCTGCTGCGGGCGCGGCAAATCCAGGCGGTCCACGATGCGCAGCACCATCTTTTCGGACGTTCCGAGAACCAGTATGGATGCCGGATCCACTTCCCGGATCCGCTGGATGACACCGTTTCGGTGCGCTTCGTCCGTGAACAGGGCCGTTTTGATGGCCCCGATCTTCGTGTCCTGCCTTTTCGCGGAAACGCCTGCCAGAATGCGGTTTCCGGAAATGAACAGGCCGTCGTCCAAAATGCTCCCGATTCCCATTTTTCGGCAAAGGCTGATGGCTTGATAGCTTTTTCCGCTGCCGCTTACCCCTTCCAGACCGAAAATTTTCATCGTTTTTCTCTTTTCATCGTGTTTTTTTCTTTACTTCTTCGCGGTTATCTGATACAATGTGTTCGTTCAATGTATTGATTTCTGGTTGAAGGAGGTATTGATTTATGGCTTATACTATTAAAGATTCGTGCATTGCCTGCGGAGCCTGCGTGGCAGAATGTCCCGTGGATGCCATTTCAGAGGGCGACATCTACAAAATTGACGCCAGCAAATGCATCGACTGCGGCGCCTGTGCAAGCGCCTGCCCCGTAGACGCGCCGGCCGAAGCCTAAGGAACCGCCGCGTTCCGGCAAACGCCGAAAATGGATGACCGTTTTGCGCACATTGCGTAAAACGGTTGTTTTTTTGCGGCGATCAACATATCTAAGATTCATAACAGTCCATCACGACGGGTTCCGTCACCAAACGGAACGAATCACCCAGCTGGGGGGCGGGCGTCACCCCTTTTGTCATTGCGATGCGCAGCGACGAAGCAACCCAGCGCAAGGGCAGGAACTGGATTGCTTCGCTTCGCTCGCAACGACAAGATGTTCGTCCCACGGCGGCGATCCTACATACCTAAGTTTCATAACAGTAACACAGCAGCCCCTATTTCGCCCGGTTGATATAATAAAGCAGCGAATGGAGGCTGTCGCTCAAATGCACGTTTTCCAGCGCGACGTCCCCCGGAACCTCCAGATCCGCGGGCGCAAAATTCCAGATGCCTTTCACGCCGCCGCCCACAAGGCCGTCCGCCACTTCCTGCGCGCCGGATTTGTCCGTCGTTATGATCCCGATATCCACCGCGTTTCCTGCGAGATAAGCGTCCATTTCCGCAAAATCCCTGACCTTGGCGCCGCCGATGTCGCGGCCGATGATCCGCACGTCAATGTCAAACATGGCCGTCACCCGGAAGCCGGACTTGTAATTGTACATGTAATTTGCGATGGCGCGTCCCAGGTTCCCGGAGCCGACAATGACTAAGCTGTACGCGTGGTTGACGCCGAGAATGACGCCGATCTGATTATACAGGCCCGCTATGTTGTAGCCGTAGCCCTGCTGCCCGAAGCCTCCGAAGTTATTCAGGTCCTGCCGGATCTGGGAAGCGGTGTAACCGATGAGCTTGCTGAATTCGCCGGAAGAGATCCTGTCAACGCCTTTTTTTTTCAGCTCTTCCAAATATCTTCTGTACCGCGGCAGCCTTTTTATGACAGCCCTTGAGATTTTCACGTTCTCTTTCATTCAATTACCCGCTCATGTGATGGCGTTTATTGGCTTGCTTGTCTGCTTCAGTATAGCATAAACCATAAATGCCTGCAACAAAAAACCCGGCATACACCGGGTTTGCCGTGCAACATAAGCACCCTGCGGACTATTGCACCTGTTCTTCGACGTAACGCACGATATCGCCGACGCTCTGGAACTTCTCGGCTTCGTCGTCCGGAACTTCGATGTCAAATTCGTCCTCGATTGCCATGATAATTTCAACTGCGTCAAGAGAATCAGCCTCCAGGTCCTTCATCAGATGCGTGTCCATCGTGATAACGGCGTCGTCCAACTGTAACTGTTCTATGATGATTTCTTTGATTTTAT
>JAITOE010000220.1 GCA_031290135.1 Eubacteriales Family XIII. Incertae Sedis bacterium
TACAATAACCGCAAAGCTACGCAGGCATATTGGATCGCCGCTGATGAGCGGAAAAAAGGCAAAGCAAATGTAAAGCTTATTTTTAAGCGCTGACTTAGTTTGCTGACTTAGTTGAAGGAGGAGCGGAATGAAAGGAAAGATCGGTTTAGAAGAACATTTTGCCATTCAGGAAACCCTTGGGGATTCTGAGCGGTATTTCCATCCGGCCGAGTGGCCCATGTTTTCAAAGCGGATATTGGATCTGATGGACATCCGTCTGCGGGAAATGGACGAACACGGGATGCAGATGATGATCCTGTCGCTGAATTCCCCCGCGGTCCAGGCGATCTGCGACAGGAAGCAGGCGGCGGAGGTCGCGCGGAAAGCCAACGATGAGATGGCGGAAGCCATTGCCCGGAACCCGAAACGTTTTCGCGGCTTTGCCGCCCTTCCCATGCAGGATCCGGACGCAGCCATCCTGGAGATGCGGCGCGCCGTGAAAGACCTGGGCTGCGTGGGCGTACTGGTGAACGGCTATTCCCAGATCGACAACCCGGAGGTGTATAAATACTTGGATGATCCGATATACCGCCCGTTCTGGGCCGAGGTGGAAAAATTGGATGTGCCGTTTTACATGCACCCCAGAGACGCCATGCCCTGCAATACCCATGCGGTTGACGGGCACCCGTGGCTTGTGGGCGCGGCCTGGACTTTCGGCGTGGAAACCGCAACGCACACCCTGCGCCTCTTGTGCAGCGGCCTCTTTGACGAATTTCCCAAATTAAAGTACATTCTGGGGCATCTGGGGGAAACCCTGCCGTTTTGCATCTGGCGGACGCAGAGCCGCATCGCGCGCGAAAAAAGAGGGGTTCCCGCCAAACGCCCGCTGTATGAATATATGAGCGACAACATGTGGTTTACCACCAGCGGGCAGTTCCGCACGCCCGCCCTGTGGAACACGATCGCCGAGTTCAGCTCGTCCAAGATCCTTTTCGCGACGGATTTTCCGTTCGAAGAGGTCGGCGAGGCCTGTGCCTGGTTTGACAACTGCTCCGTCGGCGATACCGACAAACAGCTGATCGGGCGGGAAAACAGCATCAAACTCTTCAATTTGAAGAATTTGTAAACAGGAGGAAGAAAAAAGAAAAAGGAGGAAGAAATGGTTAAAAAAGCATTGTTTCTGGCATTGTTGCTGGCGATGGCGGCGTTTCCGCTTGCCGCGTGCGGCGGAGGGAATGACGCGGCGCAGCCGGGCGGAGATGCCGCAGCGGAAGATCCGGAAAATGCGGACGGAGATGCGGGCGGCGCTTCAGCCGATTTGGGAAGCCCGGTTGACCTGACCCTGGGTCACCCCTACCCGACGTCCGACTACCGCGCCGTGGCGATGGATTATTTCGCCGGGCAGGCCAGCGAACTCTCCGACGGAAACATCACGATCACGACGTTCCCGTCCCAAACCCTGACGACGTCACAGGACGCTTTAAAATCCGTCGCGAACGGCGTGGCAGACATGGCAACGGGCGCGCTTTCGTTCAACGTGTCAGAGGTTCCCGCCTTGGCGCCTTTGGACATACAAGGGATCTACGACCCGGATTCTTTCTGGGAAACCTATGAAATCGTCCGGCCGACATTGGACAAAATCCTTGAGACGCAGGGACAAATGTCCCTGATCATGTTCGATGAGTCCGAATCCATCTTCTATTTGAACAAATCGAACCAAAAAGACGTCCACGCGCCTGCGGATATCGCAGGGCTCCGGCTGCGGGATCACGGGATGTGGATCGGGAAATCCATCAGCGCCTGGGGCGCCAGCCCGATGACCATTATGCCGGCTGATCTGACCGTCGCCTTGGAAAGAGGGACGGTGGACGGCGGATATACCGGATGGGGCTTCGCATATGCCTACCGGTGCCACGAATCCGCCCCGTATATTACCTTTACTGGGATCGCCAAATCCACTTGGGCGCCCGTGACCGTCAACTTGGACCTCTTTAACGGCCTGAGCCAGAGCCAGCGGGACATCATCCTGAAAGCGGCGCAGCTGGCCGAAGACAAGGCAAAAGAGCTTTTGGAGGAGGACAAAGCCCGCTTTCTGGCAGAAGTTGAAACATTGGGCGGAACCGTTTATGAAATGAGCAAGGAAGAGACGCAGGTATTCGTTGACGCCGCCGCTCCCCTGATCGAAGAAGCGCGCGGAAGCTCAGGGGAGCTGGGCAATGAACTGATAGACGCGTTGCTGTCCGCGCCTTCGCAGTACAGGTAACGAGTCACGTAGCTGCTGGGCGGGCGTAACCCGGAGGACGGGATTGCGATGATCTTAAAAACAATCAACAAGATATGCGGCTATATCGCGGGAGCGCTGGTTTTTATTTCGGCGCTGATCATGCTCTATGACGTGTTTTGCCGGTATGTGCTGAACGCGCCGTCCCTGTACGCCCCCTACATCGCCGCGTTCCTGATTCTGGGATCGGCTTTCATCGGGACGGCATACGCGCTGCAAAACGGGGGGCATGTCCATGTCGAGATCCTTGTGGACAAACTGAACCCGGCGGCGCGGAAAATATGCTACACCGCAGGCTATGCTTTCTCCATGGTCTTCGTGGCATTTTTGACCAGAGCCTGCTGGCAGTTCGCGGTGAAGGCGGCGCAAAGCAACTGGAAAGCGCAGGGCAACCTGCCCATCCCGTCCGTCATTCTCTACGGGGTCATGGTTTTCGGCGCGGTGCTCCTGTTTATCACGCTTGCGGCGAAAGCCGTTGCGCTCTGGACGAAAAAGGAGGGCGGCGCATGAACACCTTGCTTCTGCTCGTCGTCCTCTTTGCCTTGCTGATCGCGATCCTTCTCATCGGGACGCCGATAGGGCTGGGAATCGGCTTTCTGGGCGTGGCAGGCATTCTGGCGTTTCTGAGCCCTAAACTTTTGGCGCAGCTGTGTACGATCACATACAACCAGGCGACCAGCGTCACGACCTTGATGATACCGATGTTCATCCTCATGGCGGAATTTCTGGCGAATTCAAATATGGCTGCGGATCTTTTTGAGGTAATCAGCCGCAGACTGAAAAGGCTGCCGGCCAACCTGGCGATTTCCAGCGTCGTTTCCAGCGCGATTTTCTCCGCTGTTTGCGGGTCGGCGCCGGCCACGGCGGCCACTTTGGGGCGGATCAGCATCCCAACCATGCTGAAAAAGGGCTACAGCGCCACGCTGGCAGGCGGGACGCAGGCGGCGGGAGGCAACCTCGGAATCCTCATCCCGCCTTCCATCAATTTCATCCTGTACGGCATGATCACAGAGACCAATGTGGTGAAGCTCTTCATGGCAGGCGTGTTTCCCGGCATCCTGATTGCCCTTATGATGATCGTGTACATCCTTGTCCGCAACAAACTGGATCCGGGCATGATCGTCCCGCCCGCCGAAAGCGCCGATGAAGCAGCGGAGAAGCCCTCGCCCAGCCTGGGCTTTGATATTGTCACGGTCGTCCCCATCCTCGTCTTGATTCTGGTCATATTCGGGATTCTGTACTCCGGCATCGCGACCGCGACGGAAAGCGCCGCCATCGGCGCCATCGGCGCGGCGGTCGTCGTTCTCATTCAAAGGCGCATGACGGCGGATTGCGTCAAAAAGACCCTGCTGAACACCACGTCCACATCGTGCATGATCCTTTTCCTCATGTTCGGCGGCTTGGTTTTTGCCCTGTTCCTGACGGTGCTGGGGCTTCCGCAGGAATTGTCGGGTCTCGTGGTCAACGCCAGCCCGAACCGCTGGATCACGTTCATCGTCGTGAACATCATTTTTATCATCCTGGGCTGCTTCATGGAGCCGCTCAGCATCATGCTCATCGTCCTGCCTTTTGTGTTCCCTTTTATGAAAGCGCTGGGTTTCGATCCTGTCTGGCTTGGCGTCGTGATCACCATCAACTGCGCCATCGGCATGATCACGCCGCCCGTGGGCATGAACCTCTTTGTCCTCAAGGGGGCGACGGGGCTGCCGATAAGCGACATCATCCGGGGGGTTATTCCTTATATTGCGATTTTTGCGCTGGCGATCATCCTGCTATGCGTCTTTCCGGGAATCGCGACGTTCTTGCCGGGGAGCATGTAGGGCCGCCCTCCGGGTCACGCGTATTGCTCCGCCAGTTTCCGCGCCACCCACACGCCGCTGGCGGACGCCTGCGACAGCGAATGTGTCACGCCGGAGCCGTCGCCCAGCACGTATAGGTTCTTGACCGCCGTTTCCAGGTTTCCGTCCACCGCAACTTCTGAATTGTAGAATTTAACCTCCACGCCGTAGAGCAGCGTGTCCTCGTTGGCGGTTCCCGGCGCGATTTTGTCCAGCGCGCGGATCATCTCGATGATGTTGTCCAACTGGCGCTTGGGTATGACTAAGCTCAGGTCGCCCGGCGTCGCTTTCAGCGTCGGAATGGTAAACGATTTTTCCATGCGCTTTCCGCTGCTGCGCCGGCCTTTCGTCAGATCTCCAAAACGCTGCAGCAATACACCGCCGCCCAGCATATTGGAAAGCCGTGCGATGGATTCGCCGTATTCGTTGCTGTTTTTAAACGGCTCCGTGAATTTGTTCGAAACCAGCAAGGCAAAATTCGTGTTCGGCGTATGCAGGGCCGGATCCGCATAGCTGTGCCCGTTGACCGTCACGATGCCGTTGGTGTTTTCCGCCACCACCTCGCCGTAAGGGTTCATGCAGAACGTCCTGACCATATCGTTGTATTTGTCGGTCTTGTACACGATCTTGCTCTCGTAGACCGCGTCCGTTATGTGCTTGAACACCTCCGCGGGCAGTTCCACGCGGACGCCGATGTCCACCCGGTTGCTTTTCATTTCAATGCCGAATTTCCGGCATATGCCTGAAATCCATCTGGATCCGGAACGCCCGGACGCCAGCAGCAGGTGTCTGCATTTGAATGTTTCGCCTTTGCCGGTTTTTACCTCGAAGCCGTTCTCCGTCTTTTCCACGTCGGCGACCGCGGTTTCGAACAGCATGTCGATCCTGTCCGCCGTCAGCGCGAACATCCGCTCCAGGATCCGCACGTTCCTGTCCGTTCCGAGATGGCGCACCTTCGCGTCAAGCAAATGCAGGTTGTGCTGCAACGCCAATGTTTTCAGGTTGGATTCCGACGTGGAATAGAGCTTGGCTTCCGCGCCGCCAAGCCCGCAAAGCACCTCGTCCACATATTCCATCAGCGCCATGGCCTCTTTTTGGCCCACATAGCTGTGCAGGTCGCCGCCGAACTTCGTGGTGATGTTGTATTTGCCGTCCGACAGGGCGCCCGCCCCGCCGTAGCCGTTCATGATGTGGCAAGGTTCACACTTGACGCAGTTGTCAACGCGGCCGGATTTGATGGGGCAGATGCGCCCTTCCAGCGATACGCCCTTGTCAATCATCAGCACGCTTGCTTTACTTCCTATTTTTGTAAGTTCATAGGAGGCATACACGCCGCCGGCGCCCGCCCCGACGATGATGATGTCATAAAAATCGCGTTTACTCATCGGTTAAGTTTTCAAATTCCTCTATCACCCGGTTGAACTCTTCATCGTCTTCAATGTCTTCCAGCTCAAATTCGTCGTCGCCGATTTCCTTATAGCCGTAAATGTAGACGTCGTCCGAATCGTCTTCCGGGATCAGCGCGATGTACTCCTTGCCGTCCATGTCAAATACGCCCATAATCTCACATTCAATGACCGTTCCGTCGTCGAATTCCAGCGTGATGTAGTCCGTATCGTCCGATTGCTGTACCTTATTTGTATCCGTCATGGGTTTCCCTCCTATTGAACCAGCGTTTCTGAATTCACTCTAATCCGTACCTTAGCTGCCCTGTGGCTATTGTATCACGGCTATCCGTGGTTTTCAATGCAATCTTTCGATTTTAGCTCCGCTATTTTGCCCTATTTGTTACTATTCAAACATCCGCCCAAGGAAGGGTGGCACGTCGGGATTTCTCGGAGAAGAGGCATCTGCGGCAGCAAAGCTGCCCGCAAAAGGTTCGCTTAGCTATTTCATGCCTGCGGCAGGAAATAGAGCGAGACCATTTCCGAC
>JAITOE010000264.1 GCA_031290135.1 Eubacteriales Family XIII. Incertae Sedis bacterium
CATGGCGAAAAAAATCATCATTACCGTCGCGCCAACGAGCAATTTTCATGGAAAAGAAAAAAATCCTGCCCTTCCGGAACAACCGGACGAGATCGCGCAATCGGTATATGAGTGTTACAATGCGGGCGCGGCGATCGCGCATATTCATTGCCGGGACAGAGCGGGAGTCCCTACAAACGATATAGAAGTCGTCCGCGAGGCCTGCGAAAAAATAAAGGCAAAAAGTCCAAAGATCATCGTTCAGCCTTCAACAGCGCCCGCAAACCGCTCCGACCGCGCCACCTATGTGGATGATGGCTTGAGTGCGCTGGAAGCAGGAACGGAAATGTGTTCTCTGGACATGGGCATTTCCGTCACGCCGTCCTTATGTCCGGAAATAGAAGGACCTTACCATTTCAATAAATGGACGCGCGGATGGCTTCAGGCTACCGCAAAAAAAATAACAGAGAAAGGCATCAAGCCTGAAATGGAGATCTTCAACCATTCCGGTTTGGAGGATGCCATCAACCTGCTGCTTAAACCTGGCCTTATCGCTGAACCCGCTTCCTTTACTTTCGTTATGAACATGCATCAGGGAAATCAGGGCTGCATCGAATACAGCATGGAAAATCTTACGCATCTTGTGCGCAAACTCCCTCCGAATGCAAATTTCGGCGTCATCGGCATCGGGGCCACGCAACTGCCGGCAACAATAGCCGCCTTGCTGCTTGGCGGAAATGTCCGCGTCGGAATGGAAGACAACATCTATTTTTCAAGAGGTGAACTCGCGAAGAGCAACGCGCAGTTGGTTGAACGCATTGCCGCGCGCGTCAGGGAACTGGGACATGAGGTGGCCACGCCGGATGAAGCCAGGGAAATACTCAACATTAAGAAAAAATAACAAGAGGAGAATCTTATGTCATCCAATGGCGAAAATATATTCATTTCAAATCTTGGCGGAACTTCCACGAAAGTGGCGATCTATCAAGGAGAGAAAGAACAATATAAAGAAACCATACAGCATTCCGTTGCACAAATGAAGCAGTTCGGCAGTGTTTGGGATCAAATGGATATGCGGCGCGCCGATCTATGCAGCTGGATTTCAAGCAAAGGATGGGAGATAGAGGATTTTAACATGCTCGTCAGCATGTGCGGCTTGCTGAGACCCTGTGACGCAGGCGTTTATTATCTGGACGAAAACATGCTGGCAGACATGCGTTCCGAAGAATACGGACGGCACCCGTCAAACCCCGGCTGCGCGATTGCCTATGAACTGGGCCAAAAATACGGAATACCAGCCGTCACCATGGATCCGTCGAATTCAGAAGAGATGCTCCCCGTCGCGTTCTACTCAGGCCATCCCCGTATTCGCCGTCAATGCGCGTACCATGTGCTCAACCACCGTGCTGTCGCGCACAGGCTTTCAGAAGAAAAATTGGACAAAAAATTTGAAGAGACGCGCCTTATCATTGCCCATATGGGCAGCGGCATTACAATAGGGGCCTTTGCGGACGGCAGGGTGCTGGACGTAAACAACGGAATCGAAGGGGACGGGCCTTTTACCACAGTCCGTTCCGGCGCGGTGCCGGTCGGCCAGCTTGTATCGCTTTGCTATTCCGGAGAATTTACCGAACAGGAAATGCACAATCAGTTAAGTGTTTCCGGCGGGCTTGCCGGTTATCTCGGCACCACGGACGGCGTGGAAATCGAGAAGCGCATCCGGTCCGGAGACACGGCGGCGCAGGAAGCGGTCGAGGCGATGATTTTCCAGACATCAAAGGAAATTGGCGCACGCGCCATTCCATTGAGAGGCCGTGTGGATGCAATCGCTGTCACAGGAGGGCTTGCCAACTGGGAACGCGTTACGGAAGGCATCCGGGACTGGGTGTCGCATATCGCGCCGGTCTATGTGTATCCCGGAGAAAACGAACTGGAGGCAATGGCGGCGGGGGCCTTGCGTTGTTTGCGAGGCGAAGAAAAGATCAAGATTTTTGGAAAGGATTAAACCATGCTGACTTCTTTTGACACAATTTTAACCGATGTAAAGGCGCAGCCGAAAAAAGTGATCGCGATCGCGGCGGCCGCAGACGACGTTGTTTTCCAAGCAGTGAAACGCGTGGAGCAGGAAATGGGCATCTCAGAATGTCTTTTCACGGGGAAAAAGGCCAATATTCTGAAATGCGCAGAGAAAGCAGGCTACAGCATCACGGATGAAAAGCGCATTTTTGAGGCAGAAACCGACGCGGAAGCGGCGATGCGCGCCGTGGAACTGGTTCGAGCCGGCGATGCGCACCTGCCTATGAAGGGGCAGCTGCAAACACCGGATTATCTGCGCGCCATTCTCAACAAAGAGCAGGGTTTGCGCGGTTCCGGCGCATTGAGCCATACCGGTGTTTACGAGCTGCCGGACGGCCGCCTGTTCATTCTTACCGACTGCGCGATGACCATAGCGCCGGATTTGGAGACAAAGATCAAAATTGTCGAGAACGCTGTCTCGGTTGCGCGGCGGCTCGGAGCCGAAACGCCGAACGTGGCAATGCTTTCCTTTTTAGAACATGTAAACCCCGTTTCGATCCATTCGACGGAAGCTGCTGTCATTAGCAAGATGGCGGAGCGCGGACAGATTAAAAACTGCGTCATTGACGGCCCGCTCGCTTACGACAATGCCTTATATGCGGAAGCGGCACGGCACAAAGGCATTACAAGCCCTGTCGCCGGAAATGCGGATATCCTGGTTGTGCCGCATATTGATGTGGGAAACCCGCTGTCAAAGGCACTGTCCATGACGGCCGGCCTGAGATTCGGCGGCCTTGTCGCCGGGGCGACCGTGCCTGTCATTATGACGCCGCGCGCCGACCCTGCGACGTCAAAGGTTTTGGCCATCGTGCTTTGCCAGTATATTTTGGAAAACAGCAAAAAAAATTAAATGTCGTTTAAAGGAGACTGAGCGTATGAAATTGATTGATTTGAGCGTGTATCTGGAAGAAAATCCTTTTGCAGAGCCTTTTCCGATGAGCATTACATTTACCTCGCATACGGAATCCGCGAAAACCATGGCGGAGAGGCTGGGGCTTAAACCAACAGACTTTAACGACTCCATGTCGCTGACGCACGAAGACTTTACGGGTCAGTTCCATTGTGGCACGCACGTGGACGCGCCCCTGCACTTTGGCCCCGTCATTGAAGGAAAGCCGGCAAAAGGCATCGATGAGCTGCCGCTTGAATGGTTCTTTAACGATGGCGTGCGTCTGGATGTCCGCGATGTGGGCCGCGGCGAGCTGATCACGAAAACCCATATCGAAGATGCTTTGAAAAAGACGGGCTGTAAATTGAAGCCCTTGGATATCGTTCTCATTTGGAGCGATTTCGACAAACTGATTTATACGCCGGAGTACCTCTCTTCGCAGCCCGGCATGAGCCGCGAAGCGACGGAATATCTACTTGATTTTGGAATCAAAGTGATCGGCGTCGATATGTATGGCTATGATCGTTCGTTCCATAAGCAGGCGGAAGCCTATAAAAGCGGTGAATCGGCAGAAATGTTCCCCGGTCATATGGTCGGAAGGGAGCGCGAATATGTCCACATGGAAAAACTGGCAAATTTTGACAAGCTTCCCGGCCCGGCAGGCTACAAGGTCGCGTGTTTCCCTGTAAAAGGAAAGCATTGCACGGCAGGCCAATCAAGGATTGTCGCTTTCGTTGAATGAGGTAAACCACATGCAGCAGGAATGTAAGGTGAGCCGATGAGCCAAAAAAACCATATTGGAGAGTCTGTCACCCATATAGACGCTTGGGATAAAGTCACGGGCAGCGCCGTTTACTGCGGGGACATGTCTTTTTTGCATCAGCTTTACGGTGCGGTTTACCGAAGTCCGTTTTCCCATGCCAAAATCATCACGATTGACCTTGCTGAAGTCTGGAAGACGCCCGGCGTAAAAGCTGTTGTAACAGGCGAAGATTTCCCCCGCCTGTACGGGCAATACGTGGTTGACCAGCCGTTCCTCGCTTTCGGCAAGGTGCGCTTCAAGGGCGAACCCGTGGTGGCCATTGCGGCCGACACCCCCGAAAGCGCCGCCGAGGCAGTAAAAAAAGTGCATGCCGTGTTTGAGGAACTGCCCGCCGTTCTGGATGTGTACGAAGCCGTTGCCGAAGGCGCGCCCCTTGTCCACGATGATTGGAGCAAATATTCCGTCGCTGACTTCATACGTCCTGAACCGGGAACCAATATATGTGACCACTTCCAATTGTCAAAGGGCGATATGGACGCCGGTTTCAGAGAAGCTGACGTCATCGATGAAGGCGAATTTTCCACGCCGATGATCCAACATGTCACCATTGAGACCCATTGTGCCATTGCCCAGTGCCTGAACGACGGCACCGTAAACGTGTGGTCTCCCTGTCAATCCCCCTTTGCGATGCGCGATCAATTAGCCGCAGCATTGAAGCTCCCCCTGAGAAAGGTCAGGGTCATCGCTTCATCCATTGGCGGGGCATTCGGCGGTAAAAACGAAATGCGAGTTGAGCCGATTGTCATTGCTTTGGCTATGAAAGTCCCTGGAAAGCATGTCAAGCTGGTATTCACCCGTGAGGAAGAGTTCCTTTCCAGCGTTGTCCGGGGCGAGTCCAGCGTAAAGGTCAAGCTCGGCGCCAAGAACGACGGCACTTTGACGGCAGTGAAGGTGGAAACCTATTTGGATACCGGCGCTTATGCCACCACCGGTCCACGCGTCAACTTCATAGCGGGCTTTGCTTCCAGCGGTCCCTATGTCGTCCCCAACATCAAGGTTGACGGGTACTGCGTCAGCACTACCAGGCAGATCGGGTCGTCTTTCCGCGGATTCGGCGTATCTGAAATCGCCTGGGCCTATGAGTCCCAGATGGACTGTCTGGCCAAAAGGCTAAAAATGGATCCGCTGGATCTGCGCATGAAAAACGCCGTGGAGGATGGCAGCATCTCCGCTACCGGCGAGCGCTTATTCAGCGTCAGCGCCAAACAGTGCCTGCAGGCAGTCGCTGACGCGATTGACTGGAAAAACCGCGATCCGGTGATCACGCCTGAGGGCAAAATCCGCACGAAAGGCATTGCCACTTTCATGAAGCCCACCGGTACGCCGTCCAACTCATCTGCTGTCGTGCGTCTGAATGACGACGGCACGGTTAACGTTATGATAGGCGGCATGGAGATGGGACAAAGCATGACCACCGTAATCGCGCAGATGGTAGCGCATGAGCTTGGAATAAGCATGGACAGCGTTGAGATGACGCCCGTAGATACCGAGTATTGCCCATTTGAGAAACATTCTTCCGCAAGCCGCCTTACTTTTCATATAGGCAACGCCGCCGTGCGGGCTGCAAAAGATGTTATGGAACAGCTACGCAGGCTGGCCGCCATTGCGTGGAACGTGGATCCCAGGGCCATCAAAGCAGGGCGTGGCGAATTGACAGGACCTGGCGGGCAGTCTGTCACTTTGCCTGAACTTCGCAAGGCCTCCATATTGAGAGACCAGGATCCTGTCATCGGCAAAGGCGCCTATTCCACAAGTGACATATATGTTCCTCTCGATCCCGTGACCCGCCAGTCCGCGCGCCCGATGATATACTGGATGTGGGGCGCGCAGGCGGTCGAGATTGAAGTTGACCCGGAAACCGGCAAGATCCAAGTTTTGAAAGTGGCCGCGGCTCACGATGTCGGCAGAGCCATAAACCCGGTAGCGTGTTACCAGCAGATCGAGGGTGCCGTGTCAATGGGCGTCGGCCATGCGCTTATCGAAGAAATGATCTTTGACGGGGGGGATATTCTCAATGCCAATATGGTTGACTACAAGGTTCCCACAATAGCCGACATTCCTTTGGAAACGCAGGTCATCCTGATTGAAAACGGCCATCCGGAGGGGCCTTACGGCGCCAAAGGCATCGGAGAACCAGGAATCATTCCAACTGTCCCCGCCATCGGAAACGCGCTGTGCGAGGCTATTGGCGAGCGTATTCACAGACTGCCGATGAAACCGGAAAAGGTTCTGGAAGCTTTGAAGAAAAGGAGTGAACATTGCCATGCTCCCACAATTTGAGCTGTACCTTCCAAAGAGCGTGGAAGAGACATCTGAAATACTTCTTACATATAACAGCAATGCGCGCATTTATGCCGGCGGCACCGATGTTCTGGTGCAGATGGCAAAGGGACAGAGCAAGCCGGAAGCCCTTGTCGATATCAAGGGATTGGCCGAATTGCGCGGGATCAGTTATTCCGCAGCCAAAGAATTGAGCATCGGCGCTTTGACAACGCATCATGAGTTGGAAAATTCGGATCTTATCAAGAAAAAATATGCCGCCCTGCATGACGGTGTCAGCCGGGTGGGTTCCGTCCAGACACGCAACAGAGGCACAATAGGCGGCAACCTATGCAGTGCGCTGCCTTCCGCAGACAGCGCGGCGCCCCTCCTCGCTTTGGGCGCAAAGGTCATAATAAACGGGTCTGGCGGCGAGAGAGAGCTTCCGCTGGAAAAATTCTACCTTGGCATTAAGCATACCGCGCTTGAGCCGGGTGAGATTCTTACCAAGATAGTGATCCCCGCCCTGGCCCGGCATAATGCGCAGGCTTATATAAAATTTTCCCGCCGCAACGCCATGGATCTGGCGTTGATGGGCGTAGCCATCTGCTATGAGCTGGACGGCCTGCATGTAAGCAAAGCCCGAATAGCTCTCACGACTGCGGCGCCCACACCCGTTCGCGCCTATGGCGCAGAAGCGTTTTTGACCGGCAAAGCCTTGACGGAGGCAAACCTGAAAGAAGCAGGTGTTTTAGCTGCCGAAGAGGCGAAGCCCCGTGACAGCTGGCGCTCCGGGGCCGAGTACAGGCGCGGCCTGATAAAGGTTTTGCTGCCGCGCATTTCCAGATTAGCTTTAGAACGCATGGGAAAAGCGAGGTCCGAAAATGAAAGAGATTGAATTGCGATTCCGCCTCAACGGTGAGGAACAAAGGCTCACCGTTCCGTCGAATGTCACTTTGCTTCACGTAATAAGGGAACATTTTGGGCTCATGGGGACAAAAGAGGGCTGCGGGGAAGGAGAATGCGGCGCTTGCACGGTATTAATGGACGGCAGGCCTGTTACATCCTGTATCATTCTTGCAGAAGAAGCCGACAGGCATGACATCATGACGGTTGAAGGACTGATGAAAGACGGCAAGCTGAACCGTCTGCAGCAGGCGTTCCTTGACGAAGGAGCCGTCCAGTGCGGCTATTGCATCCCTGGGATGCTGATGTCCGCGCAAGGGCTTCTCAACGAGAACCCTCATCCGACAAGCCAGGAGATCCGCAAGGGCATTGAGGGAAATATATGCCGCTGCACAGGCTACAACCGCATCGTTAACGCTATCCACAAAGCCTCTCAGGATGAGGGGGATTCATAATTTATCGTAAAGGCAACCTCCGAAAACCCCGGCCGCACCCCTGGGGTTCGGAGGTTGCCTAAACAAACAAAAAAGGAGGAACCTAACCATGTCAAAGTCCAAATGTATTTTTTCTTCCGTGGCGCTTATCGCTGTTCTGTTCGCTTTAGCGGCATGCGGCGTTGCGTCCACAGTGAGCGAGCCCCCAGCTTCCACGGAGCAACCTGCCGGGGATCCCGTTGAAACTGCCTACGAAACACCTGAATTCACCCTGAAATTTGCAAACTCCTGGAACACAGGCGAGAACTGGGAAAACGTCCAACTGAAAAAAGTTGTTGAAATGACCAAGGAACTCACCAACGGCCGCGTCGCGATAGAAATCGTCGGCGGTCCCGAACTCTTTCCCCCCACCGAAACCGCACAGGCAGTTGCCGACGGCTTAGTTGACGGCTGCATGACCACCTGCGGATACTATGCCGGACTGGTTCCAGAAGCATACGCGATGAGCGGCGCCGTTACCAACGCGGAGCTTGCGAAAAGAGAAGGCGCCATCGAAGCACTTCAGGACGCGCACGCACAGCATAACCTGCACGTCTGGTTCTTCCTTGAGGAAGAATATGAACCTTATGTTATATTCACCAAGAAGCAGGTTGCGAATCTCGATGATCTGGCAGGCCTCAGGCTAAGGACGCCTGCCGGCGTCTGCAGCGCAATTGCCACCGAACTGAAAGCTACGCCCGTAACGCTGCCTCAAAGCGATGTTTATTCCGCACTGGAGCAGAACCTTATTGACGGCATCGTTACCAGCGGCCTGCAAGTCGCGTTTCAGAGCCATTTCAATTTCCTCAAATGCGGCGTGCTTCCCGGCTTCCTCAGAGGCGGCCTGGATTATCTTATCAACGAAGACGTCTGGAACAGCTTTCCCGATGACCTCAAGGTGACTATGAACGAAATTTCACTTGAGATAAACGCAGAACTGGCGCGGATGGACAAGGAGAGGTTCGAAGAGACCTATGTTATTCTTGAGGAAGAAGGCGGCACTGCAGTCACTCTTTCTGACGAGGACAACGCAAGGCTGCAACAGATGGCCTACGACGCCGCATGGAACCACACGATTCAGCAGAACCCGGAGAAAGGTGAAATGCTGAAAGAGCTTCTGGGATGATCCCCGCCAAATCGCTTTACGCGCTGACTTACGCATCGCAATGATTACAAAGAAGCGGGAAGGTAATTCCATTGCCTTCCCGCCTTATAGAAATACGCAGCTTTCATGGGCAGAACGGAGATTGACATTATGGAGTGGTGGTTAACCTTAATTCTAATATTAGGTTCCCTGTTCGTGCTGATGCTGACAGGCTACCCTGTCGTATTTGTTTTTCTGACAATAACTTTTGCCCTTTATTCGATCTTGATGGGCGGGATTCCCGGCATAAGGGCCTACATCATTTCGATAAACGCTTCGCTGGATTCTTTCACGCTGGTGGCGATCCCCATGTTCGTTCTGATGGGTGAAGCGCTGTTCCAGTCGGGAATCGCCATGCGGGCAATCGACGCCGTCGAAAAAATGCTCGGCAAAGTGCCCGGAAGGCTCGGTATCCTGGCGGCAGGCACGGGCGTCCTGTTTGGCGCAGTTTCCGGATCCATGTCCGCAAACACCGCAATGTTAGGCGGCATACTCACGCCGGAAATGCAGAAACGCGGGTATGACAACAGAATGATTTTCGGTCCCATTATGGGAGGCGGAAGCCTTGCCATGCTCATACCGCCAAGCTCGCTCGCGATTCTGTTCGCCAGCATAGCGGAAATATCGGCAGGCAAAGTGCTGATGGCCGGAACTCTGCCAGGCGTCTTGCTCGGCATTCTTTATGCGGCATATATAGTCATCAGCTGCAAGATCAAGCCCTCCCTGGCGCCCGCTTATGAAGTGCATAAGTTCACGCTCAAGGAAATCCTGAAGTCCCTGCTACTGGATATATTCCCGCTTTTCATCATTATTTTCATTGTCATAGGCAGCATACTTCTCGGCCTTTGCACGCCCACCGAAGCTGCCGCTTTGGGCGCGGTCGGAACGATATTCCTTTGCATCTATAACAAGACTTTCGGCTGGAAACTTATAAAGACCGTTGCGTTCAACACTTTTAGGTCTACTGTCATGATCCTCTCCATCATGGCCGCCTGTGCCGGATTCGGCGCCATGCTCTCTTACACCGGGGTCATCACAAAGCTCGCCACCTTTGCAATATCCGCAAACCTTAGCATTACGGGCATCGTTTTGCTCATGGGCCTCGTTGTTTTGATTCTGGGCACTTTCATGGACTCTACGCCGCTGATGATGATCATCATTCCCATCTTCTACCCCATCATCAACAAGCTTGGCATAGATCCCATCTGGTTTGCGACATTCATGCTCATTTCAATCAAGATTGGCAATTATTCGCCTCCTTACGGCATGCTCTTATTTGTAATGAAAGGCATTTCACCTCCTGGTACCAAAACGACCGATATTTATAGAAGCGTTATGCCTTTCAACATTCTTGACTGCTTCCTTCTGCTTTTGTTGGTGGCTTTTCCCAGCCTTGCACTGATATTGCCTAATCTGGCCAAGTAGACAATCAAACATTACCGGATTACGGGGGATAAATAAATGCGTAAGTTTTTTCAGGGTGTTGCCAGAGTTTATGATTTCGTGCTGAACGGAATCGCAGTCATTATAAGCGCAGTCATCATATTGGCGCTTGGCCTTGCTTGCATACAGGTCGTGTCAAGGTACACGCCGTCGCCTATATTGTGGACCAATGACCTTCTCAAGATGCTCATGATTGTTATGGGTTTCCCCGGAGCCGCATGGCTGCTCCGTCACAACAAGCATGTTGAGATCGACATTGTCGCGACGCATATGAGCCCCAGGGCAAGAACGGTCTGCCACCTTGTGATGTCATTCGTAGGCGTGGCCACATGTGCGATAGTGACAGTAATAGGCATTTGGGTGACCGT
>JAITOE010000092.1 GCA_031290135.1 Eubacteriales Family XIII. Incertae Sedis bacterium
GAAAGCGGGACACGGGACGTTTCAACGGCCTGCGCGTGGTGATGGGAAATATTACCCCGGCCACTAAATATCGCTAGTCGTGCCGGTCTTTTTTCCGCCATCCTGCGTTGGCAGAACCCGTTGATACCGCCCAGTATCAGCGGAACCTGCCGCCTTGGCTGGCGAAAAAAATCCTCGCCACTTTGCAGCTACATTTAATGGCCGGGGTAATATCGTTGAATAGTTAAAATCAGGAGAGCATATGGAACATAGCGACAATCTTGCGAAAACCTACCAGCCCAAAGATTTCGAAGACCGGATCTACGAAACCTGGGAAAAAAGCGGCAGCTTCCACGCGGAGATCGACGAAAGCAAAAAACCCTTCACCATCGTCATGCCGCCCCCCAACATCACGGGGCAGCTGCACATGGGACATGCGCTGGATCAGACCCTGCAGGACGTCCTGACGCGCTGGAAGCGGATGCAGGGCTACTGTGCGCTGTGGCTTCCGGGAACCGACCACGCCAGCATCGCCACCGAAGTGAAAGTGGCGGAAGAGATCCTGGCCTCCGAGGGCAAGACCAAAGAAGACCTCGGACGGGACGCGTTTTTAGAGCGGGCCTGGGAATGGAAGCGCGTGTACGGCGGCAAAATCACCAAACAGGTGCGAAAATTAGGAAACTCCTGCGACTGGCAGCGCGAGCGTTTCACCATGGACGAAGGATGCAACCGCGCCGTCCGGGAATATTTCGTGAACCTGTACGAAAAAGGGCTGATCTATCGCGGCAACCGGCTCATCAACTGGTGTCCCGGCTGCGGCACCTCCCTTTCGGACATAGAAGTGGAACACGAAGACAAAAATGGGCTTTACTGGTACGTCCGCTATCCGGGCGCAGACGGCGGGGAAGGCATTGTCGTAGCCACTTCAAGGCCGGAAACCATGTTTGCCGATGTGGCGGTGGCAGTGCATCCGGACGATGAGCGCTATAGACATCTGGCAGGCAAAAACGTGGTCCTCCCGCTGTCGGACCGGGAGATACCCGTGATTTCCGACCCCTATCCGGATCCGGAAAAAGGAACCGGCGCCGTGAAAATCACGCCCGCCCACGACATGAACGACTTTGCGGTCGGTGAGCGGCACGGCCTTGAAAAACCCTCCTGTATAGACAAGAACGCCGCCATGACAAGCCTGGCGGGAAAATACGCGGGAATGGATCGCTTCGCCTGCCGCAAGGCCTGGGTCAAAGAACTGGAGGAAGCGGGCTTCCTCGTAAAAGTGGAAGAAAAAGTGATTCCGCTGGGAACCTGTTACCGCTGCGGCGCGCCGATAGAGCCGTGCCTGTCGGATCAATGGTTTGTCAAGATGCATGAACTGGCGCAGCCCGCCATCCGCGCCGCCCGAAACGGCGGCCTGACCCACGTGCCGGACCGTTTCGAAAAAATCTATCTGCACTGGCTGGAAGAAATCCGGGACTGGTGCGTTTCGCGGCAACTGTGGTGGGGACACCGCATCCCGGCGTATTACTGCGACGCCTGCGGTGAACTGACGGTTTCGGCGGAACCCCCGCCCGCCTGCCCCGCTTGCGGCCATGGGACGCTGCGGCAGGACGAAGACGTGCTGGACACCTGGTTCAGCTCGGCGCTTTGGCCCTTTTCCACGCTCGGCTGGCCGGAAAAAACGGCGGATCTCGCGTATTTTTACCCGACGGACGTGCTGGTCACGGGCTACGACATCATCTTTTTCTGGGTGGTGCGCATGGTGTTTTCCGGCTTGGAGGTCATGAAAGAAAGCCCGTTCCGCCACGTATACGTCCACGGCCTTGTGCGGGACAGCGCGGGGCAGAAAATGAGCAAATCCCTGGGAAACGGCGTGGATCCCCTGGAGGTGATCGAACAATACGGGGCAGACGCCCTGCGCTTCATGCTGCTTTCAGGCGTTTCGCCGGGGAACGACATGCGTTTTCAGGCGGAAAAACTGGAAGGTGCGCGAAATTTCGCCAATAAACTCTGGAATGCGTCCCGTTTCGTCATCATGAACCTGAAAGACGAGGCGGGAAACGCCCTGCCCATGGCAGAGGACGTATGCGCGGCAGCCGGCGCGGTCTCCGCGCTGCGGGACGAGGATCAGTGGATCTTAGCAAGAACGGCGGAAGCGGTCGCGGCCGTGACGCGGAACATGGAGAATTTCGATCTTTCCCTCGCCGCGCAGCGGATTTATGAGCTGATTTGGAATGAATACTGCGACTGGTACATCGAATTGGTCAAAAGCCGCCTGTACGGAAACGACGAAGAAGAACGCGCCTCGGTGCGGCGGACCTTGGTGCAGGTTCTGCGGGACATCCTGAAGCTCCTGCACCCTTTCATGCCGTTCATAACGGAAGAAATATGGAGCCATCTGCCGCGGTCGAACGCGGACGCGGGCGATGACGCGGGCGGAGGTCTCCTGATCAATGCCAGCTGGCCGGAGAGCCGGGCGGATCCGCGCTGGGAAGAGGCGGAGGCCGGCATCGCCAAAGCCATGGAAGCGATCCGCGGCATCCGGAACATCCGGGCAGAGGCGGGCGCGGCACCATCCGTGAAACTCGCGGCGGTGGTCCTTGCGTCGCGGGAGGGCGAGGAACGCTTGCGGCGGGAGGAAGCGCACATCAAAAATCTGGCGAATTTGTCCTCGGTTTCCTATATTTCCGATAAAAAAGACAGGCCCGCCGAAGCGGCCTCCGCCGTGATCGGCGGCGCGGAAATCTACGTCGCGCTGGACGAACTGCTGGATTACAGGGCGGAAGCCGAACGCCTGACGAAAGAAAAACGCCGCATAGAGGGCGAGATCGCGAGGATTTCCGGCAAGCTGTCCAACCCCGGATTCACGGGGAAGGCGCCGGAAGCGGTGGTCAACGCGGAAAAGACCAAACTGGCGGAGCATGAAGACCTGCTCGGAAAGATCGCCGAGCGTCTGACGACAGTGGAAAGGAAATTGGCAGAACGCGCGAACGACTGAGCACCTAACCCGGTTTCTGCAAGAAACCGGGTTAGGTGCCATGCACGGCTCTCCAAAATCTATGATTTTGTAAGAGTTTACTGCTGAAGCGCGGCCGGCAAGAAACATGACTGAAAAAAGCGCCGTCGAAAAGATAAAAGACTTTGAAAAATTCGGAAGCAAGCTTGGGCTGGAACGCATGTCCGCCTTGGCGGAGCGGCTGGGAAACCCGCAGGAGGGCATGAAGATCATCCATGTGGCGGGAACCAACGGCAAAGGCTCCGTCTGCCGCTACATCTATTCCGTGCTGCGGGAAAACGGCTACAGCGCGGGGCTGTACACGTCCCCTTTCGTGGAGGATTTCTGCGAGCGTTTCGAAGCCGACGGGCGCCGCATCAGCGCAGGGGAGCTTGCGGAATGTACGGACCGGGTTATGGAAAAGGTAAAGCAAATGCTGGATGAAGGCTGGGAATCGCCCACGGAATTCGAGGTGCTTACAGCGATTGCGTTCCTGTATTTTGCGAAAAAGAACGTGGAATTCGTCGTGCTGGAAGTGGGGCTCGGCGGCAGGGGCGATTCCACGAACATCGTGCGGGATCCGCTCGTCACGGTCATAACGTCCATTTCGACGGATCATACGGAACAGCTGGGGGAAAGCCTGCCGGAGATCGCGCGGGAAAAAGCGGGCATCATCAAGGAAGGGCGCCCCGTAATCATCCACGTGGGCGACGCGTCCGCGGCGAAAGCCATCGCGGGGGTCGCCTATGAAAAGAACGCGCCCCTCATCGACGCCGGGCGCATGCCAGTCAGCGGCCTCCAAAAATCTGCGGAGGGCTACTGCTTCAGCGTCCGGATTTCCGGGAAATCGTACAGCGACATCCGCGTCACGATGCCGGGGATGCATCAGGTGCGAAACGCCGTCTGCGCGCTCTGCGCCATCGATCTGCTGCGAAGCATGAAGGCCATCCGCACCGACGGGGACGCCCTGCGGCGCGGCATGGAAAAGGCGCGCCAGACGGGCCGGTTTGAGATCATCCCCGGAACCCCGGTCTTCATTCTGGACGGAGCCCATAACGAATCGGGCGCCGCCGCCCTGGCTGAAACGGCGGCGGATCTGTTTCCGGGCAGGAAAACATTGTTTGTCACGGGCGTGCTGAAAGACAAAAATCCAGAAGCCATGCTCGCGCAATTTAACCGCGTCGCGGACGAATACATCGCGACGGAGCCGGGAAGCGCCCGCAGACTGCCGGCAGAGATGCTTTGTGAAAAAATTCACGGGACGGGCAAGCTATGCACGGCGTTGCCGGAACCCCTGCAGGCCCTGGAAGCCGCATGGCAGAGGCGGCATGAATTTGACGTAATCATAATATCCGGCTCCCTCTACCTGCTGGGAGTGATAAGGAGGGATTTGTACGAAAAAACCGGACAAAGTTCTGCTGTTTTATAACCCGTTTGCGGGAAACGGCCTGTTTAAAAGCAATTTGGACGCCATCATAGAAAAATTCCAGAAGAAAAGCATGCTGGTCATCCCCCTCCGCGCGTCCCAGCAGGAACGTCCGGGGCAGTTGGACAATGTGCTGCGGCAGATGAACCCGCAGGAATACCGCAAGATCATAGCCGCCGGCGGGGACGGAACCATACACTCCGTCGTCAACGCCATGATCCGCAACGAAACGGATCTGCCGCTTGCGATTTTCCCGGCGGGCACAGCGAACGACTTTGCCTATTACATGGATCTTCCGCAGAAATTGGATAAAATGATCGCCGTGGCGCTGGAGGAAAAATATACCCTCGCGGACGTGGGCAGCGCCAACGGCCGCTTTTTCGTCAACGTCCTCGCCATGGGGATGATGGTGGACGTGAGCCAGAAGATGGATCCCGCCGTCAAAAGCACGCTGGGTCTGCTCGCCTATTACATCAAAGGGTTCAGCGAACTGCCAAACCTGCGCCCCGTCCCCGTGCGGATCCGCTGCGACGAATGCAGCGTGGAGACCAACATGCTCTTCCTGCTCGTCATGAACGGCCGGTCGGCGGGCGGCTTCAAGCGACTTGCCCCGGACGCGGAGATCAACGACGGCCTCTTGGACGTGCTGCTTTTCAAAGAAATGCCGATCATGGAACTGGCGCCCCTCTTGCTCAGCGTCCTGGCAGGCCAGCATCCGGAAAACAAGTATGTGATTTCGTTCAAAACCGCGAAGATGCGCATAGAATCCCCGCAGGAGGTACAAACGGACATGGACGGCGAAATCGGCGACAGGCTGCCGCTGGACGTCTCCGTCCTGTCCCGCCGCCTGCGCGTGAACACGCCGGAAAACGACATGGAAGCACCCATATGGTAGGAGGGCGACAGGAGATGAATCTACCCAGCTGCGGGGCGGGCGTACTCCTCCGTCATTGCGAGCGGAGCGAAGCAATCCAGCGGCATGAGGATTGCTTCGGCGGTGAACTCTTATCCGGCTAAAGCCGGAGAGTTCTCGCCGCGCAACGACAAAGGGCGCAGGAGAGCGAGATGATAAACATCACAATAACGAACGGTTATGAAAGCTTAGTGGAAATGTTCATCCGGAACGGACTTGAATTTTCTGCCGAAGACGAAGTGCCGACGGATCTGGTCCGGTGCTGGGAAGCGCGGGACGATGCGCAGGGCGGGAAGCTGGCGGGCGGGTGCGTCCTCGCTTTGCGCGAAGGCGAATACATCATAGACGGCATAGCCGTGGAGCCGGAATTCCGCGGGACGCAGATAGGCGCCCGCCTGCTGGAGCAAGCCATAGAAGCCGTAAAGAACCGGGGCGGCAAGGCGCTGTACCTCGTGGCGCGGGCGCCGGGGTTTTTCAGGAAGAGGGGCTTTGCCGCCGTCCCCAGGGAGGGGGCACCTACTTTTTTTGAGTGCTTTGCCTGCCCGCAGTATAATAAAACCTGCTTCCCCGAAGTCATGCGGCTTGTCTTTTTTCCGCCGGGCGCATGAATTTGAAGCCGTTGTGTGCGCTTCTCCGTCGTTGCGAGGAGCGCAGCGACGAAGCAATCCAGCGCACATGGATTGCTTCGCTCCGCTCGCAATGACGTGGGTCACGTCCCGCTGCTGCGCCCCTTCCGGTTTTTCATGACGCGCAGCTGCGCATGGCCAGGATGGTCTCGCTGATCAGGCGGTCCAGATCCCAGCCCAGCATGGCCGCGCCGGCTTCTATGGTTTCGCGGGAACAGCCGGCCGCGAAATTCAGGGTTTTGAATTTCTTCTTCACGGATTTAAGCTCCAGATCCTGCACGCTTTTTGAAGGGCGCAGGATGGCGCACGCCCAGATGAGGCCGGTCAGTTCATCAGTGGCGTAGAGGATTTTCTCCATCTCGTGTTCCGGCTTGAAAACAGAACCGGAAAGCCCGTAGCCGTGGCTGGCGACCGCCCGGACCAGTTCGGGGCCGCCGCCTTTCTCCGCGAGGATTTCCTGCACCTTGACACAGTGTTCGTCCGGATAAAGCTCAAAATCCAGATCATGCAGCAATCCTGCCAATCCCCAAAAGTCTTCCTCGTCCCCATATCCGAGCGCCCTGGCAAAATAGCGCATGACGCCCTCCACGGTGAACGCGTGCAGCAGGTGAAATTCTTCTTTGTTATATTCCTTCAGGAGGGCCAGAGCCTCATCCCGTGTAAAATCCGGCGTTTTTTTCATATGTTCCGCATCCTCTTCTTTCGCTTCTTTCCTTCACGAGCGGTCACGGGAGACTGTAGCACATCATCCCTTATTGTCCGCTTGCCGCCCAAACTGAATAACCATAGTTTACCATGCGGCGCCCGCTGCCGCAAGCACTTTTGTGCCACAGGCCAATACATGTCGATTCTGTAATTTATGGTGCAATCGGGAGAATGGCATAATGTTTGCGAAAATGAAACCAATTTATTGCAACTCGGAAACAAGCGGCTTCGAACCAAGTGTAACCATGCATGGATAGTAAGGCACGTTCGCTATGTTCGCGCATCCGCTCGTTTCGATCACTGCGCTGTCCCCGTTTAGCTACTGGCCAAAGGAGGGGCAAAACAACAAATTCCACGAACCATACACGCTATGTTGTATTCGGGATGGAAACATATACGGAACCCATATTGGTTGCAGAATTGCATCTTTTGGAATGCCGTCTGGCTAAACAGGAAGCAAAAATCCGGAAAAGTCAGGCTTTTCCAGACATTGCCGAAGTTGGCATAATATTTGCGTAATTTGAAATAGTCGGAATAAAACGATAATTCCAACAGGAAGGTTCTTTCTTCGGAAGCCAATGGACGACTCAAACGAAAACGCAATGGGGCGCGCTCTTTGACATGTGAAAAGCGCGCCATATTATTTTAAGGCGGCGAATTTTTGCCGTTAAGGAGCAAGTTGCCGGGAAAGAAGGTGTTTAATTTGCGTGTACTGCTTTTGGGAGCGGGCGGGCAGGGTGGCCCCTGCGCATCTATTTTGGCTCATGATCCGGACGTGGAAGACATTTTGCTGGGAGATATCAATCTGGAAACTGCGGAACGAGTGCAGACAAAAATCAACAGCGCAAAGGTATCGGTCGCACGTATAGACGCATCTGTACCCGAAAGGGTAGCGGAAGCGGCGCATGGAAAAGATGTTGTAATCGATCTGGTGACACCGCTTTACTATTACCGAGTGTTGCAGGGCGCTCTGGAAGCCGGCGTTCATTATGTGAATACCGCATTTGACCGTTTCATGTGGGATGGGAAAATGGAACTTGGAAAAAAGCCGAAGCTACAGGATGCTTTTCAGGCGAAAGGAATTTCTGCCCTTTTAGGCTGCGGAATGTCATCGGGTTACACCAATGTCTTGGCGCGTCTCTATGCGGATCGTCTGGATACAGTAAAAAGCGTGAAAGTTCGGCTTGCAAAAAAGGATACGTCCCTGGGGAAATATGGAGATGCTGTAACCGCATGGAATCCCGGATGGGATCCGCGGCAGGCACTGTTGGACTTTGTGCTTCCCGCCACAATCTTTCGGGATGGAAAGTATGAAGTAAAAGAAAAGCCCTTTTCCGAAATAGAGGAGTGGAAATTCCCGGAGCCTATAGGACGAATGCCGGTTTCCATGCACGCACACGAGGAACCCTATAGCATACCGTTACGTTTTTCAGACAGGGGATTGACGTATTGCGACTTTAAATATTACGTGAATATGCAGATCGCGCCGCTCATTTCCCTTGGCTTAGCCAGCCAGGAGCCTATTGACGTAAAAGGGCAGCAGGTGAAGCCGTTGGACATGGTTCTGGCCTTGACGCCGAAACCGTCAGAAGGATTCCTCAATGAAAATCCGGCGGATTTTGATCATCAGGATGAAACGAAACTGACCTATATTATGCTGGAGGTGGCCGGGAAAAAAGACGGCGCTGAAAAAGTATACACGATATTCATTCCTACAATGAACAATCCAAGGCGAAAAATGTATGCATTATATGGCACCGCGCTCATCAATGTCGCTCTTCCTGCCGTGACTGGCGCTAAAATGCTTGCTAAAGGGGGACAGCCAACCGGAATCATCTATCCTCATGATTTGGACCCGGAAGACTTTTTAAAGACCATGTCAAATAGCGGCTACGAACACAAATTTGTAGAAGTATAAGGAGGCAAAAATGGAAAGTGATTATGGCGCCCTGTCGTTGGTTCCTGCTATCGTCATTATTGTTTTTGCGCTTATTACGCGCAAGAGTTTTTCTTCCCTGATGATCGGCGCGGTTCTGGCGTGGATCGTCATGTTTGGCGTTGGCGCCTACGGTAAAATTATGGACATGGTTTACGGCGTCGTCATGGATGGAGATGTACAGTGGACCATTCTGTTGACAGGCATTTACGGCGCATTGATTTTTCTGTTGCGGGCATCAGGCGGTATTGATTCATTTACCAACATTGTCGGGCGATTCGCAACCACAGCGAAACGGACGATGATTGGCGCATGGATCGTAGGCCTCCTTATTTTTATTGGCGATATGCTGAACATCATGGCCGTGGGTGTTACGATGATGAAACTCTCAGATAAGCATAAGGTTCCGCGCGAAATGCTGGCGTACATTATGGATTCTACTGCGGCACCCGTGGCAGTTCTGGCTCCGGTCAGTTCATGGGCGGCGTTCTTTATCACGGTATTCATGGGGCAGCCAGAGGTTTCTTTCGACAGCGCATCGAAAGTCGCCAACTACGCAACTTTGGTACCCATGCTGTTTTATCCGATGGCGACAGTCCTGTGCGTGCTTCTTCTCAGCATAGGGGTGCTTCCGAAAATAGGCGCCATGAAGAAAGCATGGGAGCGGGTGGCATCCACAGGCATGATTTATTCTGAGCGGAGCGCGCAATACAACAAAGAGCTTGAATCAGCTGAACCCGGAAAAGAAAAGCCCAAGCGCATTATAAATTTTGCGCTGCCTATTCTTGTTCTCCTCTATTGCGCCATCGGCCAGGGCGACATCCTCATGGGCAGCATCTTTTCGACCCTTACGATCATCATCCTTGTTTTGGCGCAGCGGATCTGCACATTCGGAGAAGTCGCGCAGCTTTGCATGGACGGCTTTGTAAGCATGATGCCCATGATCATCATTGTGGTGGGTGCTTTCATGGCCAGGGATTCTCTGGTTGCCATAGGGCTTCCGGCCTTTGTCATCAACTCCTTGGAACCCGTCATGAGTCCGGCCCTTTTACCCGCCATCACCTTTGCCGCCACCGCGACTTTGTCTTTTGTCACCAGCAGCAGCTGGGGAGTTCCGGCCGTAGTCGTACCCATTGTTGTTCCGCTGGCGGCAGCTGTAGGCGCACCGATTCCCTTGACGCTGGCTGCCATTGTGTCGGCTGCATCCTTTGGAAGCCATGCGTGCTTCTATTCAGATGCGACAGTCATCACCTCTGCCATCGCAAAAATCGAAAACACAGAGCATGCTTTTTCCCAGTTCCCTTATGCGCTCATGGCCGCCGCAGTTGCTTTTGTTGCATATCTGATCGGCGGATTTGCCTTGGCGTAAAAGAGCGGGTGCGGTCTATCTTTCATGGGGAACGCAAATCGTTTGCCACCTGTTGGGATATCCTGTGGCCCGGATTAAGTGGATAAATCTGTCCGCATCCAGTTCTTCTGCGAAAATCACGCCTTTCTTTGCGCCTTCCACGATCATTTTCATGCCAATGATCGCAGGCAGCGCGACATTGACAGCGGTGGTTCCAAACAGGTCGTATATCTGCTTCCTTGGCTTGTTCATGTCAGGAATGGTGACCAGATATTTTACGGGGGCGCCCGCTTTCATCCCGATGATTTCGATCATGATGGAAACGTGTTTTGTCCTGTCTTTATATTCAAATGCGGCAGGGTCGTCTGCAAGAAATGACTGGCCGGGGTTCGGTACCAATTTCAAAAGAACATCCAAAGGGTTCACCGTTCCGCCCTTGACGGTGACTTCGGATACGCTTCCAAAACCAAGAGCGACCAACGGCGCCACCTGTTTGTTGACATAATATTTGAAGTTGCAGTGCCGCAAGCCCTTTGCGGCAAAAGTGGTTGGCATGGAATAAGCCTCTTCATGGGCATGAAGCGCTACCTGCATGGCGCCTATGGGTTCAGGGAAAGTCCACGATTCTATGCCGGAGAAAGGAGCTTCGTATGTCTGATACTTCCCATCTTCAAACATAGTTGTGGAATTGACGAAATCCATAAAGGCGATGCGGGGACTCCACCCCGGATTCCACGGCTGTAATATTTCTTCTTCATCAGAAACGGAGGCGTCTTTTTTTGCAAGGCGTATTTTCACGCTTTCCATCGTATCCAGTTGATCCGCATAGTGCCGCACGATCACGTTAGTGTAACCGGCGGACATTCCGCAGCCAAGAAGGGCTGTAAGCCCTTTTTCAACAAAAGCATCGTACAGCTTCGGTTTCTTCCCCTGTATCAAGTTAAAATCCCAAAGCGCGCGGCTAAAGGCGGAATTCACATAATGAATGCCCGCCTTTAACGCTGCCTGCATGATGATTTCCGTGAAATCCGTCGATACAAGATCAACGATCACGTCCTTGTCCGCTGCTGCGGCAGCGACGGCATCCATATTGCCTGCGTCCAGCTGCAAAGCGCGCAACTTTGAATTTCCGATCTTCCCCACAACTTTTTCGGCCATCCCCAAATCGATATCGCAGACGGCCACTTCCCGGACATCTTTGTCATGCGCAAGAATGGATGCGCAGGGCGCGCCTTGCCCGCCGGCTCCCACTAATAATACTTTCACCCTTAATCCTCTCCCATTTGTTTGTTATGACCGCGCAGATCTCTTCATTTCAGTGCAATTACCGGGTTTGTACGATATTCCCCTTGTCATTCACGGCATCCCAGTCAGAGGAACCCAGAAGTTCGCGCATTGTAGCTGTCACATACATTTCCCTTTTCGCGGCCTCTTCAAAGAAAGCCTCCGGCGGGATGCATTGCTCCGGCGCAAAGGCACCCGGTTCCTTGATGCGGCCCGTGCGGATCAATTCGGCAGCCCAGGCCGGCGCACCGCCGATGTACACCTGTGCGCCCAGAAGCTCAGGCCACCGTTTGACGGGCCGGCAGACCATTTCCAGAGCGTATTCAATGCGCTTGCCATCCTTTGCGCCCGTCACGACCGTTTTGATGATATCACAGTCGTTGATGGTAGCATCCGGATCGTCCGGCTGCAGTTCCATCATTTTTTTCAAAACGCGAACCGGCTTGATTTCCATCCCGTCCACCTCCACAAAATCCTTGCTGCTGAATCCCAGGCCATGGAGGAATTCCAGTTTTTCCTTGATGCTTTCCGGGAAGCCGATGCGGAAAGTGCAGCGTTTGATGCCTTTCTCTTTCAAAGTTTCCGGAAGGGAACCGATTTCCGAGTGCATAATGTAATAGGAGTACATTTCACCGATGGGTTTTGGATATTGAATGACTTCCCCTCCGCTGCGGGGTGCGACCTCCACATATTTTCCGTCCAGAAATTGAATGGGTTTCATGTGGAATTCATCCATGATGGTTTCGATGGCATAGGTCACCTCAAAGGTTTTCTTGGACGCAGACCAATCGTCGCAGGCGCAGTACACATCCACGGCCTCAACCGTGTCCAGCCGGTCTGCGGCCCAGCGCGCGCATACATTGGTAACACCGGGCGTCCCGCCGATGCCGATGATGCCGATGATGCCGGCTGCCCTGTATTTCTCCATGTATTTCACCTGTTTGACGGTTTCTACATAGAGGCCGCCGATGTCCGCATAGTTCACTTTTGCCTCTAAGCAAGCATCCATGATCTGGGTGTTGAAATAGTAATTGACTTCATTGATCACCATGTCATATCCCTTGATCAGCCGAACCAGTTGACCGGTCTGCGAAACATCGCATTGAACCGCCGCGGTTTTCGCGCCGTACTTTTGATTGCACAGATTTGAAACATATTGTGCCCGCTGCAAATTGTAGTCGGCGATCAGCACCTCCTTGATGTTTTCGTTCCATGAAAGATCGAGAGCGGTTGCAATGCCCTGCAGTCCCGCGCCTAATAATACGATTCGCACAATTGCCTCCATTCTGCGGCTGCGCCGCGTATAAAATCTTCGTTTCGCCCAATATAACCTTTATGGCTATTTAAGCCAAGGCCACCCCGAATATGACATAAAGGATGACGGCGATTACCGCGCCGATCAAGCCATAGGGAATCTGCGAGAACGCATGCTCCAAATTGTCGATTCCGCTCGCCTGTGACGTCAAGACGGTGGCGTCGGAATAGAAGCAGGCGTGGCTTCCGAACGTGCCGCCGCTCACGATGGCGCCCAATGTCATGGGAACGCTGGCACCGCTGAGCACGGCTAAGGGCGCGATGATAGGAACCGTGACGGCCGGGATGCCCCAGTTGCTTCCGGTGATGAAAGAGAGGCCTGCGACAACCACAAAGGTGATGGCAGGGAAAAGCGCCGGCGTCATGTAGGGCAGCACCGCGTTGATAATGTACGCAGGCAGCGAGATGGCGTCCATGGCGATTTTTACCGTCAGCGCGCCCACGCAGATGAACAGCATGGGTATCATGTTCGCGAAGCCCTTAGCCAGCTGCAGGGCAAATACGTCAAAGCTTATGGTCTTCGTCAGAAGATAAAGCACCAATTGGAGAATCAGCGCATAAACAAGCCCCACAAGCAGGTCTTCCGTATAAACCGACACCACGATCAGCAAAAGAATGGGGAGAAGAAAATTCCATATATTACCATTTTTCGCCTCTGCCTCTACGCCATCTGCGTTAAGCGGCTTGCTCCTTTCGGAATAAACCATGCCGGTGCGTTCCACGCGTTCGTAGGCCTTTCGCATTCCAAACAGCGGCGGGATCACGCGCAGGGCGACCAACGGCACAATGATAATGGCCGCCCAGGCATAAAAAATGAAAGGGATGGATTGATAATACAGAGTCATTCCGCCGCCCAACTCCGCCAGCTCCGCTTGATCGCCGAAGACGCCGCCGAAAAATACGGCCCAGGTGGAGAGCGGAACAAGGACGCAGACCGGGGCGCCGGTGGAATCGATCACATAAGCTATCATTTCGCGGGGGTTTTTGTGTTTGTCACTCACATCCCGCATGGCGGCGGAAACAGTCAGGATGTTCAGATAGTCGTCCATAAATACGATAATGCCAAGGATCCAGGCGAGGACAAGGCTTTTCTTGGGTCCGTTCGCGTATTTTGCCACGAGCTGCGAAAAACCGTATGTGCCGCGCGAACACGTTAGCAGGGCCACAAAGCTTCCGAAGAGTCCCAATGTCATCCACATCCATGCGTTATCGCCTACAACGCGCATCATCGCGTCCAAAAGCGCGCCGATCACACCGATTCCATCGGACATGACGAAAGCCAAAATGGCGCCCAGGACCAGGGCTTCAAAGGTCTTTCTGGTGAGCAGGGCGAAAACGATGATTACGATAGGGGGAACCAGCGTCAGCAATCCAAAATTCGCAGTTAATTCCATAATGCTCGTAAGCTCCTTTCTATATGTCGGCAAGGCAGCAATGGGGGAGAAAAAGCAATACATTACAGATTATGATAAAGCAAGTTTCGTGCCAAATGTTACTGTTTAGAGGTGGTCCGTTTGAGGGGTTCTACATACCTAAGTTTCATAACAGTAACGCCAAATGACGCGGAGCCGCGTCCGGGGGCGTTTCATCCCATCTTCATTGCCGGCAATCAGCCGGCGCGGCCTGAAAACAGAAAATGTGAGGGAACTGTTTCGTTTTTAAAACTGTATGGATGCAAATGCGCAACCAAATATGTAAGAATTTTCGGAATATTTACGCATTTCGTAAAATAAGGGAGAAACATGACGGACGGTTTCGTTGCGAAAATGCAACTTTTGGACAAAACATACCGCAAAATTGAAATAAACTGCCGCGCGCGGCAGAGATCGCGAGGCATTCGGGCATAATGGTTTCGCTCTATTTCTTGCCGCAGACAGGAAACAGATAAGCGAAACAGATAAGGTGTTTCGCAGTTTTGCATCGGCCGGTCTTGGATGGCACGGTATTTGCTAATCATTATCTACAAACATTGCGTTTCTTCCGCCATGGAAAAAATCGGAAAAATACGGCACAAAACGGGCATAGGGTGATATACTTATAAGCAATAGGCCGCCGCGTCCAATTAGGCATTCGCCAGTGAACGCATAGAGGTGGCTGTTATGAATCTCAGGTATGAACGGCGGCGCCGGGGGG
>JAITOE010000032.1 GCA_031290135.1 Eubacteriales Family XIII. Incertae Sedis bacterium
AGGCGAAAAGGCGTTCTATCCATCGTCTCGCGCCAAAAATTATTCAGAAAAACGGGGAAGCAGGCAACATGGAATTCATTAAGGACAACAACAGAATTTATGCAAATGACAGTGAGGGCGGCCTTCTGGCGGAGGTGACGTTTCCGAAATACAGGGGCGGCGCGGTGGCCGTCAACCATACGTTTGTGGACGATTCGCTGCGCGGCAAGGGCGTCGCGGGCGAATTGATGGAGGCCTGCTACGACATGCTCAAACAGGACGGCCGAACGGCTGTGCTCATTTGCCCCTACGCCGTCAAGTGGTTTCGGGAGCATCCTGAGAAAAATGACATTGTCGCCGAGATGCTGTAAGCCCGCGCGACCGACAACGCGCCGGCTGTAGGCATACGGACAAATCCCATGGCACGATCCTGGAAGGCGAAACGCCAAATCAAAAAATACATCACCGGATACAAGGAAGACCGACGGGGTCGGGACGCCGCGGATGTCGTCGGCAGTATATTGGTCGGCGTCTGCTCAGTTTTGCTGGCGATTTCATTCCCCCTCGCGACCGTGACGGCAGGCGTCAACATTGTGTTCCGGATCCCGGATCTCTATGCCTTCGAAGTGGATCGCGGGGAGGTGCTGAACGAAGTGAAATTGGAGATCACGGCAGAGCAGGTCGGCGACGTGATTTCGGATTATTTTCGCCACAAAACGGACGAGTTCGTGCTGACATCGGAATTGCGGGGCCGGACGATACAGGTCTTTACTTTTTTTGAGAAAGCGCGCATGGAGCAGTTCCGTGCGATTCTAGACAAGTGCCTCACGCTGTCGGTCGGCTCCGCCGGGCTCACGGTGGTCCTGTTCCTGCTGCTTTTCGCTTTCGGGCGAAAACGGCTCCTGCGCGGCGCTTTTCGCGGCTCTGTCGCGGTGTATGTCCTGTCGGCTGGGTTTGTGGTTGCTTTTGCCGGGGTCGACACATTGCGGACACGCATTCTGCAGGTGATGGACCTCACGTTTTCCGGGGATGAGCGGCTGCTGCAATTTTTTGGAGCGGTCTACCGGTTTGAAGCCGCTGGCGTCGTCATCGGTATTTCGCTGATCCTTTATATCGCCGTGTTTTCCGTGGCGCGCTGGCTTTATCGTGAAGAGGAGCGGCTGTTTGCCTGACAGGGCGCGTGGGAATTTGCCGTGATTTGGGGTTGTTTGTCCTTGTTTTTCAATTTCAAAGGATAGGCTCTTGTGTTTGGTCCTGCAGGACGGTTTCGAGAATCCGTTTTTTCTGTTTGTCCAATTCCCCGAAATGCGTGTCCCGGAATGCTTGCAGCATATCCGGCCTGCGCGCCGCAGTCAGGCGCAGGGCCTGCTCGAAGTTCCAGAGCTCGATTTGGCGGTGGTTGCCGGAGGTGAGCACGTCCGGGACGCCCATTCCCTCAAAGGACGCCGGGCGGGTGTACTGCGGATATTCCAGCAAGCCTGAGTAGACCGACTCCTCGGCGTGGGACGCTTCCGAGCCGAGCACGCCCGGAATGACCCGGCACACCGCGTCGATCAGCGCCATCGCGGGAAGTTCCCCGCCCGTCAGGACGAAATCGCCGATGGATATTTCCTCAAACGCGAAATGGTCCAGGACGCGCTGGTCCACCCCTTCATAATGCCCGCAGAGCAGGACGATGCGCGGCGCTTCGGCAAGCTCTTCAATCAACACCTTGTCAAGGAGCCGCCCGCGGGGGGACAGGTAGATCAACCGCTTGCCGTCTGTGCCGATATGCCGCAGCGCCGAGAAAATCGGCTGGGCGGTCATGAGCTGGCCCGCGCCGCCGCCGAAAGGGGGGTCGTCCGCCTTGCGGTGCTTGTTCGTCGCGTGCGTCCGTATGTCAGTGACGGAAAAATCCAAGAGGCCTCGTTCGGCGGCTTTGCCGATGACGCTGGCCGTCAGCACCCCGCCGAACATCTCCGGGAACAATGTCAGTATTTCAATGTTCATGAACCCTCTTTCTCGCCAGAAGCATCAAATCCGTCTGCGGGAAACAGCCAGCATGGCGCGTCTATCGCCGTGACGGACCCAGTCGGGTACGCCCGCCTCCAAGTCGCCTCCTCATCGTCCTGCGTGAGTTCTGCCACGAGCGCGCGGATCACGCCCATATGCGCTACGATTACAAGGTCTTCCGGCGCATGGTCCGCGCCCCGCAGATCTCCCTCCGTTTCTTGCGGCCATGCCGCTGCCCCTTCGGCCCCCATCACGGGCGTGCGGTGGGCGGTCAGCCTTTCGCCGACACTTCTGTGGCGGCGCACACAGACCCCCCTGCGCGTTCCTCCTCCGCCGTCCCCGCGCCGCCTCCCGTGCGTTCCGCCTCCGCAGTCGGCTCCGCGGAGCGCTTTCGGCAGAAACTCATCCTTCCATACGCGGAAAAACTCGCGTGCGACGCGCCCGCGCAGGTCATAGAAGTTTTCGCCGCCTGGAATGCGGTAATTCAGGATATTCTGTCCCCGTTTCGCATACTCTTCCGGAAATTTTTGCTTGATTTCCTCAATAAATTCGCCGTCCCAGCTACCCATGTCCATCTCGCGGAACAACTTGTCGGACACGACCGGGATCCCGCCGAGCGCCGCCGCCACGATGTCCGCCGTTTCCTTCGCACGCTTCAGGTCGCTAGCGTAGACGCGTTCCGCCCGCACCCCGAGCCGGACGAGCGCGTCCCCGGCGGCGGCGGCCTCCGCCCGTCCGCGCACGGAAAGCGGCACATCCGTCTGTCCCAGAAATATCCGTCCGCTGTGCTGTTCCGGTTCCCCGTGGCGCACGAGAACGATGCGTGTCATTGCAAGCTTCCCCGCTTTCTTTTTTTGGATGGTTTTCCCAAGGAATCGCAAACACGCGAATCCACCAACCATTATACGGTGAAAACACTCTCTTGTCCTCCTATTCCGCCCTATACGGTGAAAACACTGTCTTGTCCTCCTATTCCGCCCTATATGGTGAAAACACTGTCTTGTCCTCCTCCTATTCCGCCTTCCCGTTTTCCGCAGAAATATGATACAATTTGTCGGCAGTGTTATTATTGTATTATTTTTATCAGATAGGAGTTCTCAATGGCCGGCAACAAAAAATATCTCTATTTGGCTGTGGGCACAGTCATGCTGCTCTTCCTCGGGCTTGTGTACGCGTGGTCGATTTTCCGCGCGCCGCTGACGGCGATTTTCACGGGCTGGACCCCCAC
>JAITOE010000072.1 GCA_031290135.1 Eubacteriales Family XIII. Incertae Sedis bacterium
GCAGGCGCCTAACTTTTCCCGCAGCGTGCGGATGTGGACATCGACGGTGCGCGTTTCCCCTGTAAAACCGTTGCTACATCCTTTGTCGTTGCGAGAAGCGAAGCGACGCGCACCTAACCCCATTTGCGCAGCAAATGGATGGTAGGTGCCGTGCGAGAACTCTCCGGCTTTAGCCGGATAAGAGTTCACCGCCGAAGCAATCCACATGCCGCTCTGGATTGCTTCGCTTTGCTCGCAATGACGGAGGGAATACGCCCGCCGCCGCGTCCGCCCCCTCAGTTCGGCAGCCGCTCGCTGGCCGTTTCGCCCCTTATGACGTACAAGCCCGTGTTGTCCTCGTCAGAAATGCCCATCATGCGGTTTCCCGCCATGATCTTCTTGATCGGAACCTTGACCGCATAGGAGATCAGCTCCCGCTCGTCGAACCGGTTCCGCCGGTATCTTATCTGGCTGTCGGCTTCAATGACGACCTCGCTTTCGTCCAGTTCAAAATATTTGGCGATGTTGCGCCCAAGCTCGGTTTTCATGGCAGGCGTAAAACGGCCTTCCTGCTTTGCCTGTTCCTTGGCGCTGTACACCATCTCCTGCAGCGCCGCGATCCGTCCCTGGTTTTGCTGTTCGACCGCGAATTGCATGACAAAGACCATGAGGATGGGCAAAATCGCCGCCATGACTATGAATTGTTTCATTTGTTCCCCCGTTTCCCGCCCGCTTGTTCCAAGTCAAGCGCTCGTTTCAAGCCGCGCTTGGCTAAGGCTGGCGTGTCCTGATGTCGATTTCCTGCCGCCAGACCTCTTTGGCGGAGCCCAGGACGGAATCATCGCCGGGCCCCGCGATCATGGCGTAGATGGCAACCCCCAGTATGACCATCGTTAATAAAATAACAAACTGTTTCATGGCGCGGCCTCACAGATTCAACTGCGTGGACATCGCGCTTTTCGTGTTGTCGGTAATGACCTGCGTCGTTTCTTTAAATGAGAGGATCATGGCTGAAATCGCGATGCCCAGAATGACCATGGTCAGCAGGATAATTGTCTGTTTCATTTTTTTCTCCTTGTGTGAGAGGCAGTGTCGCCGTCCGTTCAAAAGAACAGGCTTTGCAGCACTTCCTTCTGCTCTAAAAAATACGCCACTAAAATAAAGTTCATGAAGATCACCAATATGTTGACGACGACGGGCACGTAAATCAGGTCGCTGACAAGTTCGTCCCGTTTTTTCTGTGCCGTGATGCGCATTTCTTTCATGCTCTTCTGGTAGGACACCAGCGACGCGGTCAGCTCTTTCGGATCCACGTCGTCCCATTGGAGCACCACCCGCATGAAATCGCGGCCTATCCCGTCGCCTACAGCCTCCCCGAAGCATTCTTCCGCCTCGCTTCGCTTATTGATACGCAGCAGGCTCAGGGATTTCGCGTAGGCCGTCTGCAGCGCCCCCCTGTTTTCCGAAAGCTTCTGCAGCACGAGGTCCGCGCTCATCCGCCCGCTCATCCCCACTGCGGTGACGTTCCGGAGAAAGCTGATGGCTTCGTAGATTTCTTTCTCTTTCCGTTCCTTTTGTATCCGCTCGCGCCATTTCTCTTTCTGCAGCTTCAGGCGGTTTTCCGCCCGCTGGACGCCCGTTCTTCCCCGTTCCAGCAGCGTCAGGCGTTTTCTGGCCGGAAGCGTCAGCCAGCGGCCGAAGCAGGCGGAGGCTATGCAGGCGGCATAGATCATATATGTGGCTTCCATTCGCGCACCCCTTTCTAATAATCCATCTTTTGATGCGTGACGAGTTCAATCAGGACTACGTTCACGAAAAACAGGAAGGCCGCCACCGTCAGCAGCATGAAGCCTTCCGGCGTGCCGATCTGGTTTTTTAAAAACAGGGGCAGCGGCATGCCGAGAAACCTTGTCGAAAGAAACACGGAGCCGACGTAGAGCGCGGGCACGAGAAACACGACGATGCGGACGGATTCTGCGTTCAGCCGTTTCCTTTCCTCCATGCGCGCCCTGGCCTCGCGCAGCTGCACCAGAATGTCCTCCACGCCGGGCGAAACATTCATGCCCTGCTCCGCGCTGAGCTTTATGTTGTAAGCGAGCATGCGGCTCCAGTTCGTGTTGATAGCGCGCGCGAAACGGGCTGTGGCGCGCTGTATCATCTCGCTGCTGCCCGCGCTTCGGATTTCCAGCAGCAGACGGAAGAGGAAAGGCTTGCATACACGGAATTCCGCGCCGCCCGCCACCAATTTTTCCAGGGTTTCATAGACGTTGCAGCTTTCAATCCTGTACTGGTTCAGGAAAGCGGCCACCAAGCGTTCCCCTTCATGGCTTCCCCGCCTGCTGACGCCTTCCGCGCGGATCCGCAGCAGCAGGTAGGGCGTGCATCCCGCCAGCAAGGCGATAAAGCAGGCCGCAACGGCGTTCATGTTTTGCAGGCCCGCGCAAAAGGCGCCGACGAGCAAAACCCCGCTCACGGCCCAGAAGGCATTGGCCGGCGCCCTGTCCGCAAAGACGGTCTGGAGCAGTCCCGCCACATGTCCCTCCAGCGCGCCCGTCCTGGCCTCCCGCTTTCCCAGATAGAGCCTGCGGCGCGTTTTGAACAGCAGCGCCAGGGTTTTCAGCTGCGGCAGGATGAGCAGCAGCACGCCCCCCGCAAAGGCGGTGTACAGCGCCGCCGTCGCAAACATGTTGACTGTGTCCGCCCGTATCATCCGCTTTCACCTCCCCTCTCTCCCGACGTCCCGTCCGTCGCATCGTCCGTCGCCTCCCCTGCCGCCAGACGTTTCAGCGCCGTTTCAAAATCGCAAAACGCTTCCGCGTCCTCTTCCCCGCTTCACGCTTGTCCGCGCCGATGTGGCAGGTCCACCGCCAGCGGTCCTCCCCATGCAGGTAACGGCATATTTCTGTCATGCGGATCTGCCGGGTTTCCGCGTCTATGCCCAATTCGTAAATGCCGCGCAGACGTTTTTGGTTCTTTTTCTTCAGCTGGATGAAGTGGAACACGTAGTCGAAGCTCCCCGCCACCCTTCTGGCGGTTTCTTCCAGTTCCCCGCCCATGCTCCGCACGATTTCCACGGCGACGTCATGGGAAAACGCCAAGGGATCCCGCGTGTGAAAGGTGATTTTCATGCGGCGCGTCCCTTTCCGCGCCATTCTGACGGCGGTATCCAGCGCAATGCCGTCCCGCGCCTCCGCCAGCACGAAATAGTCCGCGTCGCTTCGCAGGAGGTTCTTCGAGATGTTCCTGAGCCGTTCCTGGTCCGCCAGAACCTGTATGATAGGCGCTTCCGGCATCAGGCGGTGAAGCGGGATTTCCGGATCGGTTTCCACCATGACCCCCTCCAAGCTGCTGTCCTCGCAGCTCTGCCAAGTGGATAGGAACGTGGTCTTCGCGGAGCGGACGGGCCCGCAAAAGGCTACGTTGTAACCCACGCGCACCATGCTGCGGAAGAGCGCCGCCGCGCCCGGCGGGATCGTGCCCCGCAGCGTCTGCTCCGCGAAGCTGTAGCTTGGGATGATGTAACGCCGGAAAATGATGACGTCCTGCCCCGGTTTTGTCATGCCGCCCCGGAATATCGTCACGCGGCTCCCGTCCAGCATGTAAATTTCATGGAAGTCCTTGTCCAGGCGTTCGTCCGGCGTCAAAAGCAGGAAAGCCCGCACCATCTGTTCCCGCCTGTCGGCATGGATTCTCTGCGGTTTCAGGCGCATTGCGCCGTCTTCCAGAAAATAGATCCTGTCCCCGATGATCTTTGCCGAGCTGCTTTCCAGATGTCCGCCCGCAAACCATTCAGCCATTCCGGCAAGCCCCCAGTTTTCATGGTACACCGCAGCTTCCAAGCTTTCATGCCAAGCCGGAAATTCCGTTTTTTCCGCCTTGATTTTGCGGATGAGCCCGGCAATTTTATTTTTGAAATAAGAAACCTCTTTTTCATAGCCGATGATGGCCCGCTTCTGTATGCCCAGAATCTTGTCCGCGTTGCGCCGGTCTTCCTCCCATTCTTTCTGGAATTCCGCGCCGATCCGCGCACACAGCTCGGAAAAGCCTATGCTGTTTCGGGTCTGCGGAAGTTTTTCCGCCAGATAGCTCTCTAAATAAAACTTTTCCAAGGCAGTTTTCTCCTTTTTTGCCGCGCATCGCGTTCCGGCGCCCCGCCGACCAGGGATTCGGTCAGTCGGACGATGTCCTGCGCGAACGCGCCTCCCGCGTCCCGTCTGAGGGTTTTATGCTCTATCTCCGCCCGTCTTCCCTCATAGGAAAACGCGACTTTATGGAATTCGTCCTTGTCCGCGCCGATGCGCCGCGCCACGTATTCCAGCGGGTAGATGTCGTTTTCCATGTAGTTGTTAATAATGAACGCTTTCGGCGTGATCCCCAGGTTCTCATACAGGGGCCTGCGTTTTTCCCAGCGCGAAAGCAGGGTTTCCTGCTGCGTCAAGAGGAAATAGCGTTCCGTCCCGGCCGTCAGGGCCCCGAACGCCAGCCCGTTGTCCAAGCGGTTGCCGCTGTCGATCACCGTAAAATCGAAACTTTTGCCCGCAAGCTCTATCATGCGCGACGCCAGCTCCGGCTGGTAGTACCGTTCTTCCTCTTCGTTGCCGACGCCGCCCAGAAGAAAGAGGTTCCGGACGTTCCTGCAGTGCGCTTTCAGCTCTTCCTCGCCGAGCATCCTGCTTTCGAGCCGGCTTTTCAGGCTGTCGATGCTTTCCGCTTCCTCCCGCACGTATTCCGTGCTTTCGCGGCCGTTCAGCGCCAGGAACAGCACCTTTTTCTCCGGGAAGATGCTTGCCAGCGCTTCCGCCACCGACACGGCGACCATGGTCGTCCCCACTTTATTGTCTATCCCGTGAAAGACAAAGCTTCCGCTCATTGTGTCCGCCCCCTTTGCACCAACAGGAGGGACGGCGTTTCTCTGACTGCCGCATATTCGCGGATCCGGGCGTAGTCGCTTTTCGTGGCAATGATCTCCACATGGTCGATGACGGAATCCGCGTCGGTTCGCGCAAAGGTTTCCTCCGGCTCGTAGAGAAGCTCTCCCGACGGCAGCATGTCGCGCACCTCCCCTTCCTCCGCGTTTTTTACAAAGGCTAAGCGGTAACGTCCCAGGCTCATGCCTTCGCAGGCTTCATCGCTTTCGTAGGCTCCGCTGTTTTCATAGGTTCCGTTGTCTTCGTAGGTTTCTTCGCCTTCGTAGGTTTCATCGCTTTCGTAGGCTCCGCTGCCGTCGTAGGTTTCATCGCCTTCGTAGGCTCCGCTGCTTTCATAGCCGCACGTATATATCTCCACGGTGTCGCCGCGCCGCAGGGCGCTTGTCCGCATGGCGATCCACTCCGCCGGGATTACGAAAAACGCCTCGTCCGCTTTCATTTCCTCGTCTTCGTCCACAAAATTGACGGAAGATATCTGCTGGTTCCCGGCGATGGGCGAAGCTGTTTTTTTGCCGATGAGCTTGGATTCCTCGCCTGCCGGAAAACCGTTTTCGATCCGGCTGTCCTTGGGTACCCGCACAAGCTGCAGCATGTCCGCCGCCACGACGCTTCCGGCGCGGATGTCCCGGCTGGCGGCGATGACTTCATCCATCATCACCCTGTCGCGTCCCGTCGTTTCCCAAAAAATCAGCCCTGAAACCGCCAGGATCAACAGCAGGATCCCTGCGTATAGCCTCAAGTATTTCAATATACCACCCCCGTTTTACGGCCCGTTGGGCCCATTGTTTTTCCAGTAATTATATTATATACCATTATTTCCCAATGTCAAGCGCTTTTTTATTTATTTTTTTTGGCACGACAAACAACCCCGCAGCAAGCTACGGGGCATTGAATCCGTTTGCATGATTGTGCGATATGGCTCTATAGGGTATGAAAACCCACTACTGCTTCATGGTACCGGTATGCAAAGCATGCAGCTCCCGCGCGAGGATCTTCTCCGCCCTTGATACTTTCGCTGACTTCGGTGCCGCCAATACGATTCGGCTTGTAACCTCATCTTCGAGCGGCACCAAGCATATATCTTTGAAATTAAAAGTTTCCGCTTCCGTGTCGGACTCAAACATCAGGCTGATGCCTTCGCCTTCGCGGACATTGCTTATGATGATGGATTCTATTCGCGGCGCGAGTACAATATTCGGTTCGAAGCCCGCTTTCAGACAAGCCCCGTAAAATATTTTATACGGGGCTGTCAGTTTATCCATCAATATAAAATTTTCGTCCCTTAAATCAATCAGCCTGATCTTGCCGGAATTTGCGAGCTTATGGTTTATCCGCAGCATCGCGACAGCCTTTTCGCGGAGTATGGGGTATTTCCTGAACTTGTTTTCCGGCAGTATTTCTTCGCGTATGACAATCATCTCGTATTCTCCGCGGAAAGCCCCGCTGACGAGTTCCAATTCCTCCGCTTCTTTGATATCGATTGTTTCCAGCCTGGTTATTATTGAATTCAGCAGTTTGATCAAACGTAAGCGTCCAAGCAAACACATCTTTCAAAATCATCTACGCGCATGATAAACTAAAACAGCCTCACAATGAGGCTGTTTTCAATAAAAGAAGCGATAGCCGGTTTGCCGATTTAATC
>JAITOE010000096.1 GCA_031290135.1 Eubacteriales Family XIII. Incertae Sedis bacterium
GGATCTGCTGCGCATATCGGTGGCGACCGCGGGCAACGACCACAGGCTGGGCGCGAACGAAGCCCCGCCCGCCATCATTTCCATATTTCTCGGCGATGAGCTGACGGAAATCCTGGAAACCATCAAAAGCGACACGGACTACGAGAGAAAAGACCAATCAACGATGGAAATCGGCGTGGACGTGCTTCCCGTATTCCCCAAGGACACGACGGACCGGAACCGGACGTCGCCCTTCGCCTTTACCGGGAACAAATTCGAGTTTCGCATGGTGGGTTCCGCCCTGTCGATATCCGGGCCGAATTTCATCCTGAACACCATCGTCGCAGAAGCCCTGTCGCAGTTTGCAGACGAACTTGAAAAAGCGGATGACTTCATCGCCGCGGTGAACGCGCTCGTGAAACGGACCATCCAGAAGCATGAGCGGATCATATTCAACGGCAACAACTATTCGGAGGAATGGCGCGCCGAGGCTGAAAAACGCGGGCTTTTGAACCTGGCTACCGTGGCGGACGCCTTGCCGGTCTTCATGTCGGACGCCAATGTGGCTCTGTTCGAAAAACACGGCGTGCTTGCCAAATCGGAAGTGTATTCAAGGGTGGAACTGCTCCTTGAAAATTACGCGAAGACGCTCCACATCGAAGCGCAGACGATGATCGACCTCACGCACCGGCTGATCGTCCCCGCCGTGATCTCCTACACCACCAAGGTGGCGAACGCGCTGCGGCTCAAAAAAGGCATTTCCGACAGCTTGGACGTTTCGTTTGAAGCCAAACTGACGGAGCGGCTGGCAGGGCTTTCGGGGACGCTGCAGAAGGATCTGGAGATACTGGAGGAGGCGATCCGGAAGGCGGGGGATTTCGACGACACGCTGGAGAACGCCCGCTACTACGGAACGGAGGTCTTTTACAGCATGCAGTCCCTGCGCGGTTCCGTGGACGAATTGGAAACGCTGGTGGGCAAGGAGGACTGGCCGCTGCCCTATTACGGGGATATTCTGTACAGCGTGAAGTAGGGATCCTTTCCGTCATTGCGAGCAACGCGAAGCAATCCAGCGCCTATCATACCTAAGTGACGCAAAAAGCATGCCGCCGCACAGGCCCGTGCTTTTTTCTTATTGTGCAAAGATAAAGAAAGCAGTATAATAGGCATATAATAATTCGGCATAAAGCGGAGGGAAGAATGACCAAGTATATTTTCGTGACCGGCGGCGTGGTTTCCGGTTTGGGAAAAGGGATCACGGCAGCGTCGCTGGGGCGCCTGCTGAAAGCGCGGGGGCTGAAAGTGAGCGCGCAGAAGCTGGATCCCTATATCAACGTGGACCCCGGCACCATGAGCCCCACCCAGCACGGAGAGGTTTTCGTCACGGAAGACGGCGCGGAGACCGACCTGGATCTGGGACATTACGAACGCTTCATCGATGAAGACCTGAACCGCTTTTCCAACCTTACGACGGGCAAGGTCTACTGGAACGTGCTGCAAAAGGAACGCAAGGGCGAATATCTGGGCGAAACCGTCCAGGTCATCCCGCATATCACGAACGAAATCAAAAAATTCATCTTTGCCGCGGGGGAGAGCAACCGGGGGGACATCGTCATCACGGAGATCGGCGGGACGATAGGCGACATCGAAAGCCAGCCGTTTTTGGAGGCGATACGGCAGATCGCGCTGGAAATCGGAAAGGCGAACTGCCTGTACATCCACGTGACCCTGGTGCCTTACATCGAAGCGTCCCACGAATACAAATCCAAGCCCACGCAGCATTCCGTGCGGGAACTGCAGTCGATGGGCATTTCGCCGGATATCGTCGTGATCCGCTCCGACGGTTCCGTGGGCGAGGACATCCGCCGGAAAATCGCGCTCTACTGCAACGTGAAGCCGGACTGCGTCATCGAAAACAAGACGCTTTCCCTGCTGTACGAAGCGCCCCTCATGCTGGAAGAGCAAAATTTTTCCGAGATCGTCTGCCGTGAACTCCAGATCCACGCGCCGGATCCGGATCTTTCGGACTGGAAAGACATGCTGAAACGGATCGGGAGCCGCGAAAAAAGCGTGCGGATCGCCTTGGTCGGCAAATACATCAAACTGCACGACGCCTACTTTTCCGTGGCGCAGGCGCTCAGCCATGCGGGCTATGAAACGGGGGCGCGGGTGGAAATCGTGTGGATTGAAGCGGAGGACATCACGGAGGAAACGGCGGAAGCGGCGCTGCGCGACTGCGGCGGCATCCTGATCCCCGGCGGCTTCGGGGAACGGGGCATAGACGGGAAGATATGGGCGGCGCGGTACGCGCGGGAAAACAACGTGCCTTACCTGGGGATCTGCCTGGGGATGCAGATCGCCGTGATAGAATTCGCGCGGAACGTGCTGGGACTCACGGAGGCGAATTCTTCCGAATTCGACGCGAATTCCCCGGATCAGATCATCGGGCTGATGGCGGACCAGCACGGGAACATCCCCAAAGGCGGAACCATGCGGCTGGGCGCGTATCCCTGCGACATGCTTCCGGGATCCGTCCTGCAAAAATCCTACGGGACGGACTCCGTTCTGGAACGCCACCGGCATCGTTACGAATTTAACAATGACTACCGGGAGGCGCTGCCCCCGGCGGGCATGAGCATCTGCGGGTTCTCGCCCGACGAACGTCTGGTGGAAGCCATAGAGATCCCCGGAAACGATTTTTTTGTGGGCGTCCAGTACCATCCGGAATTTAAAAGCCGCCCGAACCGCGCACACCCGCTGTTCAAGGCGTTTGTGGGGGCAGCGCTGGAACGGCCGCCCGTGCGGGAGATTGAAATCCGATGACGCTTCCGGGGGGCGTCCCGGAAGACGCGCTCCGGGCATTCATCTTTATTTTGCTGGCGGGGGCTTCCACTGGGATCGGCAGTTTGTCCGCGCTGTTTTCAAAAAAAACGAGTCCCGCATTTCTGGCGGCCAGTCTGAGCTTCTCGGCGGGCGTGCTGCTGTATGTCGCGCTGGCGGAAATTTTTTCGGAAGCGCAGTCCTATTTGCGGGCGGCGGACGGGCCGGGTGCGCCGGTGGCCGTGGGGGCATTTTTAGCCGGCATGCTCTTTGTTCCCCTGATCGAAAAACTGCTTCCCAGAAGACACGGGTGCCATGCGGACGTCCCGGAAGCGGAAGGGGCTTCTTCCGGTGAAACGCATCCCGGCGGACCGCAGGACAGGGAAGCCCTGCTTCGAACCGGATTTGTCACGGCCGTCGCCATCGCCGTCCACAATCTCCCGGAGGGCTTCGCGGCTTTCACCGTAGCCCTGCGGGAACCCGGCGCCGCCGCGCCGCTCCTGCTGGCGATAGGGCTGCATAACATCCCCCTCGGCGTCGCCATCAGCGCGCCCGTGTATTCCGCCACCCGCGACCGGGGAAAGTCGTTTTTGTACGCCTTTACGTCGGGCATGGCGGGTCCGCTTGGCGCGGTCATCGGGTATCTGGCGCTGTCCTCCGTCATGGACGAAAGCGCCACTTACGTCCTGTTGGCGGCGGTGGCAGGGATCATGACCTACGCGGCGCTGTGGGAACTGCTGCCGGCGGCGCGGGCGATCAATCCGCGCCTGTCTCTCGGCGGATTCGTGGCGGGGATGGGCGTGATGGCGCTGTGCCTGCTCGCGCTGTAGGGTCTTGCGCGTCCGGAACTCCGTCCTTACGGACTTTATAGAAACCACTTTATAGAAACCAAAATTATTCTGCTTGCAACAATGGGAAAAAAAGTATAAAATATAGTATCATAAATTGCAACGTGATTCTTTTTGAGAGGTGGGGAAAATGAAAAGGAAAATAACGAGTTGGATCGCTGTCCTGGCGCTGTTTGCCGCAGGCTTGGGCGCCGGCCCGGCAACACCGGCTTTCGCTGCCGTGAGCTTCAGCGACATCGCGGACCACTGGGCTGCCGGCGAAATCGGCGCGGCGGTGAATTACGGGTACATCAACGGGTATGAGGACGGCACGTTCAAGCCCGAAAACCCCATCTCCCGCGCGGAATTCGTAAAAATC
>JAITOE010000235.1 GCA_031290135.1 Eubacteriales Family XIII. Incertae Sedis bacterium
TTTTTCGCCAGGCAAGGCGGCGGGTTCCGCTGATACTGGCTGTATCAACGGGTTCCGCCAACGAAGCCTGACGGAAAAAAGACCGTCACGACTCCAAGGTTTAGTTATCGGTGCAATAACAAAGAAAGGAACGCTCATGAATCCTGCTGTTAAAATTGTCGGCAAAATAAATGAGATTCTTTTTGATATCGCCACGGCATTATTAGCAATTTCATGCGGATTGGAAGTCGTCAACGCACTGTCCCGTAAGTTTTTCAATATGCCTATTGTATGGGCAGAAGAAATTTCCACCTATTTCGTTGTCATGATGTTGTTTCTGTCCTTAGCCTATATTGAGCGCGCTGACAAAGCACTCTGTATCGGGATCTTGATGTCAAAACTGAAAAACGGAACTGCGAAAAAGGTTTTCCGAATCATACGCGGCGCATGGACAATCGCGGTCATGGGCATCCTGATTCGATATGGGATCACTCTTACACAAAACATGGCGGCCAGCCATGTGGCTACAAACATTTTGAGATTGCCGCGTGTTTGGTTTTTTAGTGTGATGGTCGTGGGATTTGTCATCATCATCACCGTTTGGCTTGTGATTATTTTCGCTCGAAAAGGAGGTCAATGGACGGATGCTAATTGAAATGATTCCTGTATTCATTATCCTTTTCGGCATCATGGCATTGAATATGCCTATCTATATCGCTTTATTGTCTGCCGGCATTTATATGCAGCTTTTTATCAATCATATGCCGCTTCAAGGCTCTGTTTCCGCGATGTTTGAATCTGTAACGAAGAACAGCATGTTGGCTATACCGTTTTTCATCTTGGCGGGTTCTTTCATGGCGGGCGGGTCTCTGGGGCCAAGACTCATCGATATGTGTTCTGCATTTTTAAGGAATATGAGAGCCGGCATGGCCATTGCCTGTTTGCTTTCCAATGCGTTGTTCGGGGCAATCTCCGGCTCTCCGCCTGCCGCGACAGCCACATTTTCAAAGATTCTTTATCAACCCTTGGATAAACAGTATGGCGAAAAAAAAACGCTTGGGCTTTTGGTCGGGGCTGCCGGGCTGAGTGCTGTCATTCCGCCAAGCATCGGGATGATCATTTATGGCGTCGTCGCCGAGGTGTCCATCGCGAAGCTCTTTCTGGCCGGCGTTCTCCCCGGCATTCTTTTAGTTGCGGTTATTGGCATTTACCTGTTTGTGGTTTGTAAAAGCGACACGCAAATTGAAAAAGCGTCACGGTCTGAAAAAAAGCGATCCCTGAAGAGGGCCATTCCGGTATTGATTCTTCCCGTGATTGTTTTAGGCGGCATCTACGGCGGTGTTTTCACGCCAACGGAAGCGGGCGCTGTTTCTGCGGCATATTCGGCAATCGTGAGCGTATTCGTGCTTAGAGACATGGATTTGCACAAATTTCTTCATGTTTTGAAAGACGGCTGCCTGACGGCGGGCCAGGTATTTATTCTGATTGCCTGCAGCGGCGTTTTTGCACAAGCGCTGACCGTCACGCAGACGCCTCAAAAATTGGTGTTTTTGTTTGAATCTATGAACGCCATCGGATTTTTAGTCATCCTGAATATCGTGCTCTTGATTTTTGGATGCTTTTTTGATTCCAGCAGTTCGATTCTGATTTTGGTTCCGCTGTTGACGCCGACTGCAATGGCTTTAGGCATCAACCCCGTTCATCTGGGTCTTGTATACGTGGTCAACCTGACGATAGGAATGTTCACGCCGCCCTTTGGCCTCAATCTTTTTGTCGCCCAAGGTGTTTTAGATAAGGAATTGGTGGTGATATCGAAGGCGGCTTTGCCGTTTGTTGTATTATACATTATCGGGTTGGCATTTATCACTTACATCCCAAACATATCGCTGGTTCTTCCAAACATCTTTATGTGAGAAGCGCTAAATGGCAATATTATTGAAAGAGGAAGGAATGAAGGAGGGAAGCAATTGATGGAAAAATTTTTCTATGAAGTGCCGATGGGTGCAAACACGCCCGAAAAAATGCTCGACAAATTTAATATCAGGGAGTTGATCGAGTTTGAACGATACTGCCGCGATTACGAATATTACGACGAAGAACGTGCGCTTTACTTTGACGGCGCGAAAGTATGGACTTCGTGGTTCAAAGGCGACGTGGACGGTTTCGTGAACAAATCCCGGGAGATGGCGAAAGTCAAAAACCATCCATCCAAACACAAAATCAGCAACGTCGTCATATGGCTTAACGGCAACAAGGCCATTGCGGAGTGTATCTGCACAATACAGCTCCGCGATATGTTGGGCGACGAACTCGTTGATCTGCACAGTTATGTACGCCTTCACTACAAGGCGGAGAAGAACGGGGATGGGATCTGGAAGATCCGGTCTTTCCAGGGCATCCATGAAAAAGATACCTTGGCATCTGCATTTAACGACGGAAAATGGGCCGCTCCAAGGGAAGAGGTGCAGAAATACCGGCCCTGTTTCTGGAATATGATGTATCGTCAACATATTTTCAACCCGGCGGACAACAAGCCTCAGGACGATTCCGTTGGCGAAGATATCCCGACGACAGTTCGCAACCTGTACGAAGAAAGCAGCCGTTGGTTTTTTGAGTAGTCAGTCACGGCGGGTTCCGTCACCAAACGGAACGAATCCACTTAGCTGGGGGGCGGGCGTATTCCCTCCGTCATTGCGAGCAACGCGAAGCAATCCACAGGCACTGGATTGCTTCGTCGCTTCGCTCCTCGCAACGACAAAGGGCGCAGCGGCGCCGTTTATACCTGAGATTCATAACAGTAAGCATGATCCCTCAAGCATCCAGCAGCGCTTCCGTCTCGTGCCTTTTCTGCCGCGTCATCAAGGCGCTCACTGCGTCCCTGGCGTCCATCCGGCCGTTGATGACTTGGTAGATCTGCTGCGTGATGGGCATTTCGACCTCTGCCCGCTGCGCCAGCTGGTAGGCGGCCTCCGTGGTGTACATGCCCTCCACGACCATGCCCACGCGTTCCGTGGCCTCTTTCGGATCCATCCCCCCGCCGATCAGCTCGCCGCAGCGATGGTTCCTGCTGTGGGGGCTGGTGCAGGTCACGATCAGGTCGCCGATCCCGGAAAGCCCGAAGAACGTCTCCCTTCTGCCGCCCAATTTTTCGCCCAAGCGGGATATCTCGTAGATGCCCCGGCTCATCATCGCGGCGCGCGCGTTGTCGCCGAAACCCATGCCGTCGGATATGCCGGCGCCCAGGGCGATGATGTTCTTCAGCGCGCCGCCGAGTTCCACGCCTTTCACGTCGGAATTCGTATAAACGCGGAGCCGGCCGGTCATGAAGACATCCTGCACGTATTCCGCCAGTTCCGGATCCTCGGACGCCGCCACCACGGTGGTCGGCATCCCCTGCCCCACTTCCTCCGCGTGGGAGGGCCCGGAAATGACCGCGAAAGGGTGGCCCGGCAGAATCTCTGCCACGATCTGCGACACGGTTTTCAGCGTCTTTTGCTCAATTCCTTTCGCCGCGTTGACGATGGGGGTTTCGCTTTGGATGTGCCGGGCGGATTCCTGCGCCGCGCTTCGGAAGTGCTGCGTCGGCACGGCAAACAGCACCATGTCCGCGCCGTAAAGCGCTTCCTGGAGTTCGAAGGCGATTTTGACGCCGTCCTGCAGGGGTGCGCCCGGCAGGTAGCGTTTGTTTTCCCTGTCCCGGTCCATCGCCTGCAGAAGTTCGGTGTTCAGATCCCATATGGATACCGCGTGGCCTTTTCCCGCAAGGCTTATGGAGAGCGCCGTGCCCCAGCTGCCGGCGCCGATGAGTGCGATGTTTTGTTTCATTTCGCTTGTGTTTCCCTTTCTGTTTTTTTTCCCGCGCCGGAACGAAAGTTCAGTTTAGGTTCTTCGCCCCTGATGATCCGCCTGATGTTTTGCCGGTGTTTCAGCCACAGGAGCAGGGCGATGAGCAGCGCCGGGACAAAGTAGGGCGGGTGCATGTTGTGCATGAATACCGGGAACGCGGCGGCGGCGACAAGTGCGCCGACGGACACGCGCTGCGTCAGCGCGATCAGCGCCAAGGCGATGCACAGGAGCATCAGGCCCATCTTCGGATCGAACGCCAGGATCACCCCCAGGGCGGTCGCCACGCCCTTCCCGCCTTTCAGGTCATAAAACAGGGGCCATATATGCCCGCACAGCACCGCGAAGCCGCACAGAAGCGCGAACGCCCCGCCGCCAAAGGGCTTGGCGAGCGCCACGACGATAAAACCTTTGAAAATATCCACGGCCAAGGTGATGACTGCGGCTTTTTTCCCTATCACCCGCAGGACGTTTGTCGTTCCCGCGTTGCCGCTCCCGGTGTTGCGCACGTCAACGCCGTATAGCTTCCCCAGCAGGATGGACGGGGAAACCGTCCCCGCGAAATAGGCAAGCAGCACGCATCCGGTAAGCAGCATGTGGTTGGCGTCGATATGCGTGATTTCATAGCGCAAGGCTCCGAAATTTTCAATCATCCTTGTCCCCTTTTCCGCGAAACACGAATTTGATTGAGGTTCCCTCAAAGCCAAAGGCGTCGCGGATGCGGTTTTCCAG
>JAITOE010000124.1 GCA_031290135.1 Eubacteriales Family XIII. Incertae Sedis bacterium
CAATGGTTTTGCCGTCCCCGCTTCATCTCCCAAGGCCGTCTTGGCCGTTTCCGATCTTGTTTGCCGGACGCAGTGCTGCCTTGTTATCGCGGCTGTATGTTGCATAGGTGAGTAGTAACGTCAGGCGTATCACTTCGGTTCGGACTTTTTCGCGGTTTTCCGGGGTCACTTCGAAAACCTGTACGTTTTTATGGGCTCTGATTTTATTCAGGAAAGGGATGTCCTGGGGCTTGATTACGCCCAGGACCGGGACGGCGCCGTCTAAGGCGGACAGGACTTCGGCCTGGAAGCGGTGCGCGGCGAATTCCATGAAACCCAGTTCATCCATGATCAGCAGGTCGCAGGGACCGGGTGCCTTCAGGAGTCCGCACCCGATTTCATCAAAGGCCTCCGGCTTGCTTTCGAAGCGGGCTTCTGCTCTGTCCCGGAACGCGACCTCCGCTCTCGGCGGCGGATTTTCCGCGTCCGCTCCCCACGGCAGCATGTACACCGCGCCGCGCCCCGGCACGTTCTCCCGCCCGAACACGGTTTTGAACCCGCCGATTTTTATCTCCCCGCGCAGGCGCAGCCACTCCACGGTTTTCAGGATCACCGTTGATTTCCCGGCGCCCGGCCGCCCCGTCAGAAAAATGTGCGCGGCGAACCTGCGCGGACGCAATGCCAGCTCCCAGGCCGTTTTCGGCTTCCCGAATTTCACCGTCTCCCGTTCTTCCATGTACGCGATGTCCCAGTCCCGGAAGACGCGGCGCACAGCCTCCGCGTCGAAAAAGCGCTTTTTTCCCTCCGGCGTCATGTAGATGCCGGGCGAGAGCAGGCGTTCTTCCTCTTCGCGCAGTCCGGGGATATAGTCCTTCGCCGAATTCAGGCGGCAGAAAAGCACGCCGTCGCCGCGCAGGACGCGCCGGATCTCCGGCAGGATGCGCCTCATCTCATCATCGTCGAAGAAATGCAGGCACAGGCCGGCGACCACCGCGTCGGCGGAGGCGCTTTCCAATGGGAAAGGATCCAGCAGGTTGAATTCCGCCGTCTTTACCCCCGGATGGCGCAGCTTCATCCGCCGCAGCGCTTCTTTTGCGAAATCGCAGCAGGTGAGGGCGCAGCCCGTGCCGGCGAGGAAAGCCGTGTCGTCCCCCGTCCCGCAGCCCAGCTCTATGACGTTCAGGCCCGCCATATCCGCCGGGTGCGGCTCCCCATCCGGGCACCGTTCCGCCCGTTCTTCGCGGAGACTCTCGAAGTGCCGGTCGAGCCAGCCGTCATAGCCCTCGCCCTGGTTTTCTATCGTGTGCGCGGCATTTTCCCAGACTTTCCTGCCGGAAGCTTCCCCGCCGGCATCCGCGCCTCCGTTTTTCAAATTTCCCATCAAACCACCAAATCTATCCGGAGCTGTCCGTCCAAGGTGCTTGACAGAAAAACCTGCCCGGCGCCCTTCTCCAGAAGCCTGCCCGCGAGTTCAAGGGCCGCGGGGGCGTGTTTTTCGCTGTCCACTTTGTTGATCACCGGATGCCATCGCGCCCCCGCCGGCACGTTCCGCCGGCCTCCTTCCGGGTGGCAGAGGACATCCGCCATGACGTCGGAGCCGATCCGTTCCCCTTCCCGAAGCCCGGTCAGCGCCGCGATCCGTTCCGGGCGATGCACATGCCGCGCGTCCAATTCCAGGCCCAAGGCATCCAGACCGGCGACCGTAAGGGCGAGGGTCGTGCAAGCGGGTATGACTGGTTCGTATGACCTGGGTGCCTTAAAGGGCTTCATGGCCGCGCCGTCCGCTTCGATCAGGATGAAATCCACGGTTCCGCACCCGGCGATCCTGCAAACAAACTCAGGCGACACTGCGCAGAGCCGGAAGCTTTCTTCCATCCCCGTGCCCGCCACCACAAGCCCCGCGCCCTTGGAAAAAAACGTGTCCAACAACGCGGGCAGCTCCCGTTCGCCTGCCATGAGCAGACAGTCCGCCTCCCCCGGCTTCGGAACGCCGATATGTGTCGTGGTGACGACCAGCACCCGGAATCCGTATCTGGCCAGCTCCGCCCCCAAGGTGAACATGATGCTGGTTTTGCCGCCGCCGCCCGACAGGGTGACGATGTCGCCCCGTTTCAGCCCCAGAACCTGCGCGGCGGCCGGCATTGACTCGCTGTAAATCATAATTTGCCCATTCTGCCACACTGTGGCTACACAAATTCGTTCATGGAAATACTTGTCGCGCCGCCTGCATGTCGATGATGAACACGCCGCTCCGTTTGCGCTTGGGCAGATACCAGAATCCGTCTTTTTCTTCCAGATTTTCGTCTAAATACGCCCGCTTCGCCGTTTCCCCTTCTATCTTATAGTAACAGTCCAGAAAATCCATCGCCTCTTCGCGTTGGCTAAATGGCTGGCCGAATTCCAGCTCCTGTTCCGCCAAGGTGAAGGGCACGTCCTGTTCCAAGAGGAAGGCGCGCACCGTGGGAACTGTCTCCCTGCCGTTCGGGTCGTCCCAGTCCGGCGTGTACAGCCGTCCCGCGAAGCCCAGGCCGCTCGCGCCTGCGGACAGCACCGCCACCACGTATTTCCGGCAGATGGATTCCAGTTTTTTCCATTCTTTCTGCACGGCGCCGAAGTAACTGAACGCCACCACGTCGTAGGTCCTGTCTATGTTCCGCCAGTCCATGACGGCGGTTTCTATGTTCTCCGTCCGGCGGTCCCGTATGACGGCGTCCGCCCATTCGACGGCGAGGGGGTTCACGTCCACCGCCCGCACGTCCCGGACGGCGTCCGCAAGTGCCAGCGAAAGCCCGGCAAGGCCGCAGCCGATCTCGCAGAGGCTGTCCGCGGGCGAAAGGCACGGGCGGATATAGTGCGCGATTTCATCGTAATAGCCCGTATAGTCTATGGCATCTTGCAGCCAGCGCAGCCGCTGATCTGTCCAGGCAAACATGTTTTTCTCCTTGTTGTTATTTCAACCATTAAACGATGGAAGCGATTCCTATGTCATTGCGAGGAGCGAAGCGACGAAGCAACCCAGAAAGCGGGCAACTGGATTGCTTCGCGTTGCTCGCAACGACGGAGGATTATCTCAGGTATAAACGGCGCCGCCGGGGACGCAGGCCGGGATTTTTTTTCCTTTATATACAATTTCGCCCAGCGCCACTTCTATGCCGTACAGGCCGGAAAGCAGTTCCGGCGCGAGCGCTTTTGCGGGCGGCGCGTCGGCGATGATCCGCCCTCCTGCGAGCACGACGGCGCGGGTGGCGTACAGGAAGGCATCCTCCGGGTC
>JAITOE010000245.1 GCA_031290135.1 Eubacteriales Family XIII. Incertae Sedis bacterium
TGCCGGATGCCTCTATAGCAGCCGATTTCCATCAGCCGTTTGATGTTCAGGGAGACTTCCCTGCGGAGATCCCCTTCCACCATGTAGTCAGAATCAATGATCTTCCGGATTGCCCCGGCCTCTTCTTCAGACAGATCCTTGATGCGCGTGTCGGGGCTGATGTCAGCTTTTTTCAAAATTTTAGTCGCTGTAGATCTGCCAATGCCAAAAATATACGTCAAACCTATTTCGACTCTCTTGTCTCTTGGCAAATCAACGCCGGCAATACGTGCCATAGTTTTCTCCTTCCTGTTTATCCCTGCGTCTGTTTATGCTTTGGGTTTTCGCAGATCACCATCACTTTTCCGCGGCGTTTGATGATCTTGCATTTTTCACAAATCGGTTTTACCGAGCTTCTGACTTTCATTTCTTCTCCCTCCTTCAGGCTTATCCTTTGTCCGCGCGTTTGGATCAGGCCCCGCGTCCGGACGCCGCTTCAGGCAAGCTTATTTATCACGCCATGTGATCCGGCCACGCGTCAGATCATAGGGCGACAGTTCCACTTTCACACGGTCTCCCGGCAATATCCTGATGAAATTCATCCGGATCTTCCCGGAAATATGCGCGAGTATTTCATATCCGTTTTCCAGTTTCACGATAAACATGGCATTTGGCTGGGCCTCCATAACGGTGCCGAACACTTCGATGACGTCTTTTTTCGCCATAATTTGCCCTCATTCCGCCACGCTGTGGCTACAGAATTCATTCATGGTAATACTTTTGTACAATCCGCGCCACATGGGGCAAATTATCATTTAACTGCCTCCGGCGGCGTGTGGAAAGCTTTCCACACTTTTGCCCTCATTCCGCCACGCTGTGGCTACAGAATTCATTCATGGTAATACTTTTGTTCCGAAATTCTTTACAGCGTGAGCAGTTCAGGCTCACCGTCTGTTATGACCACGGTGTTTTCATAATGCGCGGAAAGGCTGCCGTCCGCGGTCACGGCTGTCCAGTTGTCTTGCAGCACTTCCACTTCATAGGTTCCTGCGTTAATCATGGGCTCTATGGCAAGAACCATGCCCTTTGCCAGCCGGGGACCCCTTCCGGCTTTTCCGTAGTTTGGAATTTGCGGGTCTTCGTGCATGCTGCGGCCGACGCCATGTCCCACAAAATCCCGCACGACCGAAAAACCCGCCCCTTCGGCTTTCTGCTGGATTGCGGACGAGATGTCAGAAAGCTTGCATCCGACGCGGCAGTATTTCAGACCCTCAAAGAAGCTTGCCTCCGTCACCTCGATCAGCCGGCGCGCCGCCTCGCTGACCTGTCCCACGCCATAGGTTCTTGCCGCGTCGCTGACATAGCCCTTCCAGGTGCTGCCGACGTCCACGCTTACGATGTCCCCCTCCCGCAGGAGCCGGGATTTCTTGGGGATGCCGTGGACGACCTCGTCGTTGACCGACACGCATGCGCCGGCGGGATAACCGTTGTATCCCTTGAACGTGGGCTGCATCCCGTGGGCCAGGATTTTCTTCTCGACAAAATCACCGATGTCTTTCGTGCTGACCCCCGGCTTGACCAGGTTCGCGAGTTCCCGCAGTATGGCTGCCGTAACCGTTCCTGATTCCCGCATGAGCTGGATCTCTTCTGGCGATTTAATGATAATCATATGGTTAAAACTTTCACAATGTCCTCAAATACGCGCTCCGGCCCTTTCGTGCCGTCTAAGTGCTTCAGGATGCCTGCCGTCTCATAGTAACCGATCAGCGGCGCGGTTTGCGCGTTGTATACGCCGATGCGGTTCTTTACGGTCTCTTCGCGGTCGTCGTTTCGCTGGTGCAGGGCACCGCCGCAGCTGTCACAGACGCCTTCCTCCGCAGGCGGCATATGCGCCACATGATAGGACAGGCCGCAATTTTTGCATACCCTGCGCCCGGTAACCCGTTCCGCGAGCTGCACGTCCGGAACCTCCATCAAAAGCACGAAACGCAGGCGCTGCCCCCTGTCCGCAAGGCGTTTGTCCAATGCCTCGGCCTGTTCCACCGTTCTGGGGAAGCCGTCTAAAAGAAATCCGTCCCTGCAGTCGTCTTCTTCGATCCGGTTTAAAGCGATCGCGATCACGATCTCGTCCGGGACAAGCTCTCCCCTGTCCATGTATGCCTTCGCTTTTTTCCCCAGCTCCGTTCCGTCCGCGATGTTCTTTCTGAAAATGTCCCCGGTGGAAATCGCGGGAACGCCAAAGTGTTTTTTGATGCGCGCAGCCTGTGTTCCTTTTCCGGAACCGGGCGCGCCAAGCATAATCATCTTCATGATACACGCTCTCCCCTGTCCGGCCCCTCGCCGGACACACGACATCCTTAGTGCCTCTCTTATTTATGCAAACGGGTTCAATCCCCCGCAGCTTGCCATGAATCTGTCTATTTCAGGAAACCCTGGTAGTTTCTCATGATCATCTGGGATTCCAGTTGCTTCATGGTATCCAGGCCGACGCCCACCGCAATGAGCAGCGACGTGCCGCCGAACCCGATCTGCAGTTCCGTGCTTTGCTGGATCAGCGTGGGCAATGTCGCGATGAATGCCAGGAACACAGCGCCCACAAAGGTGATCCGCGTCATCACCCGGTTTAAATATTCCACCGTTGCCTTGCCGGGCCTGATGCCGGGTATGAAACCGCCGTTCGCCCGCATGTTGCTTGCGACCTCTAAGGGATTGAACGTGATGGCGGTGTAGAAATATGTGAAAAACATAATGAGTATGATGTTCAGGGCCGCATAAAGCCATACACCGTATTGCCCGCTGGGCGACAGCCATTTGTCGATCCACTCCGAAAATCCCGGATTTTGCACAAAATACCGGATGGTCAGCGGGAACTGCAGGATCGACAGGGAAAAGATGACCGGGATGACGCCCGCCTGGTTGACCTTGATGGGAATGTGCGTGCTTTGTCCGCCGTACATTTTCCGTCCGACGACGCGCTTTGCGTACTGGACGGGGATCCTCCGCTGTCCCTGCTGCACTTCCACCGTGCCGATGATGACCACAAGGGCGAAGAGCGCGAACAGGATTAGGGAGAGCAGCGCCACGGTCTGCGCCCTGTACTGCATCCACGCTTCCCAGACGGCGGCGGGGGCTCTGGCGACAATGCCGCCGAAAATAATAAGCGATATCCCGTTTCCTATGCCGTTCTCGTTGATTTGTTCCCCAAGCCACATCAGGAACGCCGTTCCGGCCGTCAGGGTCAGTACGACAAGGGTAAGGGAAAAGAAATCATCTTGCGTCAAGGCCGGCTTGAACAGGAAGAACGTAAGCCCTATCGCCTGTATGAACGCGAGTATGACGGTCAGGTAGCGGGTGTACTGCGCGATTTTTTTCCTGCCTTCCGTACCTTCTTTGGCCAGCGCTTCCAGATACGGCACCGCTATCGTCAAAAGCTGCAATATGATGGATGCCGTGATATACGGCGTGATGCTGAGCGCAAATATGGTAAAATTGCTGAATGCCCCGCCGGAAAATAAATTGAAAAACTGAAATAAGCCGGCGTCGTCGCCAAAATATCCTGCCAGCGTGTCCCTGTTGATAAAAGGCACGGGCACGTTCGCGCCCAGACGGAATATCAGAAGCATTAAGAGGGTGAATATCATCTTCTTTCGAATATCCGGGACATTCCACGCCTGGGAGATCGTCCGAAATATATTCATCCTAAATCACCTCGGCCTTTCCACCGGCTGCTTCAATTTTTTCAATTGCGGTCTTGCTGAATTTGTGTGCTTTGACGCTGAGTTTCTTTTCCAGCGTCCCATCGCCGAGGATTTTGACTCCATCCGCAGATTTTTTCACAAGACCCAAGCTGACAAGAAGCTGCGGCGTGATTTCCGAACCCTCTTCGAAGCGGTTCAGCTCGTCCACATTCAGCGCGATATACTCTTTTCTCCAGATATTCGTGAAGCCGCGTTTCGGAATCCGCCTGTATAGCGGCATCTGTCCGCCCTCAAAGCCCAGCCTTGTGCCGCCGCCGCTTCTGGAATTCTGGCCGTTCATGCCGCGGCCCGCAGTCTTGCCTTGCCCCGTAGCCGTGCCCCGGCCTTTCCGTTTGGGGGCTTTGGTCGAACCTGCGGACTTTGTCATCTCATGTAGTTTCATATCAATACAGCCTCCTTAAAGTCGTCGTTCACACCTCTTCCACGGTAAGGAGATGTTTCACCTTTTTTATGGCTCCGCGTGTCTGCGGCGTGTCCGGGAATTCGACCGAATGGTGCATTTTCCGAAGCCCCAGCGCTGTCACCACCCTTTTCTGGTTGGGAGGGGCGCCTATGGTGCTTTTGGTCAATGTGATCTTTAATTTGCCAGCCATCTGCCTGTACCTCCTTATCCCAGAATTTCTTCTTTTGTTTTGCCTCTGAGCCGGCTGATCTGCTCGACGGTTTTCAGGCCGCGCAGACCCTCAATGGTGGCATATGCCATGTTTCCGGCGTTGTTGGAGCCGATGGACTTCGCCCGCACGTCCTTGACGCCGGCAAGTTCCAGCACCGTGCGCACGGAACTGCCCGCGATTACGCCGGTGCCTGGTGCGGCGGGTATGATCAGCACCTGCCCCGCGCCGAATATGCCCAGGGATCTGTGCGGGATGGTTGTGCCGACCATCGGGACGCAAATCAATTTTTTCTTCGCGTCTTCGATGGATTTCCGGACGGCCTCCGGGATTTCCCTGGCTTTGCCGAGTCCGACGCCCACGTAGCCTTCTTCGTTGCCCACCGCGACCGTAACGCTGAACCGCATGTTTCTGCCGCCTTTTACGGTTTTCGCGACACGCCTGATGCTCACGATGGATTCTTTCAGCTCCATTTTGGATGCGTCTATCGTATTTTGCCGTATCATCCTCAATCCTCCTAATCTAGAACTTGAGCCCGCCTTCGCGCGCACCGTCAGCCAGTTCCTTTACCCTTCCGTGGTAAAGAAATCCTCCCCGGTCAAAAGCGACCTCCAAAATGCCCTTTTCCAGCGCTTTTTTCGCGACAGCCACGCCCACAAGCTTTGCGGATTCCTGGGTTCCGCCGTTCGAGACTTGCAATTTGATATCCTTGTCCAGCGTCGATGCGGCCGCCAGGGTTGTGCCGCTTACATCATCAATGACTTGGGCGGATATGTTTTTCAGGCTTCTGAATACGCACAGTCTGGGTTTTTCAGGAGTTCCGTGCAAATTTTTCCTGACTCTTCTGTGCCTTACGAGGCGTTTGTCATTCCTGCTTTCCTTTGCCATTTTTTCCTCCTACTTCTTGGAGCCGGCCTTTCCTTCTTTCCTGCGAATAATTTCGTCCGCGTATTTGATGCCTTTTCCCTTATAGGGTTCCGGCGGCCGCCATTTTCTGATGTTCGCCGCGTAATTCCCGACCAGCGACTTGCTGATCCCCCTTACGATGATCTCGTTGGGCGCCGGCGTCTCCGTGGAAATTCCTTCGGGATCTTCCAGTTCCACGGGATGTGAATACCCCAGGCTCAAAGCCAGAAGTTTTCCTTTTTTTTCCGCTTTGTATCCGACCCCGTTGATCTGGAGCCGTTTTTCAAAACCGTCCGTGACGCCCGTTACCATGTTGGCGATCAGGCTTCTTGACAGCCCGTGGACGGAACGGGAGTCCTTGTCGTCGCTGGCGCGGGTGACGGAAAGCACGCTGTCTTTTATTTCCACCTGGAGCAGCTTGCTGATCTTCTCCTGTAGCGCGCCCTTGGGCCCTTTGACAAACACATTGTTGCCCGCGTCCACCTTGACTTCCACGCCGGCAGGGATCGCGACGGGCATTCTACCGATTCTTGACATTCTTCGCCCCTCCTACCAAACGTAACAGATCACTTCGCCGCCAATCCTACGCCTGCGCGCTTCTTTATCGCTGATGATGCCGTTGGATGTGGAAATGATGGCGATGCCTAAGCCGCCGAGCACCTTTGGCACGTCATCCGCTTTGGCGTAGACCTTCAGTCCGGGTTTTGAGATTTTCCGGATTCCGCTGATAACCTTCTCTTTGCCTGTCCCGTACTTCATCTGTATGCGAAGCACGTTCTGTTTGCTGTCCTCGATCAGGTCAAAACCTTTTATATATCCTTCTTCCGTCAAGATTCCGGCGATGGATTTTTTCATCCTGGACGCCGGGACATCTACGGTCGTATGCCCTACCGTGTTTGCATTCCTAATTCTTGTGAGCATATCTGCAATGGGATCTGTCATGGTCATTGCCATATACCTCCTTTACCAACTTGCCTTTTTTACGCCCGGTATCTCACCTTTATATGCCAATTCTCTGAAGCAGATCCTGCATATCCCGTATTTCCGCAGCACGGAATGCGGCCGCCCGCAGATCCTGCACCTGGTATATGCTCTAGTCGGGTATTTCGGTTTTCTCTGCTGCTTTATTTTGAGAGATGTCTTCGCCATCGCCTTTCTCCCTTCTCAGCTTGTCCGCACTGACGTCATCCTGCCTTTGCGGGATTGGTTTTTCAAACGGCATCCCAAGCAGTGTCAGGAGCGCCGCGGCTTCCTCGTCGGTTTTCGCCGAAGTAGTAAAAATAATATTCATACCCTTGACCTTGTCTACTTTGTCATAGACAATTTCAGGAAATATTGACTGTTCTTTGACGCCCATGGAATAATTGCCCCTGCCGTCAAATGAATTCTTGCTGACGCCCTTGAAATCCCGGACGCGGGGGAGGACGATGTTGAAAAACTTGTCCGCGAAGAGATACATGTTGTCGCCCCGCAGCGTAACTTTGCAGCCCACCGGCATGCCTGCCCTGACTTTGAAGTTCGCGATGGATTTTTTTGCTTTCGTCACGACGGGCCGCTGGCCGCTGATGGCAGCCATTTCTTCCACGGCGGTCTCCATGAGCTTCGTATTGTCTTTTGCTTCGCCCAGTCCCATGTTAAGGGTGATCTTCTCTAATTTCGGGACTTCCATCACATTGCCGTAATGAAACTTTTCCAGCAAAGCCGGAAAGGCCTCTTTTTTGTAGCTTTCTTTCATCCTTGGCACCAAGGTCATCCCCTCCTTTCTCAATCAAGCAGTGCGCCGGTTTTTTTGGATGTCCTGACTTTCTTTCCGTCTTCGACGCGGTAACCGATGCGCGTGGGGGCTTTTGCTTTGCTGTCGTAATACATGACGTTGGACGCGTCAACGGGACCTTCCTGGTGCTTGATCTCGCTTGGGGTTTTCCGGGTCTGTTTCGCGTGTTTTGTCTGGATGTTTATGCCTTCCACGATGATCTTGCCTTTTTCAGGCAGCACTTTCAGGATCTTGCCCCGCTTCCCCTTGTCCTTGCCGGTGATTACCAGCACCGTGTCATCTTTTTTAATCCGCATCTCCAGTACCTCCTATAATACTTCCGGCGCCAAAGACACGATTTTCATGAAGCTCTTTTCGCGGAGCTCCCTTGCCACAGGCCCGAATATGCGGGTGCCGACGGGATTTTTGTCTTCTTTTATGATCACAGCCGCGTTTTGGTCGAATTTGACGTAGCTGCCGTCCACCCTGCGGGCGCCTGTCTTTGTTCTGACGATCACGGCGCGCACCACGTCCCCTTTTTTGACAATGCCGCCGGGCGTGGCTACTTTAACGGCGCATACTATGATGTCGCCGATGTTTGCAAAGCGGCGGCTGGTTCCGCCCAGGATGCGAATGCACAAAAGCTCCTTCGCCCCGGAATTGTCGGCAACGCGCAGTCTTGTTTCCGTCTGAATCATTTTAAGCCGCCTCCTATTTCACCTTTTCGATTATGTTCACAAGCCTCCACCGCTTATCCTTTGAAATGGGCCTGGTTTCCATAATTCTTACTTTATCTCCGATGTTGCATTGGTTTTCTTCATCATGTGCTTTGAATTTCTTTGTCCGCTTTACCGCTTTTCCGTAAAGGGAGTGCCTGACGAAGTCTTCCACCGCGACGACCACGGTCTTGTCCATTTTGTCGCTGACGACCATGCCGACCCTTGTCTTTCTTCGGTTTCTATCTTGTGTTTCCGGCATTCTGCGATCCTCCCTTCCCTTAGGCGCGTTCTTTTTTGATTTCATTTTCCCTGATAACGGTTT
>JAITOE010000008.1 GCA_031290135.1 Eubacteriales Family XIII. Incertae Sedis bacterium
TCAAATACGCTATCGACAAAGCGTTTTTTATGTGACTGCAAAAAAATACTGCAAAAACTTGCCGTACCCGTTGCAACCGCAACGGGTACGCGCTTCTACTGCTGTTAAAGTCGGGACGCAAGCATTTTTGATAAAGCATTTTTGATAAAGATATACCAAAATGCTTTTTTATGGTACAATGATAACGGTGCCATAAATACAAGACACAGGAAAGGCGTTACGGAATGGACAATTTAGCGAAAAACCTAAAGCAGGACCTCAATGACCTCTTTTCCCGCAACATGGAAGGATTTTTGGTTCCGGACACAAAGAAGCAGAAAGTTTTTATCAGCTTGACAGACGGGCTGAAAAGAGCCGCCACCTTTGTCGGATCGGGCAACACGATGGAAACCGCTTTTTCGGCCGCCAGGAGCAAGGCCCTGAAGCAAATCACGGGCATAGAATCCGCGCCCAAGTGGATCAGCATGGCTTTCGTCTCGGAAGAGGAAAGCATTTCGAAAGATGAGCTGTACAAGGAATTCGCCGCCACGAAAAAGCATTATTACCGCAGCGGCCTGGCCTTGGACGAGGATTACCAGTTCGCTTTTCTGGAGCAGGAAATCAACGGATCCGGCCTCATCAAGTACGGCGCGGAAACGGGTCCGCCCACGCTGCACGACCACAACATCACTTATTTCCTGAGAAGAAGGCGGCTGATAGACAGGCTCTTTGTCTTTTCGGAAAAGGATCTCGGCCCTGTCATCAAGTTCCGGACCAAATCCTGTTTTTATGACATACAGGAAAAACAGTACCATGACCTGTACGACGGCGGCCTGGAAAAGGGGATCCGCGTGACGGACAGCTTGGACGCGGGCGCGCTTACGGACCTGGCCGAAAAAAGCGGGGCCTACCTGAAAAGCACGGCCATGGACGACGGCAGGTTCGTCTATGGCTATTTTCCGGTCTTCGACCGCGAAATCCAGGCATACAACGCGATCCGCCACTGCCTGTCCGTCATGGCATTGATGGAAATCTACAAATTGACCAAAGACGAAAGCTATGTAGAAACGATCCGGAAAACGTATGCGTATTTCATGGATCAGTATTATATTGAGATAGACGCGGAAACCGCAGTCATCGTGGACAAGGAAAACGAAGATGAAATAAGGCTCGGATCCCTGGGGCTGTCCCTTGTGGCGATGCAGATGTATGCCGAACTTTTCGGGGCGGACGCCGGCATCACGGAAAAAGCCGTCCGCATCGCCAACACCATCTGCACGCTGCAGGATGACACGGGCCAGTTCACCCATGTGCTGCAATACCCGGACATGAGCGTCAAGGAAAAGTTCCGCATCGTCTACTATTCCGGCGAAGCCTGTTACGGGCTGATGAAACTCTATGCGGCGACCAAGGACGAAAAATACCTCAGCACCGTGAAAAAGGCATTCGAATTTTTCATTGACAACCGGTACGACAAATACTACGACCACTGGCTTTCCTACTCCGTGAACGAACTGGTCCAATACGCGCCGGAGGACAGGTATTTTGAATTCGGCCTCAAAAACGCGACCAACAAACTGGACTTCATAATAGACCGGCTCACCACATGGCCGACTTTCCTGGAGATGCTGAACGCGGCCTCCGGCATGGTCGCGCAGATCAAGGCCCTGGGCAAGGAAAAGCTGCTGGAGAACTACGACATGGACAAATTCGGCGAAGCGCTCACGGCGCGGCTGTTCCGGCAGCTCAACGGCGTGCTGTTCCCGGAGATGGCGATGTATTACGGAAACCCGGACAAGATGCTGTACGGCGTGTTCATACGCCACCACTATTTCAGGGTCCGGGACGACGACGTGGCGCATCACCTGATCGGCTACTGCCATTTCGTCAAAAACGTGCTGCCGGGATACAAGGACGGCGTCGCCCGCCGTGAGGGGTAGGGCGCCGCACAGCTTCACGGGATTCGTTCCGGAAAAGCCGGGAGTAACGAAAGGCATGCCATGAAAAAGGACGGCATGGCGTCCGGTTCGGCGTCATACCCATTGCCATCATGCTTGGGATGGCGGTTCTTCTGTGCGTTCTCATTATCTGGCACTGGGTGGAAAAGGCGCTGGACGCGGGAACGGTACGCGGAACATTGCGCCTCCTGCCCTTTCATCTGCTGCTGTACGTCCCCGCGGCGGCGGGGTTTTACGCGGCCAAGGTGTCCGGCATATATGTCCTGACGCTGGACAGGGAAGGTTTCTGGCAGTTCTTTGCCGAGCTTGTGCTGTTTCAATACGCAGTTTACTGTGCCCTGTCGGCGGCGGCATGGCTGCGCACGGTCGCCTGCCTGCCGTTCTTGTTCTTCCCGCCTAAAAAACGCACGAAGCCGTGAGCCGTGAAGAATCCGGGAATCAGGGAAATAGAGCGTTGACTTTCACGCCGGCTATCCATATAATAGATATTGACGGAATTGCTTTTTGATAGCTTCGCATGTGCCGGTTTGGGCCCTGCGCAATGGGGAACCGTGAACCTCGTCAGGTCCGGAAGGAAGCAGCGATAAGCGAATCTTCCCATGTGCCGCGGATCAGCCTTCTCCGGGGCTGCGGAGCTATCAAAGGGCAATTCGATTTTGGCCCCGTCCTTTCGCAAAAAATTGCCCGAAGAGGTGCGTATGTACGTTGCGTTATACCGCAGGTTCCGGCCTGAGACCTTCAGCAAGGTTTTGGGGCAGGAACACATCGTTAAAATATTGACAAACCAGATCCGGAGCGGGACGACGGGGCACGCTTATCTGTTTTGCGGAACGCGGGGCACGGGAAAAACCACCATGGCGCGCCTGCTCGCAAAAGGCGTGAACTGCCTCTCCGAGGGGGAACGCCCTTGCGGTGTCTGTGACCGCTGCGCCGCCATCCGCGACGGCATTTTTGTGGATGTCATTGAAATCGACGCCGCGTCGAACAACAGCGTGGACAATATCAGGGAACTGCGGGAAAGCGTAAAATACCCGCCGGGCGCCGGGCGGTGCAAGGTCTATATCATCGATGAGGTGCATATGCTTTCCACGGGCGCGTTCAACGCGCTCCTGAAAACCTTGGAGGAACCGCCGGAGAACGTCATGTTCGTGCTTGCGACGACGGAGGCGCAGAAGCTCCCCGCCACCATCCTTTCCCGCTGTCTCCGCTTGGACTTCAAACGGGTGCCGGCGGAGATGATTCGGCGCGGCATGGCGGACATCTGCGGTGAAATGGGCGTGCGCGCCACGGAGGAAGTCTTGCGCCTGCTTGCCTCCAATGCCGACGGTTCTGTCAGGGACGGCCTGAGCCTGCTGGACCAGTGCATTTCCGCAGGCGAGGCGGAAGTTACGCGGGACACGGTGCTGGAGCTTCTGGGAAGCCCCGGCGCGGACCGGCTGACCGAACTGACGGCGAAGATGTCCGGCGGGGACGTGTCCGGCGGGCTGGTTTTTCTGGACCGGCTGCTTGCGGAGGGCGTGGACGAAAGGCAGCTGATTAAGGACTGGATTGAACATTTCAGAAATCTTATGCTGCTGCAGCATCTTAAACGGCCTGAAGACGTGCTGAACATGTCGGCGGAAAACATAGAAAAACTGAAGGCGCAAAGCGGCGCGCTTTCGCCCGCCTTTATCAACGCCAGCATCTTCCGGCTTGCGAAAATCCTGAACGACGCCCGGTGGTCCGCGCAGCCGAGGGTTTTGCTGGAGGTTGGGATGATCGAGATGGCGGCGCCGGAGGCTTTTGCGCCGTCTGCACGGCAGGCGGAGGGATCGGCGCGGAAGGCGGGCGGCGCGGCGGAGCGTCTCCCCCCGGCCAACGCACCCCCGGCAGAGAGAAAACCCCCGGCGGAAGCAAGCCCGGCGGAGTCCGCACCCCAGGCCGGCGTACCCCCGGTGGAAGCAAGCCCGGCTCCGTCCTCCGCCCCAACCCCAGCCCCGTCCACCCTCCAACCGTCTTCCATAAACTGGCAGGAGGTCGTAAAAGAAGTTTCGAAAGGAAAGCCCCTGCTGTTCAGGCTCAAGGACAGAAGCCGCCTTGCCGAAACCGGCGACAAAACCTTCGTCGTGGAGGCGTTCGACGAAATGACGCAAAAAGCCGCCAAAGAAGCGCGGGAGCAGATAGAAGCGGCCGTGAACCGGCGGGCGGGCCGGGCGCTGCGGATGGATTGCCGTCTTTGCGAGGGCGGGGAACCCAAACCGCCCGGCCCCGGCGGAAACCCGGGGGCCGCGGTTCCGAACGCCGCGGGGCAATCGACGGAAGAGCTGGCGCAGCAGATAGAAAAGGCGCTCAACATAAACGTAACCATCGCGGGCGAATGAATCTGGCGGGCGCAAACAAAAATCGGAGGAAAAATCATATGGGCAAAGGAATGAGAGCCGGCAAAAAGCCCGGAAACCCGAACAAGGGCGCGGGAGGCCAGGGCGGCAGCGGGCAGGCGCAGCAGATCCGCCAGATCCAGGCCATGCAGCGGAAAATGGTGGAAATGCAGTCCGAAATAGACGAAAAAGAGGTGGAAACCACGGCGGGCGGCGGCGCCGTCAGCGTCAAGGTGAACGGAAAGAAAGAGCTGACGTCCCTGCAAATAAGCCCCGACGTCCTGGATCCGGACGACGTGGAAATGCTGCAAGACCTGATCATCGTGGCGGTCAACGAGGGGATACGCCAGGTTGACGAACTGTCCCGCAACGAAATGGACAAGCTGACGGGCGGCCTGTCGCTCCCCGGACTGATGTAGCCCATGACGACAAAGTATTACGCGAAACCGCTGAGCAAGCTCATAAGCGAACTTTCAAGGCTGCCCGGCATCGGGGGCAAAAGCGCCCAGCGCCTCGCTTTCCATATCCTTTCCCTGGGGGAGCGGGAGGTTTCCGCCCTCGCGGAGGCCATTTTGGAAGCGAAGCGCGAGATGAAATATTGCTCCGTGTGCGGCAACCTCACGGACGCCGACCCCTGCGGCGTGTGCGCGGACGCCGCCCGCGACAGGAGCCTGATCTGCGTCGTGGAAAACCCGCGCGACGTGGCTGCCGTCGAGCGCACGCGGGAATACGGCGGCCTGTACCATGTGCTGCACGGCGCCATTTCCCCCATGGACGGCATCGGCCCGGAGGACATCAACCTGAAGCAGCTGCTGCTCCGCCTGCAAAGCGACGAGGTGAAGGAGGTCATCCTTGCCACGAACCCGAACATCGAAGGGGAGGCGACCGCCATGTACGCCGCCCGTCTCATCAAGCCCGTCGGCATCCGCGTGAGCCGCATCGCGCACGGCATCCCCGTGGGCGGCGATCTGGAATACGCGGACGAGATCACGTTGTCCAAAGCGATAGAAGGCCGCCGGGAGATCTGAGAGATCTGAGAGATCTGAGGATCTGACGAATTCAATTGCTTTCTTCAGGTGCTTCGGATATAATGATATTCAATAACTTGCGTTCCTTGTTGCGTTGGCGGGAAAGGAGGAAAAGCATGAGTGACGGGACGCGGCCGGCTGCCGCGATGGATACAGCCAGCCATGGGCTGAGGAAACATAAAATGTCCACGACGACAGTCGTGTTCATGGTATTTTCCTTGGTGGCAGCGGGTTGCTACGGCATTGAAAACATGATTCCGGAAGCGGGGCCGGGCCTTACGCTGGTGATGCTCATGGTGCTGCCATTCATATGGGGGCTGCCCTTTGGGCTTGTGGCGTCCGAACTGGGTTCGGTGCGGCCGCAGGAAGGAGGTTACTACAAATGGGTGCAGGAGGCCCTGGGTGAATTCTGGGGCTTTCAGGCAGGCTGGTGGCGGACAATTTCCATCTATATCGACAATACCCTGTATGTGATCCTCGCGGGAGACTACGTCGCGGGCCAGTGGGATCTGGGCGCCTGGCAGACCCTGGGGATCAAAGCCGTAATGATTCTTATTTTTATGTATATTAACATCAGGGGCGTAAAAGACGTCGGGCTTGTGACGAATGTCCTGTCCGTTTTTGTCATTCTGGCCTTTGCCATGATCGCAATCATCGGCATCGTCAACTGGAACCAGAACCCGTTCGAGCCGTTCACGGCGGACGTGGTGGAGTCGCCTTCCGACTGGATCTTCTACATCGGCGCGGGGCTCTCCATCGGCATGTGGATGTATTCCGGCTACGAATCCATGTCCACCATCGCCGGGGAACTGGAAAACCCGCAGGTCATACCCAAAGCCACGCTGATCACCGTGCCGCTGATCATGGCGACCTACATCCTGCCCACCATGGCGGGTCTGGCGTCCATGGGCGACTGGGAGAACTGGGGCGAAAGCGCGGACTCCGTGGGCTATGCCACGGTGGCGCAGACCTATCTCGGCGCCGGCGCCGGCATCTTCTTCATCGTCGTGGCGGTCGTGGCGCAATGTTCCATTTACAATACCTACATCGCGTCCGGTTCAAGGGGCTTCTTCGCCCTCGCGGAAGACCATCTGGCGCCGCCGGTGATGGTAAAGGTGGACAAAAAGTACGGCGTGCCTTACGTGACGGTCATAACCATCGCCGTCGTGAACCTGATCCTGTGCAACTTCGGCTTTTCCGCCGTCGTCGTCGTGGATGTTTTCCTGTTGGTCGCGTCCTATGTCATGGTCTATATTTCCTGCATCATACTGCGGAAACGGATCCCGGCTTCGGAATACAAATTCAGGATTCCGGGCGGCAAGGGCTTCCTGTACGTGCTTTGCATCGTTCCGATCTGCGTGGCGTTCATTTCTTTCCTGATCAACGGCACGGATTTCTTCATCGGCGGCATGCTGGGCATCATTACCGGGCCGATCCTCTACATCATCTGGAAAAAAAGGTATGGCGGGCTTGCCAAAAAAGACGCGGAAGCCTATCCCAAAAACCCGTCAACCGGGCTTGCGCGCGGAGACCTGCGGCGCATATCGGCCATGTTCCTGCTGCTGGGCCTGGTGGGGATCGTGGGACGGCTCTTCCTGCCGTGGTATGAAGGCGACTGGGCCTATGACTACTATCCGGAAGAATACGGTTCCGGCTTCTTTTCCAACTGGGACCTGATGCTGAACGCGATCACCGCCGCCACCGTGATCTGTCTGCTCATCGCGCTCATTTGCGCGCTGACCGCAAAAAAAGTCGAGAAAAAGTAAAAGGGGGGGTTAAAAAATGACAGAAAGAACTGTCGAGAGAAGCGAACGGACGCTGGCGCGCGGCATCATGCCCTGGCACGTTTCGCTGATCGCACTTGGGGGAATCATCGGCTCTTGTTATTTTCTGGAACTGGGCGACACCTATGCTTCGCTGGGGCCGGGCGCGGTGCTTCTGACCTACTTCGTCGCGGGCCTGACCATCTTCGGCGTCATGCAGTCCTTCGCGGAGCTGTTGGTCAACATTCCGCGGCGCGGCTCGTTCGTTTCCTACACGCGGGAGTTCATGGGGGATACGGCGTCGGCGGGCATCGGCTGGGCGTTCTGGGCCAACTGGGTCTGCTATATCCCGTCGGAGGCGCTCGCCACGGCCATCTTCGTGAATTCGCTCATTTTCGAAATCACGGGCAAGCAGATGGGGCCGGGCTATACGTTCCTCTGGGGGATCCTGGCGCTGGCGCTGCTCACGTTCATCAACGTGTACCACGTAAAATGGTTCGGCCACGTTGAATCCATCATGGCCATCATCAAGATCATCGCCATCGTCCTGTTCGTCATCTGCGGGATCTGCATCTGGCTGGGCCTCGCCGCGAGCGACGTCCGCGAATGGGGGGGCAACGCGGGCTTCATCGGAAGCAGCATCATGCTGGCCGGGGAGGGCAGCGTCATGAGCAAGCTGTTCCCGGAGGGCGGCATGGTCATGATCACGCTGATGATATGGACGTTAGTCAACTTCCAGGGGTCGGAGATCGTGGGGCTTTCCGCCGCGGAGACACAGAACCCGGAGGTCAACGTGCCGCTGGCCTGCAAGCGGGTCGCGTACCGCATCATCCTGATCTACTTAGTGCCGATTTTCGTCCTGACCCTCATCATGCCTTACTTTGAGGGGAACATCGAAAAATCCGTGTTCGCGGACGCCTTGTACCACTACGGCTTCACCTGGGGTTCCCAGCTCTTCACGGTGGTCACGCTGATCGCCGCGTTCAGCTGCGCCAATTCCGGCTTCTACGGCACGGTGCGTTCCCTGTACGGGCTTTCGATTGAGGGCCTGGCGCCGAAATTCCTGTCCATGCTGAACCGTTTCAGCACACCGCAGAACGCGACGCTGTTCACGCTGGTGCCCATCTGGCTCGTGTTCATCCTCGGCTTCGGCATCGACCAGCTGGGATGGTGGGGCGGCGACATGCCGCTTTATACCGCCTTGGTGGGGATTGCAGGCTTTACGGGCACCCTGTGCTGGGTCGGCATCCTGTACTCGCAGATACGCTTCCGGAGGCGGCTGAAAGAAAGGGGTTACGACCCCAAGGAGGCGCTTTCGGTGAAGGCGATATGGTTCCCTGCTTTGGAATATTTCGCCATCATACTGCAAGTCGCCGCCATGATCATGCTGATCTTCGAAGACGGCGGCCTGGACATCTTCATTCTGTCCATGATCATCATCATCGTGCCCATCCTCATCTACGTCGTGCAGAAGAGGCGGGGCAAGATCCGCCAGTCCATCGTGCTGGGTTCGGACGAAGTGACGTTCGATGAAAAATTCCCGGTGATCCATAAATAGCAACAGTTTGTAAATTTCAAAGAGTGAGGAGGGTTAAATTGGGCATTATCTTTTTTCTGATCCTGTTCCCGCTGCTCGCGGCCATCGTCTTGCTGCTTGTCAAGGCAGACCGCGTCAGGGGCTTCGTGGTCATCGCCGCGTCGGTGGTCATCGCCGCGGCATCCATCTGGCTGACGGCGGCGAATTTCGCAAGCGGGGGCGCAAGCTTCATCGTCAACGAATCGCTTTCAGAATTCATCGGCTACGCGATGTTAGTCATCGAAGTCGTTCTGGCAGTCGTTATTTTCGTGCTGGGCGTCAAATACAGGAAATACCTAGCCTGCCTGCTCGCCGCCGTACAGGCGGTGCTCATGGTATGGTTCGAGCTGTCAACGGGGGAACACATAGAGGTCGAGAACGCGCTCTACGTGGACCGGCTTTCCATGATCATGGCGCTGATCATCGGCATTATCGGCACCTTGATCTGCGTGTACGCCTTGGGCTACATGAAAGATTTTCAGCACCACCAGCCGGAAGCGGCGGACAGGCGGCCGTGGTTCTTCTTCCTGCTGTTCCTGTTTCTGGCGGCGATGTTCGGCATCGTGTTCTCCAACAACCTCGTCTGGCTGTTCTTCTTCTGGGAGATCACGACGCTCTGTTCCTTCTTCCTGATCGGGTTCACGAAAACGCAGGAGGCCGTCAACAATTCCTTCCGCGCCATCATCATGAACCTGCTGGGCGGGCTGGGCTTTGTCTTCGCCATCGTCTATGCCGGCAGGGTTCTTGGGGTCATGGAACTCGACCGGCTCCTGGCGACGCAGCAGATGGGCATCGCCATCACCGTCCCCGTCGTGCTTCTGGCTTTCGCGGGGCTTACGAAAGCGGCGCAGATGCCGTTTAACAGCTGGCTTCTGGGCGCCATGGTCGCGCCCACGCCCACGTCCGCCCTGCTCCACTCGTCCACGATGGTCAAGGCGGGCGTGTTCCTGATTTTGAAACTTTCCCCGGCGCTGGGCTGGAGCCTCGGCGGCTTCATGGTCATGCTTGTGGGGGGCATCACCTTCCTCATGGCTTCCTTCGCGGCCGTCTCGCAGAGCAACGCGAAACGCGTGCTGGCGTATTCCACGGTGGCGAACCTGGGGCTCATCGTGGCCTGCGCGGGCGTGGGCGCCCCGGCGGCCATCTGGGCAGCGACCATGCTGATCATCTTCCACGCGGTGACAAAATCCCTGCTCTTCCTTTGCGTCGGCACGGCCGAACACAACATCGGAAGCAGGGACATCGAAGACATGGACGGCCTTTTCGGGCGGATGCCCCGGCTGGCGACTTTCATGATCATCGGCATTTCCGCCATGTTCCTGGCGCCTTTCGGCATGCTCATCTCCAAATGGGCGGCCTTGCAGGCGGTCATCACTTCCGGGAACCCGCTTTTGGTGTTCTTCATCATATTCGGCAGCTCCGTCACGCTGTTCTACTGGGGCAAATGGCTCGGCAAGCTCGCGGCCATCGTCGCGCGGCGTGAAAACATCCAGGACAAGGTCAACAAAACAGAATGGGCTTCGCTGGGGACGCTGGTATGCTTGGTCATTGCGGCCTGCATCACCTTCCCGACCTACTCAAAACAGTTGGTCGTGCCGTACATCCTCAGCCAGTTCAGCCAATACGAGCCGACAAGCGTCACCGCGTCCCTGATGGACGGGGAGAACATGGTCATCATGGCAATCATGGTGGCGATCATCATATTGCTGCCGCTGCTGTTCTACGGGCGGACCAATAAGAAAATCGTCCCCATCTATCTGTCGGGCGCGGGCCTTGCGGACAACCTGAGCTACATGGGTTCCATGCAGAAAGAAACCGCGTTCTCTCTCAGAAACTGGTACATGGAAAGCTATTTCGGCGAAAAGAAGATGAACGTCATCGGCGTGGTCGCCACTTGCGTTATTCTGGCCATCAGCTTTGCGATGTTGGTAGGAGGCATGGTGCGATGAATGAAAATGTGAATATTGGCCTGATCATCATAAGCGTGGCCGCTTATGTCATATTTGCGCCCTTCGTGGGCGGGCTTCTCGCGGGCATAGACCGGAAGATATCCGCCCGGATGCAGGGACGCTGCGGGCCGCCGCTGCTGCAGCCCTTTTACGACGTGTTCAAACTGCTGGGGAAAGAGCCGGTCACGGTCAACGCGGCGCAGGATTTCTACGTCGGCTGCTGCCTGTTTTTCATGATCGTCACGGGCTGCTTCTTTTTCGCGGGGCTGAGCCTGCTGCTGGTGATCTTCACCCTGACGACGGCGAGCCTGTTCCTTGTGGTCGCCGCCTACGCGTCCAATTCCCCTTACGCCCAGATCGGCGCGGAGAGGGAACTTTTGCAGATGATGGCCTATGAGCCCATGGTGCTCATCCTCGCCGTCGGCTTCTATTTCATCAAGGGCGGCAGCTTCGACGTCAGCGACATCGTGTTCCCCGCGGAGGGCCTGACGAGCAGCTTGCTCGGCATCCAGTATCTGCCGGGCGTGTTCCTGGGCTTCCTGTTCATCCTCACCATCAAGTTCAGGAAGTCGCCGTTCGACCTCTCCATGTCGCACCACGCGCACCAGGAATTGGTCAAGGGACTCACCACGGAATTCTCCGGAAAGACGCTGGCCATACTGGAAATTTCCCACTGGTATGAGAATGTTTTCCTGCTCGGTTTCGTCTTCCTGTTCTTCCCCAACGGATCGGCTGCCATGATCATCGTCGGCGTGGTGGTCTGCATCGCGGTCTATCTGCTGGAAAGCTTCATCGACAACGCAAACGCGCGGATGAAGTGGCAGTTCGCATTGAATTCCGCCTGGATCGTGGCGCTTTGCTTCGGCGTGGTGAACCTGCTGGTGCTGTACTTCGCCGTATTCAATTACGGATTGGGGGTGTAAAGGATGTCTTATATAACGAAATCGCCGTGGGTCATTCATTACGACGGATCCAGCTGCAACGGCTGCGACATAGAAGTCCTGGCCTGCCTTACCCCGATGTACGACGTGGAGCGCTTCGGGATCATCAACACGGGGAATCCGAAACACGCGGACATATTCCTCGTGACCGGCTCCGTCAACGAGCAGAACATTTCGGTGATCAAGCAGATCTATGAACAGATGCCGAAACCCAAGGTCGTCGTGGCGGTCGGGATCTGCGCCACTTCGGGCGGGGTGTTCAAGGAATGTTACAATATCATGGGCGGCATCGATACCGTGATTCCGGTGGACGTTTACGTGCCGGGCTGCGCGGCAAGGCCGGAGGCCATCATAGACGGCGTTGTCAAGGGCTTGGGCGTTCTGGCCGAAAAGCAGGCGAACCTGCCGAAGGAACTGGCGGAAGAACGCGCGGCGGGAGTCGCGGCTTCATGGACGCCGGAAAAAGACACGACGGAGGACGTCATCCGGGTGGAGGCCGGGGCGGACGGGGACGGAGCGACAGAGCTTGTGTCTGAATCCGGAGCGGGCAATGCCGGCGGACCAGATGCCGGAGTGAACGGAGCCGAGGCGGAGGTGCTTGCGTCTGAGGCCGGGGCGGACAATGCCGGAGCGGACGGAGCCGGAGCGCCGGATGCAGCGGACGCGGGCGAAAACGGGTGGCAGCCGCCGCGAAGCGCGCCGGATGACGCGGACGCGGGCGAAAACGAGAAGGGGGAAGCTTAAAATGTCTGAAGCGAAACATTTAATCCAGCAATTCGTTCCGGTGCAAGCTTCCGGATTGCTCGAAAAGGTCCAGGACATGAAACGGGAGGGCTACAGGCTGGGGCAGGCGTGCGCCGCAAAGGAAAAGGGTGAATTCCATCTCCTTTACAGCTTCGACAAGGACCACGTCCTGACGAACCTGAAAGTGAAAGTGCCGGAAGACGGCGTGATACCAAGCATTACGGCCATTTATTGGCCTGCGTTTATCTACGAGAACGAGATACAGGATCTGTTCGGGTTTACGTTCAAAAATCTGAGCCTGGACTACGGGGGCAAATTTTTCAAGGTTGCGGAGCCCACGCCCTGGAATCCGAAGAGTGAGGTGTAAGCAAATGGGTAAAAGAACAATTATTCCCTTTGGTCCGCAGCATCCGGTTCTGCCGGAGCCGGTGCATTTGGATCTGGTCATAGAAGACGAAAAGGTCGTGGAGGCGATCCCCTCCATCGGATATATTCACAGGGGGCTTGAAAAATTAGTCGAAAAGCGGGAATACCCGGAAATGGTCTACGTCATCGAGCGCGTCTGCGGGATCTGTAGTTTCGGCCACGGCTGGGGCTACTGCAAGACCGTGGAGGGCAACATGGGCATAGAAGTCCCGGAGCGCGCGGAATTTCTCAGGACCATCTGGCACGAGCTGGGCAGGATGCACAGCCACTTGCTCTGGCTGGGCTTGGTCGCGGACGGCTTCGGATTCGAAAGCCTCTTCATGCATAGCTGGCGGCTCCGCGAGACCGTGCTTGACCTGTTCGAAAAAACCACCGGCGGCCGGGTGATCTTCTCGGTCTGCAAGGTGGGCGGCGTCAGAAAGGACATTTCCGCCGACGGGCTGAAGGAAATCGTGGACGCCCTTGCCGGCATCCGCGCCGAACTCAAGTCGCTCACGGATGTTTTCTTGGATGATTATTCGGTCAAAAACAGGCTTGTGGGCGTAGGGAAGCTCTCCTATGACGAAGCGGCTGAACTGTGCGCCGTCGGGCCCATGGTGCGGGCTTCCGGCATACGGCAGGACATGCGGCTGGACGGCCACGGCGTTTACGGACAGCTGGATTTCGAACCGGTTCTGGAAGAATCGGGCGACTGCTACGCGCGCTGCAAGGTCAGGATCCGCGAGGTTTTCCAGTCCATCGACCTGATCGCCAAGGCGGCGGGGCTTATCCCGGAGGGCGAGATTTCCGTGCAGGCCAAGGGCAACCCGGAAGGCTCGTTTGTGGCAAGGATGGAGCAGCCGCGCGGCGAGGCATACTATTATTCCATCGGGAACGGCAGCAAGTTTCTTGAGAGGATGCGGGTCAGGACGCCCACCAACATGAACATCCCCGCCATGGTGAAAACCTTGCAGGGCTGCGACTTGGCGGACGTCCCCATGTTGATCCTCACGGTTGACCCATGCATCAGTTGTACGGAAAGGTAGGTGGGGGGAAATGGCGATACTGAAGATAGGCAAAATGATCATGGGCAGCCTGTTTAAAAAACCGGCGACGCTCATGTATCCGGTGATCCCCCGGCAATGGCAGGAAAAAACGAGGGGGCATATCGAGGTCGTGATGGCAGACTGCATTCTGTGCGGCATCTGCGCGAGGAAATGCCCGACGGACGCCATCACGGTGGCAAAGGACGCAAGGACGTGGACCATCCAGCGGATGCAGTGCGTCCAGTGCAGCTGCTGCGTGGAGGTTTGCCCGAAGAAATGTCTCACCAACAAGAACGAATACACCGCGCCGGACACCCGGAAGATCGTTGACAGCTACGAAAAACCGGCGGATCCCCCGGCGGCGGAAGCGGGGCGGGCGTAACCCGGAGGGCGGGATTGCGGGCATAATGGTCTCGCTCTATTTCCTGCCGTAGGCTGGAAATAGCTAAGCGAACCTTATGCGGCAGCTTTGCTGCCGCATACGAG
>JAITOE010000009.1 GCA_031290135.1 Eubacteriales Family XIII. Incertae Sedis bacterium
CTCGTATGCGGCAGCAAAGCTGCCGCATAAGGTTCGCTTAGCTATTTCCAGCCTACGGCAGGAAATAGAGCGAGACCATTATGCCCGCAATCCCGCCCTCCGGGTTACGCCCGCCCCGCAGCTGGGTAGATTCGTTCCGTTTGGTGACGGAACCCGTCGTGATTGACTGTTATGAATCTTAGCCAGCCAAACGAACCTGATTTTTGCGTGTTTGGCTGGCTATTTTCATGATAATTTTCGCGCTATTTCTCATATTTCCTTGATTTATCGTTCTGAATGGGTTATTATGGGCGTAAGATACGTAGCCAAACTACGCTTTTTTTGCCTTGTTTGGCCGTGTATTTGAGCAGCAAAACCAAAATCGAATCCGGAACAGTTTATTGGAATCGTAAAGCGGAGGCGGGAAACGGCAATGAAAATCATCGGACGTGAAAAAGAGCAACGGCTGTTCGCACAGTATTTGCAATCAGAATCGCCGGAATTTGTCGCAGTGTACGGCAGGCGCAGGGTGGGGAAGACGTTTTTGATCAATGAGTTTTTCCGTGAGGAATACGCGTTCAGCGTGATGGGACTCGCAGGGGAAGGAAAGGCCGCGCAACTCGCCAATTTTTTCACCGCGCTGAAAAAATACGGCAGCAAGGCGGCCGCGCCCCCGCGCAGCTGGTACGACGCTTTCGAATTGTTGATCGATCTGCTCGGGCATACCCGGCAAAAGGGGCGCAAGATCCTGTTCGTTGACGAACTGCCTTGGTTCGACACGAAAAAATCCGGTTTCCTTCCCGCGCTGGAGCATTTTTGGAACGGCTGGGCGGCTTCAAAACCCGAAATCCTGTTGATTGTTTGCGGTTCCTCGACCTCATGGATGATAAAAAAGCTGATCCGCAACCGCGGCGGTCTGCACAACAGGGTAACGCGCAGGGTGCGGATCGATCCGTTCACGCTGGGGGAAACGGAGGAATACCTGACATACAAAAATATCCTCTGGGCGCGCAAGGACATCGCGGAGGCATATATGATTTTCGGCGGGATACCCTTTTACCTCAGCCAATTGCAACGGGGCATGAGCCTTGCGCAGAATGTTGACGCCCTGTGCTTTGAGAAAGATGCTTTCATGCAAAATGAATTTTCCACTCTTTTCGCGTCGCTGTTCAACGATTCCGGGAACCACGTCCGCGCCCTGCGCGCCTTAGCCGCGAAAAAATCGGGGTTGCTGCGGGATGAAATACTGAAGGCCGCCGGGCTTACCACAGGCGGCAGCGCAACGGTGCTCCTTGAGGAACTGGAACAGTGCGGCTTCATTGAAAGGTACAACGATTATTCGGGGAAAAGCGGGCGATACGTCTACCAGACGACCGATTTTTTCACGGTCTTCTACCTGAAACACATGAAGAACAACTGGCAGCTGGGCGCAGGTTACTGGTCGAAATCCATTGGGAAAGGGGCGTATAACAACTGGCGCGGGCAAAGCTTCGAAAAGCTTTGCCTGTCCCATATAGAAAAAATAAAGACGAAACTTGGCATCTCCGGCATCATCGCCGTGCCCTTCGCATGGAAAAGCGCGAACGGATCGTCCCGTGCGCAGATAGACCTGCTGATCGACCGAAACGACGGGGTTATCAATGTCTGCGAATGTAAATTCGTGGACGAGGCATTTTTGATCGACAAAGCCGTAAGCACGGAACTGCGCGAACGCGTCGCCGCGTTCAGGGGCGAGACGAAAACGAAGAAAGCCTGCCATCTGACAATGATCACGAGCTTCGGCGTCAAACCGGGCAAATACGCCGGCGCCGTGCAGTCCGAAGTGCTTCTCGATGATCTGTTCTGACATATGGATGTTTGCGTAGGGCATATCCCCCGTCGTTGCGAGAAGCGAAGCGCCGAAGCAATCCAGTGCCTGTGGATTGCTTCGCTGCGCTCGCAATGACGGAGGGGTGACGCCCGCCCCGCAGCCGGGTGATTCGTTCCGGCAAAATTTCTTGACATTTAATGTCAGGCGTAATATGATTACATGCGACAGCGAATTATGGCGCAACTTATACGCAGGAACAGGAACGGCCATTCGGCCGACGTAATAAGGTTGGAGGTATGACATTGAGCGAAACTATCACGGGGAAGAAAGCGAATCCGGCTCCTTTGGGGCTTTTGGGCTTCGGAATGACGACGGTGCTGCTGAATCTGCATAACGCGGAGATCATTGAATTGTCGGTGGTGATTGTGTCGATGGGCTTTGCGCTCGGCGGGCTTGCGCAGATCATCGCGGGCATCTTGGAATTTATGGGCGGCAACACCTTCGGCGGCACGGCGTTCACGGCGTATGGGACGTTCTGGTGGTCGCTGATCATCATCTGGACGAACCCCACGGATGAAATCGCCGGCGCGGACGACGTGTCCATGGGCTTTTACCTGCTTCTTTGGGGGATTTTCACGCTCTGCATGTTCATCGGGACGCTGAAACACAACCGTGCCACGCAGGTGGTGTTCCTGAGCTTGGCCGTCCTGTTTTTCGGCCTGTCCATCGGGGATTTCTCCGGCTCCGGCCTGACGCACGTCGTTTCCGGGTGGATCGGCATATTCTGCGGCGCGTCCGCGATTTATAACGCGATGGGGCAGGTCATCAACGGCGAATTCGGGAAGAAAGTCTTCCCGCTCGGATAAGGGGGGTATGCCCCACCGTCGCAATGACGGAGGGATTACACCGCCGCGTGCGCATGCCCTCCCGTCGTTGCGAGCGAAGCGAAGCAATCCAGCGCCTCTGGGTTGCTTCGTCGCTTGCGCTCCTCGCAATGACGGGGCGCTTGCGCTCCTCGCAATGACGGGCGCTTGCGCTCCTCGCAATGACGGGCGCTTGCGCTCCTCGCAATGACGGGGGCGCTTGCGCGCCTCGCAATGACGGGTACGCCGCCGCGCAACTGTTGCTAACCCTTAAAACTCCGTGTTCGATGGGGCGTCCAGCACCAGCGTGATGTTCAGGTTCCCGTTACGGCAGCGAAGCTCGTCGATGAATGCCTTTTCATTGATCCCGTCTTTTGTGACGACCGCGTAATTGAGTTCGTAAAGGCTGCCGAGATCGGCGGTCTTCATTCTCCGCAGCCTGAAGGACGTCGTGTATTTTTCCATCACGATGTCAAATGTGTCCTGAAAGTCGAGATTTTCCGGAACTGTGATTTTCAGGATTTTTTCAATGCCTTTCGGCCTTCCGTATTTGAACAGCTCCAGCAAGACCATGACGGCGCACAGCACAAGCCCCACGATCGCCGCGTACAGAACGTAGCCCATGCCCGCCGCAAGCCCGACCGCCATGGAAAACAGGACGTAGGTGATGTCTTTCGGGTCGCCGGGCGCACTGCGGAAACGGATGATGGAGAACGCCCCCGCCAGCGAAAATGCCCGCGCCACGTTGTTGCCGACGAGCAAAATGATAATCGCGACGACGGCGGGGAGCAGCACGAACGTAAGCGCGAAGCTCTGCGACGGACTTTTCGTTTTATGCGTTTTCATATACACAAAACTGATGACCAGGCCCATCACGAGGGCGCTTCCCAGCGCCGCGAGCAAGCCCGGAAGCATGATCGCCATTTCAACGGACGTTGCGAAAATGGATTCAAACATGATTATTTCCTGCCTTTCGGTTTCATTTTTTGTTTTCTCTTTTGGTTTATGTCCATAGAATACAATTCAAATATGATGTAGATGTGAGCACCTACCAACGATTTCTGAAAGAAATCGTTGGTAGCATTACTCAAACAGCATATCCAGCGTAACAAGCCGCAGGTTCTTGTTTTTCCGAGCCAGATCCAGCGCCGCGTCCGTGTATGGCGCTTTGGAGAAGAACATAAAGAAATATTCGGAGTAACCGGGCAGCAGGTAGGATTTATCCAGCAGCTTTTTCACCTCGCCGGCGTCTGTCGGTTCGTTGCGCCATTTGCATTCGCAGAGCAGAACCTTGCTTTGCGGCTTATTGTCGGCGACAATGTCAATGTCGGCCGCCTGCTTCACACGGCTGTCCGTGCCCCACCAGGTTCCGTAATTCGTCGCCAGGATCGGCAGGGATTTTTTATTGTTTTTGCGGATGACATATTGACGGCAGACATCCTCAAAGGCGGGCTTGCCGATGAAAGCGGAAATTTCCGGGAACACCATGTTCTCGGCAATGATCCGTCCGGTTCCGGTCTCGACGCCGGCGCTGTGAAAGAAAATATACTTATACCAAAAGCGATAGCAGTTGTCGGCAATCTGATACAGCGTTTTGCGGGAGCGCGCCGGGTTCTCTCCGAAAGGAACTTCCTTGCGCAGAATCCGCAGATCCACAAGCGTCTTGATATATTTGCCCGACGTGGAGGTTTCCTCGCCGATTTTCGTGGAGATGTCATTGAGGCGGCTGGAACCGGTCGCGATGGCGGAGATGACCGAATTGTACATGGCCGGCTCCCGCAGCTCCTGCTGGAGCAACATGGCGGGTTCGCTGAACAGATACGACTGCGGCTCAAAATACAGCTCTACGATGTTTTCCTCAAAGGAAAGCGCCGTGTCAACCTGCCCCAAATAATGCGGCGTTCCGCCAACACAGGCGTAATACCGGATTTTATCTTCATTAGAGATTCCCGGCAGCATCTGCGCGGCGTCAAAATAATCGAAGCCCTCAATCCGAAACTGGGATGTACGGCGTCCGAACAGCGGGCTTTTCGCGCCCAGTACCTCTTTTTCCATAAAACTGATTTGGCTGCCGCAGAGGATCAGGAACAGATTGGTGTCCTTCATCTCGTGATCGATGATGTTCTGCAGAATGGACTTGACGCTTTTATTCTTTGTCGCCAAATACGGAAACTCGTCAATGACCAGGATGAATCGTCGCTCCTTTGCTTTTTCCGCGATGAAAGAAAAGGCGTCGTGCCAGTTCCTGAAATCGCCCGTGCTTTTGGGTAAGCCGAAAAACGCGTAAGCTTCAGCGGAAAAAAGCTGAAGATTCAGGTGTTCGTTCGCTTCCTGGGCGGCAAAGAAGATAGCAGGTTTGTCCTTGACGAATTCACTGATCAGCGTCGTTTTCCCCACGCGTCTGCGGCCGTAAACGACCGCCATCTGGAACGAATTTTTGACGTACATACGGTTCAGGGCGGAAAGCTCAATGGTTCTGCTGGCAAACATGCTGGCACCTCTCTTAAAATAGCTGAATCAAAATTAGTATAATCTTATTTCAGCTATTTTAACACGTTAATTTTCGAAAGTCCAGAAAAACTTAATCCTTGTCCCTTTTCGGTTTATGCTGTATAATTTTTACATAATCAGCGTTTTTCCGGCGAAAAAGACAAGGAGGCACGCAAAGCGATGCGCAATTATCTCATAACCGTGGACATGCAAAACGACTTTATCACCGGCCCGCTCGGAACGAAAGAAGCGCAGGCCATCCTCCCTTCGGTCATCGAAAAAATATGGGCGTTCGACGGCCCCGTTCTTTTTACCTACGACACCCACGATGAAAACTACCTGCATACACAGGAAGGGCGCCTCCTGCCCGTCGTCCACTGCGTTGAGGGAACCGAGGGCTGGAAGCTCGACGCGGAACTGGAAAAACTGCGCTACGCCATCGGCGGCAAGGCTTTTACAAAGCCCGCCTTCGGTGCCGTGGCGCTCGCTGAATACATGGAGCTTGAAAACAGGAAGGATCCGGTTGCGCGCATCGAACTGATAGGACTCTGCACGGACATCTGCGTGATTTCCAACGCGATCCTGCTGAAAACCTTTCTCCCGGAAACGGAGATCGCCGTCGATTCGTCCTGCTGTGCCGGTTCGACGCCGGAAGCGCACGCCTGCGCGCTGGCGGCGATGGAACGCTGCCAGATACGGGTGGTGTAGGCTGTCCGGGGTGCGCGTCGCTTCGCTCCTCGCAGCTGGGGTGCGGGCGTACTCCCTCCGTCATTGCGAGCGACGGTGAACTCCTACCCGGCTAAAGCCGGGGAGTTCTCGATTGGCACCTGCCAGCCATTTGCTGCGCAAATGGGGATAGGTGCGCAAAGCGAAGCAATCCACAGGCACTGGATTGCTTCGGCGCTTCGCTCCTCGCAACGACAAGATGCCCGTCACAAAAGACTCACAAAAGACGACAAGATGCCCGTCATAAAATCCGCTTGTGTTTTTCCGCCTGTTTGCGTATAATGGTAACACAAGGAAAAACAAACAAACGAAGGAGCGCATCATGAAACACATCAAAACCATTGTCAAACCTGTTTTGAAAATCGTCGCCGGCAAGGGCTGCGGAGAATGTCAGACCTCATGCCAGTCGGCCTGCAAAACGTCCTGCACCGTCGCGAACCAAGAGTGCGAAAACATCAAACGCAGATAAGTCAGTGCTTGAACGGCGGGGCAAAATGATTCATTGTTATCAATTTAACGAACACAACATCGTGCTTGACGTCAACAGCGGCGCGGTCCATTTGGTGAGCGGCGTCGCATATGACATTCTGAATTTCATCCATGCGTCCGGCGTTTTCCCCCCGCCCGGCGAAACGCCCGGAACAACGCCCGGCGGTGATCTCGCGCCGGAGGGCCCGCTCGCCATTGCTCTCTGCGCGGCGCTGGCCGAAAAACACCCGGCCGGCGTCCTGACGGAAGCCCTGGCGGAAATACGCGCCCTGGCGGAAGCCGGCATGCTCTTCACGGACGACAGCCAGGTGACGCCGGACATGCTGGAAGGGCGCGGGGCGGTCATCAAAGCCATGTGCCTCCACGTCGCGCACGACTGCAACATGGCCTGCCGCTATTGCTTCGGCGACACGGGCGCTTTTTCCGGCCCCAGGGGCCTGCTTTCGCGGGAGACCGGAAAGAAAGCCTTCGATTTTTTAATCCGGCAGTCCGGCGCCCGGCGCAATCTGGAGATCGATTTCTTCGGCGGCGAACCCCTCATGAATTTCGGCGTGGTCAAGGAACTGGTCGCCTATGGGCGGGAACAGGAAAAACGCGCCGGGAAAAACATCCGCTTCACCCTCACCACCAACGGCCTGCTTTTAGACGAAGAAAAAGAGGCGTTCATCAACCGGCACATGGACAACGTGATCCTGAGCTTGGACGGCCGGCCGGAGGTCAACGATGCCATGCGGAAAACCGTCGGCGGGCAAAGCGCCTATGCGCGGACCGCGGGCAATCTCCGGCGTTTTCAGCAGAGCAGGCAGGGGACTTATTACGTCCGCGGCACTTTCACAAAATACAACCTCGATTTTTCGGAGGATGTCCGGCATCTGGCTGAAATGGGCTTTCCCGGCGTTTCCGTGGAGCCTGTGGTTGCGGACAAGACGCGGGATTTCGCCCTGCGGGAAGAAGACGTCCCGCGCATCCTGGAAGAATACGACAAGCTGGCGCAGCTGTATCTGGAATACGCGGAACGGGGCCAGACGTTCGCTTTTTTTCATTTCAACATGGATCTTTCGCAGGGCCCCTGCGTGGTCAAGCGCGTATCCGGCTGCGGCGCCGGGACGGAATATGTGGCGGTGTCGCCGGAGGGCGACATTTACCCCTGCCACCAGTTTGTGGGGGAGCCGGATTTTAAGCTGGGAAACGTAAACGACGAAGGTTTTCACAACGCGCTGTATGAACGCTTCAACGCGGCGCATATTTACAACAAACCCGCCTGCGCGGGCTGCTGGGCAAAGTTTTATTGCAGCGGCGGCTGCCACGCCAACGCCTGGCATGAAAACGAAGATCTCCTGAAACCTTACGCGCTCGGCTGCGCCTTGGAAAAAAAACGCGTCGAATGCGCCATCGGGATCGCCGCGCACCTGGCCCCGCCCCGGTTACCGTAGTCACGCGTTCCGCGTAATAGCATTAGGCGGCCGAAAACCTCGATGGCACGGGGTTTTCGGAGGCCGCCATTATAGCAGGAGGTGTTCAGGTATGGCAAGCACTTATGTATGGAGCAAGGAACTCGAAACGGGAAACGCCCTGATTGATTCGCAGCATAAGCAGCTGCTGCAGGCCATCAATGATCTCGTGGACGCCTGCGCGGCGGGGAAAGGCCGCGCTTCGCTGGCGAAAACCCTGGATTTTCTGGAGTCTTACACGGCAAAGCATTTCGGGGACGAGGAAAAGCTGCAAATGCAGCACAAATACCCCGGCTACGCGAACCACAAAAGGCTTCACGACGGCTTTAAATCCACCGTCGCTGAGCTGTCGCGGCAGCTGAAAGCCGACGGTCCCACGATTTTGCTTGTGGGGAAAGTGAACGCAAGCATCGGAGGCTGGCTCATCAAACATATCAAGGCGGAGGACACGAAAGTGGGCGCGCATATCGCCTCGCTCCCCAAACAACAGGCGGCCGTGACCCGGCCATAAGACTGACATAGTGAGAACCGTCGTTATGAATGTTTCTTTCAAAAAACGCATCGCCCTGACATTTTGCTTGCTGTTTGTCTCGGCGTCCATACTGGCAACGGGCTTTATCGTCACCCACGCGGATCACGACTGTGCCGGCGAAGGCTGTGCCGTGTGCGCCCAGATACAAAGCGCGCAAAATCTCCTGAACGGCGACGTCGCGCTTGCGTTCGTGTCCCTCGCGGGCGCGGAGGTTTTTGCGCCCGCGCGTCTTCTCCCGCCGGCTTCTTTTTCGGTCATCGCGGCAAATCCTGTTTCGTTCAAGGTTAAAATGAACAACTGACCGCACTTCCGCCGGCGACGCCCCGCGACACGGTTCCGTTCCGTTTCCCGCCATGCCTGTCGGCCGACAGGCAGGGCGGGAAATCGAAGCATACGCGGGCTGTCTTACTGCGCAGGCTTCCGGCTTTCGCCGGCTGCGCGTTTACCTGGCCCCGTTTGCTTCGCAAATGGGGGTCAGGGCTTCGGAGGTTATTTATGATGAAACGCATGTGCTTTTTTATTCTTATGGTTTTGCTGGCTGCCGTTCCGTTCGCGGGCTGCGGTTCGGGTTCAGGCGCCGGGACGGGAGGCGGCCTGCCCGGTGAAACGGAAGCCGCCGGCGGGCCTGACCGCCGCGTCAAGGTTGTTTCCACGATTTTCGCGCCCTATGACTTTGCCCGTGAAATAGCGGGAGACCGGGCTGACATTGCCATGCTCCTTCCCCCGGCGTCGGAAAGCCATTC
>JAITOE010000031.1 GCA_031290135.1 Eubacteriales Family XIII. Incertae Sedis bacterium
AAGAGGCATCTGCGGCAGCAAAGCTGCCCGCAAAAGGTTCGCTTAGCTATTTCATGCCTGCGGCAGGAAATAGAGCGAGACCATTTCCGACGTACTTCTTGGCCGCCGTTAGCGACAGAGCCTCCCCTCGCGTTCCCTATGGGGCAGCGTTGGCGTTATCCGCCCGGTATGTCGGGTTTGCCTTTCGAAGAGACATCCCGGCGGGACTGCCCCCCAGACGGACACACCTCTGAACAGCAACCGCTATCTTCCCCCGCCCCGCCGAAATGCGCCCGCAGCTTTTTCGCCGCCGCCCTGTTCATTCCCGGCGCCCGGACCAATTCGTCCTCAGAGGCGGCCTTGACCGCGTCCAAGCTCCCGAAATGCGCAAGCAGGGCGTTTCTCCGCTTCGGTCCGATCCCGTCTATCCCGTCCAGTTCCGAACGGAGCATGGCTTTGCCCCGCCTCCCCCGGTGGTACTCCACGGCAAAACGGTGTACCTCCTCCTGGATCGTCCCGGTGAAATGGTAAAGCAAGGGGTTTTTCTTTAAATCCAGCTCCTCGCCGCCGTAAACTAAGCCCCTCGTTCTGTGGCGGTCGTCCTTCACCATGCCCGCGACCGGCAGATTCAGCTTCATCGCCCGCGTCACCTGCAGCGCCGCGTTCACATGGCCGGCGCCCCCGTCTAACAAAATCAGGTCCGGCAGCGGCGAAAAACCCGCGTCGCCGTCCTTCCACCGCTTCAGCCGCCGGTACAGCAGCTCCTGCATGCTCCCATAATCATCGGCGCCCTCTATCGTCCGGATCCGGAACCTGCGGTAATCCTGCCGCGCCGGCCGCGCCCCGGAAAACACCACCATCGCGCCCACGGAATCCGTGCCGCCCGTGTTGGAGATGTCGTAGGCTTCCGTCCGCCAGGCGATGCCGGAGCCGGCGTCCCCGCCGCCCAGCCCCAGAGCCTCCCGGAAAGCGTCCCCCAGGTCGGCATCCCTTTCGCGCTGGCTCTTCGCCTTTTCTTCCAGAAGCCTCGCCGCGTTCGCGAGATCCTTTTCCGCCAGTTCCAGAAGCGCCCGTTTGTCTCCCCTCTGCGGCACATGGATCCGCACGTTGCTGCCCCGCAGATCCGACATCCACGCCTCTATCAGCGAACCGTCGGGCAATTCTTCCTTCACTAAGACCTCTTTCGGGATCAGGCTCTGGTTGATGTAATACTGCTTCAGGAACGCCGAAAGGATGTCCGCCGGGCGATCCTCCGCCATCGCCCGCAGATAGTGGCTTTCGCGCCCGTTCAGGCGGCCGTCCCTGACAAAAAACACCACTACGTGCGCGCCGTCCTCGCCCTGCGCCGAAAGGACGACGTCCATGTCGCCGCCCGACAGCAGCACCACCCGCTGTTTCTCGATGATGGAAAGGGCGGCGTTCAGGTGATCCCTGTAAACTGCCGCTTCTTCGTAATTCATCCCGGCGGCGGCCCGTTCCATCCTGCCCCGCAGGCCATCCGTCAGTGCCCGGCTCCTGCCGCTTAAAAACGCGGCGATGCCGCCGATGTCCGCCCGGTACGCCTCCCTGTCCGCCGTGCCCTCGCAGATGCCCCTGCACCGGTGGATATGGCGGTTCAGGCAGGGCTTGGCCCCTTCCGGGAAGCGGGGCGTGGGGCAGCGCTTCAGGCAGTAAACGTCGTTCAGCAGGTCGATGATCTGGTTGACCGATTTTACGTCGGCATAAGGGCCGAAATAGCGGCTTCCGTCGTTCACTACGCGGCGCGTTTTCAGAATGCGGGGGAAGTCCTCCGCCATCGTAAGCTTGATATAGGGGTAGGTTTTGTCGTCCCGCAGCAGCACGTTGTAACGCGGCATATGTTTTTTGATCAGGTTGTTTTCAAGGATCAGGGCTTCCATTTCCGTGTTCGTCGTGATATATTCGAATTCCGTGATATGGGAAACCATGGCGCGCACCTTGGCGTCCATGTTCCGCGAAGACTGGAAATACTGGCGTACACGGCTTTTCAAAGAGGCGGCCTTTCCGACATACAGGATCTCTCCGTACCGGTCTTTGTGCATGTATATCCCCGGCTTGTCCGGGAGGTTTTTCAGGTTTTCCGGGATGTCGAACATCTTATTCGCCCTTCCTCACCGCCGCGCCCGTTCAATGCTCTGCGCCACCCGCGCCGCCCTTTCCGCCCGCCGCCGCTTCCGCCTGCGGATCTGCCTGCGCTTCAGGACGATATACGCCGCGAGCAAAAGCACCAGGAGGCCAAGGACGGCGAACGCCCCGTTCCGGATGACGCCCGCCGTTTTATCCGGGATGCCGACATAGGAAAGCGGCCCCCCTTTTTCCACCGTGCCGTCGGCAAGAATGTCCACCGCCCCCAGCACCGCGCCGTCCAGCACGACAGACAGGACGCCGACCGTGCTTCCCGCTTCCACCGGGGCTTTCATGGAATCCGGCACCTCCGCCTTCAGTTCAAGCAGCGAGGGGCTGACGTCCGACGGGATCGTGACCCACATGTCCTTCGCCGCGCTGAGTTCCACGCTTTTCACCGCGCCGTTACGGACACTGAGTTCGCCCTGGGGCGCCCCGCCTGCGACGGCCTGCGCCGTCTGGTAATTCGCGAAGCCGTATTCCAGCAGCGAAATGGCATCTAAGTAGATGTTCTCCCCGTCGCCCTCCATCATCACGGCGATCAGCTCCGTGCCGTCCCGCTGCGCGCCCGCCACGAGACAGCGCCCCGCCTGCGGGGTATGCCCCGTCTTGATGCCGGTGGCGCCTTCGTATTTGGCGGGCCGCGTCTCCCCCTCGTAGACCACCGTATGTTTTTCGTCGTAAATCAGGCGGTTTCCATTGTAAAAATAACGCGTGTCCTGCATGTTGGTCTGCGGCAGGGTGTACTGGTACGTGGACACCACCTGCCGGAACGTTTCGTTTTTCATGGCTTCCATGGCGAACATCGCCAAGTCATGGGCGCTTGTCACATGTTCGTCGTTCTCCAGCCCGTTCGGGTTCACGAAATTTGTGTCCTGCCCGCCCAGTTCCTTCGCCCGCCAGTTCATCAGCTGCGCAAAGTCCTCCACCGTGCCGGAAACCGCCTTGGCCAGCGCCACGGCGGCATCGTTGGCGGATTCGATGAGCATGGCGTTCAGCAGCTGCTCCACCGTGACCTGTTCCCCCTCCAGCAGGTAAATGCGCGAACCTTTGGTGAAAGGCGTTTCCGCGTCGATGACGACCACCTCGTCCAATTTCAGGTTCTCCAATGCCAAAAGCCCCGTCATCACCTTG
>JAITOE010000037.1 GCA_031290135.1 Eubacteriales Family XIII. Incertae Sedis bacterium
CCTGTGGAGCAGCGTTGGTGTTAATCCCTCCGGTATGTCGGGCTTGCCTTTGCCGCCGCTCATATATTCTTCGCAAGATATTATATCAAAATGCCGGCATTTATGAAAAGCCCTTAGCCGCCGCCATGGGGAACCCCTCCGTCATTGCGTGCGCAAGCGAAGCAATCCAGTTCCTCTGGGTTGCTTCGTCGCTTCGCTCCTCGCAACGACAAAGGGTTTCCTGTGGAGCAGCGTTGGTGTTAATCCCTCCGGTATGTCGGGCTTGCCTTTGCCGCCGCTCATATATTCTTCGCAAGATATTATATCAAAATGCCGGCATTTATGATACAATGAAGAGAATCGGTGTAAAAACGGTCTGGAAGAGGTAAAAAAGGAGGAAAGCATGAAAAAGAAACGATTTGTACTGTTGGCGCTGCTTATGGCGGCCGCCTTGGTCTTTGCCGCCTGCGGCGGCTCCGGCACGGAAACCCCGCCGGCTGACACGGGAACGGACACGGAGGCGGGCGACGCGGCGGCTCCGCCGGACAATACCGTTTACAATCTGGTCCTGACCAGCCACGAACCGCCTGACAGCAGGGCCGCCAACTATATCAACACCTGGGCGGCGGCCGTGGAAGAGGCCAGCGGGGGGCGTCTCATAACGGAAATAAACTTCGGCGGCGCCTTGGGCGGCCCTACGCAGACCATCGACCTGATTTTGAACGGCAGCGTGGATCTGGGCTTCGGCCTGCAGTCGTTCTATCCGAACATGTTTCCCATGACAGACACCGTCTGCCTGCCGATGCTGCCCTTTGACGATTCGGTGCAGGCCAGCAAAGTATTCTGGGATTTCTATGAAAACTACGACTTCATGAAGGACGAGTATTCGCAGTATAAAGTGATTCTCCTGCGGACCAACTCCTCCGCGCCCATCGCGACAAACAAGGTGAAGCTGGAGCGCGTGGACCAGGTAAAGGGCATGAACGTCCGCGCCATGGCAGGCCCCCTGAACGACTTCATCATCAGCATGGGCGGTTCGCCCGTGGGCGTCAGCATCGCGGATCTGTATTCCGCCATGCAGAACAACACCTTGGACGCGGCGACCACGGACTGGCACGGACTGTACTCGTTTAAGATTTATGAGCCGACAAAATACTATGCTGACGAAAAACTGCTGTACAACACCTACTTCTTCTTGATGAACAAAGACAGCTATGCCAAGCTGCCCGCGGATTTGCAGGCCGTCATCGATGAATTCAGCGGCGAAAACGCTTTGAACATCAACATCGACGACTGGAACACGATTGAAGAAACCGCGAAAGAAACGGTTCTGGCAAACGGCGGGGACGTCTACACGCTGCCGGAAGCCGAACACGAAAAACTGCTGGCCTTGGCCGGTCAGGTTCAGACGAACTGGATTTCCGGCATGGAGGCGCAGGGGTTCCCGGCGCAGGAAGCCTATGACACGGTGATTGAACTGGCTCAAAAATACGCGAATTAGTCACCACTGCGGGCGAAGCAGCGCGCAGCGTTTGCCGGAAGGAGGAAACCGCTTGGCCGTATTTCAAAAAACCCTGAATGTCATTTGCGAAAAGCTTTCGTATGTGTCCATGGCAGTCTGCTTTTTCATGATGATCATGACTACGGTTGACGTAATCCTCAGAAAGGTCAGCGCGCGCGGCATCAACGGCAGTTATGAACTGACGGAAATCGGCATGGTGGCGTTGGTTTTCTGCGCGATGGCGTTCCTCCAGATGAAGCGGGGGCAGGTGCGGGTGGATATGTTCGTTGCCTTTCTGCCTGCGCGCGGGCGACATTTTCTGGAGGGCGCCGTTCTGTTGGTCAGCACGGTTGTCGTCTTGTTCATGGCCTATGCCGCTTACCTGCAAATTTCGCAGCAGCTTGCGATGAAACTTACAACGTCTTTGCTGCACATACCGGTGTACCCCTTTGTCGTCATCACCTGCGTCGGGCTTCTGCTGTACGCTGTGGGTCTTTTCGCAAACGCACTGGAAGAATTTGTAAAATGCGCCGTTGGCGACGTGCTTATTGAAAGTGCGCCGGACGGGGGAGAGAGGGGCTGAAAATGCGAGTCATTGTAGGGATCAGCGGGGCTTCGGGCGCCATTTACGGCATCCGGCTCTTGGAAGAATTGAAGTGCCTGAGCGTTGAAAGCCATTTGGTCGTCAGCGCCTGGGGCGCCTATACCGTCGCCAGGGAACAGGATCGCCCCTTGGATGAAATAAAAGGGCTGGCATCCTTTTGTTATGACGAAAAGGACATGGCGGCGCGCATTTCAAGCGGTTCCTTCCCTGTTGACGCCATGGTGGTGGCGCCTTGCAGCATGAAGACGCTGGCGGGGATCGCCTGCGGCTTCACGGATGATTTGGTCATACGCGCCGCGGACGTCTGCCTGAAAGAACGGCGGAAGCTGATCTTGGTCACCAGGGAAACCCCCCTGAGTCAGATCCACCTTGAAAACATGCTGGCCGCCACAAGGGCCGGCGCGATGATCATGCCGCCGGTTCCCGCTTTTTACACCCGTCCCTCTTCCGTGGAAGAATTGGTCAACCAGACGGTGGGGCGGATCTTGGACCATCTGGGCCTGCCCGCCGAAAATCTAAAACGATGGGGGATCTGAAGCATCATGGAAAAACAACGGGATCCAAAACAGGCCGGTCAAAACCAAGCCGGCCAAAACCAGGCAGACCTGAACCGGACGCTGGCCTTGCAAAAGGGGGAAGCCCCTTTCCGGGTCCACGCCCAGATATCCCGCGCCGGGAACGACATCCAGATCTACATAGGCGGGGGCAGCGCGCCGCATATCGGCAGCGTCGCCGTCAGCCAGCCCAGGGCGAGCTTGGACGGCTCCGGCGCCATATCCTGCACCACGTCCGTACACAACCTGCTGGGCCATAAGGACGACCGGCTGGCGGTCCTGTTCGCCGAGGCATTCTGCAGGGAATACGCCTGCGTGGCCGTCGCCGCGGCCGGGTTCCATATGGATCGCGCCCACCCGTCCGACGTGGAGCGGGTTCTGACATACGCGGAAGAACTGTTGGAAAAGGCCCTGCGGCAGTGGGGCGCGTTATCGGATCAGTAAAGAAAAGCACTTCGTAAGAGGAAACCAAGGAGGTAGCATTGTGGCGAATTTAGAAAACAAAGTCGTGATTGTAACAGGCGGGGCACGGGGCATCGGGCAGGCGTTCTGCGAGAAGCTGGCGAAAGACGGCGCGGCGATCCTGTGCGCCGACGTGCTGGACGGCGCCGAAACGGTGGATCTTGTCACAAAGGCAGGCGGCCGGGGCCTGTATGTGAAAACGGATATAACCGATGTCGCATCGACGAAAAACATGGCGGCGGAGGCCGTCAAAGCCTATGGGCGCATCGACGGGCTCGTGAACAACGCCGCCGTCTACGCCGGCCTCAAAATGTGCCCTTTTACGGACATCAACGAAGCGGAATGGGACAAGGTCTACAACGTGAACGTGAAAGGGAACTGGCAGTGCTGCAAAGCGGTGTTCCCTTATATGAAAGAGGCGGGGGGCGGTTCCATCATCAATATTTCGTCCACTTCCATCTTGCAGGGCGTGCCGCTCCTGTTCCACTACGTGGGTTCAAAAGGCGCCGTGTGGGCGATGACGCGCACCTTGGCCAATGAAGCGGGCGTTTACAACATCCGCGTAAATTCCATAACGCCGGGCTACACGCTGACGGACGCGTCGATGCAGCTGTCCGACAACCCGGAGGATTTCAACAAAAATTACGAGCGCAACATCAATGACCGGGCGCTGAAGCGCGGCATGATGCCCGCCGACCTCGTGGGCGCCGCCGCTTTCCTGCTCTCGGACGAAAGCAGCTTCATCACAGGGCAGAATTTGAACGTTGACGGCGGATCCGTACATTATTAAATAGCGGCTTGCGGGCGCACAGGGGGTAACATAAGTGGAAATGCGACATTTGAACTGCTTTATCGCAGTCGCCGAATATAAAAGCTTCACGGAGGCCGCCAAAACGCTGCATTTGGTCCAGTCAGCCGTCAGCCATAATATCGCCGAGCTTGAAAAAGAGCTCGGCGCACGGCTTTTTATACGGACCAAGCAGTCCGTAAGCCTGACCCCGCAGGGAGAGATCCTTCTGGACGACGCATATAAGATCGTATCGACGGAACGCGACGCCGCGATGCGCGTACAGCGCATTTCGCGCGGCTTCGTGGGAGATCTGCGCATGGGTTACGTCTTCGTCCCCGTCGTCCATCCGCTGATGGAAAAACTGAAAAGCTTCAACAAAAAATACCCGGAAATATACGTAAAATGCAATTCCTATACGGACATCGTGATTTCGAAACAGTTAGAAAGCGACGAGCTGGATATCGGTTTCACGCGGCAGGCGATCATTATAAACCGCGACAAGGTGAAATGGCACCCGCTGTACGACGAATCCTTAAAGATCGTCATCCATAAGGATCACCCGCTGGCCGGCTGCGACAAGGCAAAGCTGGAAATGTTTCGCGACGAGCCGCTGATCATGATGAGCCACCGCTTCAACCCCGGCCTGTACGACATGTCGATGCACCTGTACCTTGCGGACGGCTTCATGCCGCAGATCATCGATGACATCAACGACGAGCGGACGGTGAACATGCTGGTGGAGATCGGGAACGGCATGACGATATTGCCGAACTGCTGGAAAGATTTTGTGAGTCCCGCGCTGAAGTTCATCGACATCGACCATGAAGATGCCGCGCATACCTTCGGCGTCGCGTGGAACAGAACGAACATCAACCCCTGCACGCGCCTGTTTCTGTCAGAATTGGGAATTGAGGTCCCTGCGTGACGGACTGCGGTCGGGGGGCAGGCAATAGCGGGCGTTCGGGTAGTTTATCGCGTATTGCCTGATTTTCCTGCTGACGGTAGAGGCGTTGACATTCAGGATTTGCGCCGCCTCCCGCAGGTTTGACGAAGCGTGCAGCACTTTTTCGATCAGATCTTTTTCAAAATTTCCCACCGCCGCGTTCAGGTCGTAAACAGGGGTGGCTTCGGTGTTTTCCAGGGAAATGTTCAGAATCCCCTTAATGACGTCGTCATCGACGTTCCCCGTGCCCGAACTGCAGATCACCAGATATTCAATCACGTTCTCCAGCTCCCTGATGTTGCCGGGCCAATTGTAGAGGCGCAGGAGGTTCAGCTGCTGCGCCGACAAAGAAATGCTGCGGTTGTATTTTCTGGATGCGTTCGTGATGAAATGCGTACACAGTTTTCCGAGGCTGTTCAGGTTTTCCCGCAGGGGCGGCAAATGGATGGGGATGACGCTCAAACGGTAAAACAAATCTTTCCGGAAACCGCCTTCTTGGATCTTGCGCGTTAAATTGCTGTTTGTCGAAGCGATAAACCGGACATCCAGCGCGATAGGCTTTGTGCCGCCGATGCGGTATATTTTTTTGTCCTGCAATACGCGGAGCAGCTTCGCCTGCATGTCGATAGGCATGTCCCCGATCTCATCAAGCAGCAGCGTCCCATGGTTCGCAAGTTCAAACAGTCCCTTTTTCCCCTTTGTGCTCGCGCCGGAAAAGGCGCCCTTTTCGTAGCCGAACAGTTCGGATTCAAGCAGGTTGGACGGGATGGAGGCGCAATTCACCTTCACGTAGGGCTGGCCGTCCCGGCTGCTCTTCGCGTAGATCTCATCCGCGACGATCTCTTTCCCGACGCCGGATTCGCCGGTGATCAGAACCGTGGCGTCGGTATAGGCGGCGCGCTCGATGATGGGATAGATCGTTTCCAAGTACGCGGGAGCGCCTATCAGTTTCCGGGGCGGAAGCGCGTCGTCGTGCCTGTCGTGGATCCGGACGGGCATATTGGCGCGGATGGTTTCGAATTCGGACAAAAACACCTCAAAATCCTCGATCAGCGCGTTGAGCGTGAAGATGGGACGGCTTGTCACCACCACCTGCGCCAGCTCGCCGTCTTTGTCGAAAATGGGGACACCGATGGTGTAGCCCACCTGCGGCGGGGAGGCCTTGTGGATGGTGGCGAGCCGGAACACCTTTTTCTTCTCCGCGATGACGTCCAGCGTGGCGCCGCCGGTAAACAGCCGCCCCTCTTTCACAATGTCAGAAACATTCTTGCCGAGGATCTCGTTTGGCGCGATGCCTGTATTCGTTTCATATGCGGGATTTACATAGATCACCGTTCCTTCAGGATCGGAAATGAGGATGCTTTCGTCTACGGCATCCACGACCTCCTTGTAGTCCACCCCTTGATCGAGGAAGCGAAACAGGTCGTCCTGCGCCTCGCAAATCAGATCATAAGAGGGGTGGCCGTCAAGTGTCTGCATGGCCATGTCTAATTTTTCACGTACTTTGCGAATGGCAAGAACTTGATCCATAAAGGCCTCCGTCTGCTTCGTGAAAATATCCGTGTTGTATAAACAGTATAGCAGGAACGCGGGGGGAAAACAAGCGCATATCAGAAATGCGGGGGAAAACATCGGCATTTTGTTGCGATATTGCAATAAAATGTCAAAAAAGCAACAAAAATGAAAGAAGCTGGTGCAGGAATAAGGGGATTTCGTTGAGATACCGCAATTCTTGTTTTTGAACGGCCTTGGCATCAAATTTGCGATACATATAAGATACTGAAGAAACGTACCCGCAGAAAGGAGCGCAGGAATGGGAAAAATCAAACTGGTTGACCTGTCACATCCCTTTGGACAAGGGGGGCCGCTGTGGCCTTCGGCGGACAGGGATTTTACGATTGAACGGGTCAACTACATGCCCCGCCACTACCGGCTGCTGCAGACCTTTAACAACTTCCATATGCACAACAGCACCCACGCGGATTCGCCGGCGCACGTGATCCCGGAATCCCCGTACACCCACGAACTGCCGCTGGAAAATTATTACGGCGAGGCGGTGATCGTGAGCATCCCCAAAGGGAAGTGGGAGCTGATCAGCCCGGAAGAGCTTGAAAAAGCCACGCCTGCCATAAAAAAGGGCGACATCGTAATCATCAACACGGGGACGCACAAGCGCTGGGGCGAAAACGACGATTATTTCATGTACAGCCCTGGTTTGAGCATCGCCGCGGCGCAGTGGTTAGTGGACAAAGAAGTGAAAGGGATGGGCATCGACTGCCAGGCCATCGACCACCCTTGCTACACGTATATGATCGACCACGGCCCCGGCCCCTTTGTGCCGAGGCTCATTGAAGAATACACGCAGGCGTTCGGGCATCCCCCCATCGAGGATTTTGCGGAATGGGAACCGGTTCACGACCTGCTGCTGCGGAACAACGTCATGGGCTTTGAAAACGTCGGCGGGGACATTGAAATGGTCACGGGGAAACGCTGCCTGCTCTCGGCATTCCCGCTCCGGTGGTGGAAGGGGGACGGTTCCATCGTGCGGATGGTCGCCTTCATAGACGAAGATGAAGTGAACCCCGGCATCGCGCCCCGCGAATACAAATGGGGCGTCTATTAAACCGAAAACCGGGAGGGCATCATGGAAATAAAAAATGTGACAGTCCTTGGCGCGGGGCTCATGGGCGTAGGGCTCGCGCAGGTTTTCGCGAAATGCGGCGACATAAACGTAACGGTCCGCTCCAGAAAGGTGCATGACGACCCATACGCCCCCATCATCAAGAACTTGGACATCCTCCTAGACAACGACGCCCTGACGGAAGCGGAAAAAAATGCCGTCCTGCGCAGGATATCATTCACGGACGACATGGCGGAAGCCGTAAAAAACGCCGATTTCATCATAGAATCCTTGCCCGAAGTCATGGAGATCAAACAGGACACGTTCCGGGACCTGGAGGCGCTGACGCGGGACGACACCATATACGCGACCAACACCTCCGTCATGAGCGTCACGGAGATCGCGCAGAAATGCCGGAAGAAAGACCGGGTCGTCGGCACACATTTCTGGAACCCCCCGTTCCTGATCCCCCTCGTGGAGGTGGTGCAGGCGGAAGGCACAAGCGGCGAGGTGGTGGAGACCTGCATGGATCTGCTCCGCAAGGCCGGCAAGAAGCCGGTACGGTGCCGCAAGGACGTGCCGGGTTTTATCGCGAACAGGCTCCAGCACGCAATCTGGCGGGAGGCGCTCTCCATGGTCGAGAAAGGGATTGCCGACCCGGCCACGGTGGACGAAGCGCTCCGCTACGGCCCCGGCCTCAGATGGCCCACCCTCGGCATTCTGGAAAACGCCGACATGACAGGTCTCGATCTCACGTTGAACATCCACAGATACATTTTTAAGCATTTGGAAAGTTCGGACGAACCGTCACAGCTGCTTGTCGATCTGGTCGAAAAAGGCGAGGTCGGCTTCAAGGCGGGCAAGGGCTATCAGACATGGACGCCCGCGCAGATGGAAGCCTCAAACAGGCGGCTCCGAGAATATCTGATCAAAGTCACCAAGGATATCGAATAAATGGGCGCGCGGTTCAAGGAAGCGCTCATGGACAGGCTCGGCTACGGCAGCGATGTCATGCGGGTGCCGTTTTCCGAAGATACGCGAAACAACCTGAAGGAATTCTTCAGCGACGCGTTCATGCAGACGTACACCCGTTGCAGGTCCTTTGAAGAGTTTATGTTTTCAAGCGCCGTGTTTGTCAACTGGGACGCCCCTTTGCTCGTCTACTCAAAAACCCGGTTTGACACGTTTGTGTCGGAGACGACGTCTTTTACCACATGGGACGAAATGTTGGAAAAAGGCGGGGAGATTTATCAAAATGTTGCGGGCCAGGGAAGGAGTTAAAATTGGGCAAGATTGTCAAAAAAACGAACAGCACCACGGGCGGCCCCGTTTTCGTCGATGTCGATGTCGAAGAAAACAAGATCGTCAGGGTATACCCGATGGATTTTGCGGACGACGACCCGGAGTCCTGGGAAATTGAGGCCAGGGGCAGGACGTTCTCGCCTCCGAGGAAGACGACCTACAACGTGTTCACGGCGGGATATAAGGCCATGGTGCATACGGAAAGGCGCGTCCTCTACCCCCTGAAACGCATCGGCTTTGACGTAAACGGCGAACGCAACGAGCTTTTGCGCGGCGAACCGGCGGCCGGCGGGGATCCGAAATATCCCGGCTACGAGCGCATTAGCTGGGAAGAGGCGTTGGACACCGTTTCAAGCGAAATGATCCGCATCAAACGCGAGCACGGCCCCGGCGGCATCGTCGCGGAACCCAGTTCCCACCACCTGTGGGGCAACGTCGGCTATCGCCACAGCACGCTGTTCCGCTTCATGAACCTTGCGGGCATCGCCTACGCCGACCACAACCCGGACAGCTGGGAAGGCTGGTACTGGGGCGGCATACACTCCTGGGGCTTTTCGGGCTGCCTTGGCAATCCCGAACAGTGGGACCTGCTGGAAGACTGCCTCCAGAATTGTGAAATGATGGTATTCTGGGCATCCGATCCGGAAGCCACAACGGGCACCTACGGCGGCTTTGAAAGCCACCCCCGCCGGAGATGGCTGAAAGAGCTGGGCGTCAAGATGGTCTTTATCGACCCCTTCTTCAACCATACGGCAGGCATGTTCGCCGACAAGTGGTTCTCGCCGCAACTTGGCACGGACGCGGCGCTGGCCGCGGCCATCCTGTACGTCTGGATCACGGAGGGAACCTACGACAAGGCCTTCGTGGAAACCAAGGTGAGCGGCGTGGAGGAATTCACGGCGTACATCAGGGGAGAGAGCGACGGCGTGCCCAAGACGCCCAAATGGGCGGAGGCGGAGACGCGGATTCCGGCCCACGACATCCGGGCGCTCGCGCGGGAATGGGCAAAACACAAGACCATGCTTGCCGCCGGGGGCATCGGCGGCTTCGGGGGCGCCTGCCGCGGGGCCACCGGCATGGAATGGGCGCGCATGATGATCGCCCTCATGGCCTTTCAGGGCATCGGAAAGCCCGGCGTGAACATCTACAGCACCACGCAGGGCGTGCCCACGGATCCCGACTTCTACTTTCCGGGCTACGGCGAAGGCGGCATTTCGGGCGATTTGGACAATTCCGCCACCGCGTACAGGCTCGCGTACAAGATGTTCGACGGCGTCAACAGCAGGCCGGCGCCTTCCAATATCAACGTGGCGGCCGGTACGCATATCCCGCGCCTTCGCATCCCCGAATGCATTCTGGACGGCAAATTCGGGCCGTGGCGGGGCAAAGGCTTCGCGGGCAACTCCATCGAACAGCAGTTCCACCCCTATAAATACCCCGCCGACGGTTATGCGCGGGTGCAGATGTATTACAAGTACGGCGGCTCGCAGATTGGCACCATGGGACATACGAACCGCTACGCGAAGATGTACCGCACGAAGAACCTGCCCATCGTCGTGAGCCAGTCCATCTGGTTTGAGGGAGAGGTTCCCTTTGCGGACATCATCCTGCCTGCGTGTACGAACTTCGAGCGCTGGGACATTTCCGAATTCGCCCACAGCGGCGGCTACGGGGCGGGCACCGAGACTCTGGCGAACCACCGCGTCGTCACGTTCCAGCAGAAGTGCATAGAGCCTCTGGGAGAATCCAAGTCGGACTACGAGATATTTCGTCTGCTGGCGGGGCGCCTCGGCATTGAGGGGGCGTTTTCCGAGGGCAAGACCGACCTTGACTGGGTCAAACAGTATTTTCACGCGACGGATCTGCCCAAGATCATCACATGGGAGAAATTCACGGAGAAGGGCTATGTGATCATTCCCGTCAACAAAGCGCGCAAAAAGACCCCCGCATTCCGCTGGTTCTACGAGGGGCGCGAGATGGACACGCCGATGGTGGCGCGTTTTCGGCCCTCGGATCAGATCGGGGGGAAAGGCCTGCAGACCATGACGGGCAAAATAGAGCTGGTATCCAGCTCGCTCAAGCGCTTCTATGAAACCTCCGGCGAGGTGGACGAGCAAAGGCCGGTCATGACGCAGTACCTGCCTTCCTGGGAGGGGCATCATACCGCCGAGCTGTTCGGAAGATACCCGCTGGCTGTCGTCGCGCCGCACCCCCGCCACAGCTTCCACACCATGGGCGACGGCAAGGACGCGTTCATGAACGACATAAAGGATCACAGAATGCAGATAGGCGGGCATTATTACTGGGTGATCCGCATCAACACGGAAGACGCGAAAGCCCGCGGCATCCGGGACGACGATCTGGTCAAGGCGTACAACGACAGGGGCGAAGTCATCCTTGCGGCGCAGCGCACGGAGCGCGTGCCCGCAGGCACGGTGCATTGTTATATGGCAAGCGCGGAATACCAGCCCCTCGGCAAGCCCGGCGAGTCTCCGGACAGAGGCGGGTGCATCAACATACTGAGCCCGGGGCGCTTTATGAGCAAAACCGCCAACGGCATGGCCACGGCGCACTTCCTCGTGGAGATCGAGAAATGGGAAAAGGCGGGCATGTACGGCGGCGAGGCTGCCCAATGACGGAGGTGAAACTGTGCGAGACAAAGCGGTAGTCGCGATCGCCAAGGATCCCAGCGTGGACACGATGGTGCAACAGGTGTTCGACGCGCTGGGCGGCGCCGAAAACATCATAAGGAAGAACGCGACCGTGGTGCTGAAACCCAATGCGGGGCATCTGGGGAAACCCGGCACCAGCGTCAATACAAGCGCGGCGCTGGTGGGGTCGGTGGCCAAGGCCGTCCGGGAAGCAGGCGCCGGCAAGGTCATCATCGCCGAGGCGGCCGCCATCGGCTGCGACACGATGGAGTGTCTCGAAGACTCCGGGATCGCCGAAGCCGCGCGGCAGGCCGGCGTAGACGCGATCCTCGACATCAAGGCGGACAAGGATCTGATCACCATCCCCATACGGAATACGCGGTCGGACATCAAATCCATCAAATTGCCCAGGTTCCTTCTGGAAGCGGAACATATCATAAACATGCCCGTTTTCAAGTCCCACGCCAGCATGGTGTTTTCCTGTGCGCTGAAGAACATCAAGGGCGTGGTGCAGGACAAGGTGCATTACGAGATGCATAAGACGAACTTGGCGATGGCGATGATGGATATCTGGTCCGTCGTGAAGGCGGATCTGAACATCGCGGATCTCATATGGCCGGCGGAGGGTTTCGGCCCCCATTCGCCGGTGCCGCTCGACTTCGGCTGCGTGCTTGCCAGCCGTGACCCCGTGGCGCTGGACGCCGTTGCGTGCCACTGCGTCGGCCTTGACATGAACCGGGTGTCGTATTTCGACAACGCGCGGGAAGCCGGGCTCGGCTGCGCAGAGATCGAGGACATCGAGGTGCGGGGCAAAAGCATAAAAGAGGTGTACCAGAAGATGTGGCTCCCGTATTTGGACGGCTTCGACACCTGGCCGGAATACGAGTTCCATACGGAGAATTCATGCAGCAGCTGCCAGTCCCTTGTCGCGTTCACGATGGAAAAGCTGAAAGCGCTGGGGGAATACGACAAAAATACCGACGCCGTCATCTGTCTGGGCACGAAAGACGAAGTGCCGGACGTGCCCAAAGAGCGGCTGATCCTGTGCGGCAACTGCCTCAAAAAACACAGGGGGAAAGGCGTTGCGGTCAACGGCTGCCCGCCCTCCGAACCGCATGTGGCATGGGCGATCGTGGACAGGGAGGACCAGATGGACATCGGGCCGGGCTTCCGCGAGCGGATGCATGCGGAGGAAGCACCGTGGAACCAATTCATCGACGGCATCGTGGCGAAAAAGCGGGCGGAAAAGCATGCCGCGCCCCGGCCTGCAGGTGATCATACATAACCGTTACTACAAGGCGTTCTTGTTAGAGAAGAGAAAGGAGTTGATATTTTTGGGCAAACGTTCAGAAGCGATCTACGGCGTCAAAAAGGAAACTTTCATGGTGGCCGCGCGGGACGGCGTGAAACTGGCGATCGATGTGTACCGGCCGGACGCCGAAGGCAAATTCCCCGCGCTGCTCGCACAGTCGCCCTATGGGAAAACGGCGCAAGTTTTTGAAACCCCGCCGCAGCCTTTCGGCAAATCCATATTCGAGGCTTCGGTGGAGTCCGGCGACCCTTACTATTACGCAAAACGCGGATACATCTACGCCATCTCGGACTTCAGGGGCCTGGGGGATTCGGAGGGTTCCCATGACGGGATGATGTCCAAGTATGAGGGCCAGGACGGATACGATCTGGTCGAATGGCTCGCGGTGCAGCCCTGGTGCGGCGGCGGCGTCGGGCTCGCCGGCATCTGTTATTTCTCAAACGCGCAGCTGCAGACCGCGGTTCTGGCGCCGCCTTCCCTCAAATGCATCGCCCCCTGGGAGATCTTCGCGGACGACCTGTACAAACACGGCATCTATGAAGGCGGCGTGCTGAACATTTTTCTGTACGGACTGTACACAGGCACTTATCCCGCGCGCTGCGGCTACGCGATCAAGAACGTCAAATCCGCCATGGCGCTCAGCACCTCCCCGGAAGAGCTTCAAAAGTTAGTCGATACCTATGCGGCCGATCCCGATTTGCGGCAGTATCCCTATCTGTACCACCTGCTGAAGTACCCGGAGAAGAACCCGATTTTATTCGACTTCATGCTGAACCCGCTGGACGGCCCCTATTACAGGGAGCGTTCGGTCATTGAAAAGATCGAAAACATAAACGTCCCGACCTATGTGGGCGGCCCGTTTTTCAGCTTTTTCTCCGAGCCGCAGATCAACGTGTATAACCGGCTCAAGGTACCGAAAAAGCTCAGGTTCTATACGGATATGGGCACCCGCCCCTGGAAGTCGGATCACGATGAGCTTCTCCGCTGGTACGACTATTGGCTCAAGGGCATCGATACGGGCATCATGGACGAAGCCCCGGTCAAATACCACACGACGGTTCTCGAAAAATGGCAGCAGGCGCAGCAATGGCCGCTTGAGACGACGCAATGGACGGATTTCTACCTGCATAGCCTGAATGGCCTTGCGCCGGAGCCGGACTATTACAACGATTGTCCGGACAGCTTCATCCAGGAGCCGCTGTACGTCACCGAAGAGCGCGGCAACGTGAAGTACGTCACGCCGCCCTTGTCTTCGGACCTGCAGATCACGGGGCCGCCGCGGATCAAATTCTACGCGTCGCTCGACCAGAAAGACACGACGTGGCGCGTCAACGTCCGGGAATACGGCTCCAAGGAGATCTATCCGCTGGCCCAGGGCTGGCTCCGCGCCTCCCTGCGAAAACGTCTGCCGGAAAAGGACAGCCCCTGGGAGATCGAGCATGACTACACCGCCTACGACCGCCCGAACCCCGGCGAAATTTACGAATACGAGATCCAGATGCGCCCCATGTCGCATCTTTTCCGCGCCGGCACGCGGATCCAGCTTGAAATCTCCTGCATCGACATTCCGACGGATATTGAAACCTACGATGTCATGTGGCACGTATGCCCGGCGCAGACCTGCCTCCACAAGATCTACAGGGACGGGGAGCACCAATCCGTGCTGAAGCTGCCCGTCATCCCGTAAAGGTTATAACAGCCGCCCCTTCGGCTATTATAGACGCGTCAGACCGTTCAGTCCCTGGCGCTTTATCCGCAAGATCTTTCCTGCCGCAAAACCCTGGCCGGCGGCACGAACCGCAGGCCGGCCGGGGGTAAGAAGAGAGGAGAAAAGAAAACATGATATTAGCAGTTGCACTTATCTATTTTCTTGTTTTGATCGTCGGCGCCGGCTTGGTTACGATGCGCAGGGTCAAAACAACGGGTGACTTCACTTCCGCGCAGAGTACCGGCGGAATGTCCTGGATCTTTGTCACCTGCACGTTCGTCCTCATCCCGCTGGGATCCGGGCATTCCATGTCCCTGTGGGAGCAGTCCCTTGGACCCCTTGGCGGCGGCGCGCTCCTGTGGGCTCTCGCCGTAGGCGCCATTTTCATCCCCATCATGATGCTCTTCATGGGCCCGCTGGCCCGCAGCACAGGCTACAAGACCTTTCCGGAGATCACGAAAGCGATGTACGGGCGGGGCTTCGGCTGGTTCCACGCGGCCATATCGGCGTCTTCGCAGTCCGGCATCATCGCGGCTGAGCTGATCGGGACGGGCGTTGCGATCTTCACGCTTTCAGGCGGCGCCGTGCCCTTGAAGCCCTGGGCGGTGCTCATCGCGTTTGTGTTCGCGCTTCTCTACATATTCTTCGGCGGGTTCCTGCAGATGGCGTGGATCAACATCGTAAATTCGATCATGTTGATCGTGGGTTCTTTCGCCGCCGTCATCGGCGTGGTGGTATGGCTTGGCAAAAACTTCATATTCAACGGAGCCGGCGGCCTTGACGGCATCGCCGCTTACTATGCGTCAGAGGAGCTGTCGGGCAAACTGTCGCAGTTCTCCAATGTCGGCATCGTGAACACCTGGATTGACATCATCATCCCCGTTGCGCTTTTGCACCTGACGGCGCTGACGGTTTCGCAGGGGCACAACCTCCCGTTCTTCGCGGCGAAATCAACGAAGGACGTGCGCAAGGGCGTCTACCTCGCCTCCGTGACCAACGCGATGGCGGCGGTGCCATGGGTGCTCATCGGCCTTATCGCGTTCGCGGTGCCGGCGGTCGTCAATTCCGTCGCGCCGGATGAACTCGGCAAACTGATCGTACCCGCGGCGGCGCTGGCCATGCTGCCCAAACCCCTGACGGGCCTGCTCATGATCTCGCTGCTTTCGGCCACCCTGTCAACGGCGGGCGCGATCACCCTCGGCAGCGCGCAGCAGATGACGCACAACATCATCAAGGACGCGCTCATTCCGAACATGTCCGACAAGGCAGAGCTCATCTGCACACGGGTCTGCGTCATCGTCTACGGCTGCATCTGCCTCGGCATGGCCCTGACGCTCCCGGTCATCATGCCGGTGTTCTTCTGGTGCTTCATGCTCAACATCCCGATTTTCTTCTGCTACATGACGGGCATGTTCTTCGCAATCAACAAGACATGGTGTTACATATCGCTCGCCATCGGCTATGTCGTCGCGTTCGGCTGGACATTCTTAGCGCCGCAATGGGCGCCTTATCCGTTTAACGACACGACGTGGGCGGTCTTGCTCGTCTCGTTCGTTTTCGGCATGCTCGTCCCCGCCCTTATCGGGAGCGCCGGCGAAAAGAAGCCTTTCCGCCAGCGCATCAGAGAGTCCCGCGCCGGCCAGGCGGAAATAAGGCTTCCGGACGCGAAGTAAAAAAGGAGGTTCACTATGTGGTTAGGACTGGTAATCATTGGTCAATTCATTGCGGCTTTGGTCTGCGCCTTTGTCATCAACATGATCTGGGTGCTGACGAATCCGGGACAGGGCTTATTCGGCAAGGCCAATAAGTAAGGCTGCCACGAAAAGCAGTCACAGCAAGGATGTCACGGGAGCCGTTCCGGCGACCGGGAAAGGAGAGTTGCATGGCACTTACAGACGTAAGGATGGCGGTGGTCATCCTGATATTTCTGGCGGTTCTGCTGATCATAGCGGCCGTGGGCTATAACAAGAATTATAAAGGGAAACCGCAGGATGAGGTCGTGATCCCGCCCGCGCCCCAAGAGGACGAATGACATACGTCCGTTCAACCAGCCCCGTAAGGCGAATCAGGGACTGAACTGGTGACCACAGGGATGAAGCTGCACCGGCTTCGTCCCTGTTTTATAAGGGAGAAAATCAAATGGAGATGAAATATAAGCATTTATTTGAACCGATCCAGATAGGGGGAACCTTCTTCCGAAACCGGATCTTCGCGTCGCCCACGGGACACCATGAGATGTCGCCGGACTGCTTCCCGGATACGGAGGTAGTTTCCTACTATGAACTCAAAGCCAAGGGCGGCGCGGCCTCCGTCGGCGTGGGGGACTGCATCGTCCACACGCAGACCGGCCAGTCGCACACGAAGCAGATCCATATCGACGACCCGCTGATCCTCCCGTCCCTTACGGCTGTCGCCACAGCCATCGCGAGGCATGGCGCCGTTGCCGCCGCCGAATTGTCCCATGGGGGCAAGTTTTCCCATGTTTTGACGAAAGTGGGCGGGAAGATAGAGTCGCCGCCGTTCCTGAAAGACGGTTCAGGCATCACCTACGGCCCCGTGGAGGAAACGGGTCCCGGCGGAAACCAGGTCCGCGAGATGCCGGAAGACGTGATCCAGGAGATCATCGCGTCTTTTGGCAGGGCCGCGGCCTTTGCCAGGCATTGCGGCTTCGGCATGGTCACGATACACGGCGGGCATGGCTGGCTGCTGTCCCAGTTCATGTCGGAAGCGACGAATACCCGGAAAGACAGATGGGGCGGCAGTTTTGAAAACCGGATGCGCCTGACCTTTGCGGTGGTGGAGGCCGTCCGCAAGGCGGTCGGCCCGCGTTTCCCCGTCGAATTCCGCATGAGCGGGGACGAGGTGTGCGAAGGGGGCTACGGCATCGCCTATGGCGTGGAAATCGCCAAACAGCTCGACGGCAAAGTCGATCTCATCCATGTATCCACAGGCAACCACGAAGTCGCCGAGACTTTTGTCGTCACCCACCCGCATATGTTCCTGCCGGAGGGCTGCAACGTCAAATACGCCGCCGAGATCAAGAAACATGTGAAAACCCCGGTCGCCACCGTCGGCGCGCTGACCGACCCGGCCTACATGGTGGAGGTTATCGCGTCCGGCCAAGCGGATGGGGTGCAGTTCGCGCGGGAGCGGCTGGGGGAG
>JAITOE010000141.1 GCA_031290135.1 Eubacteriales Family XIII. Incertae Sedis bacterium
TTTGCGTTCGACCGGGCAGGGCGCGCGTACCCGCATCGCCGCTGCGGGGAGCGGAGCAACGAAGCGGCGCCGGATTGCTTCGTGCGCAATGGCAATGTCCTCCGCCGCTTAATTCAGCTTGCGGGGCGCCGGGCGCTGGCGCCGGACGGAGGCCTGCAGGGGGATGCCGGCGGACGCGTGGGCGGGCGGCGCGTCCAGGGGGCGTTCCGCCGGGGTGTCTTCCATGCCCGCCGCTTTTTCCGCGAGCTGCCGCGACAGCTTCTTGTTTCCGAGGCGCGCCAGCGCGTGCGCCAGATGCTCCGTGGTGCGCTTCGTCCTGTAGCCGCAGGCGCGAAGCCGCATGTGGCAATGCAGGGCCATGGCGGGGACGTCCTCCTCTTCGTAGACGCGGGCGGCCTGCTCAATGGCCATCAGATGCCGCAGGTTGCTGGTGATCTTGTCGTCGGCGGCGATCTCCGCCATGAGTTCCTCCGCCGTGATCTCGGCGAAGCGTTTTCGATCCCGTTTCTTGAAATGGTCAAAGACTTTGCGCGTCCGCATGACGTCGTTCATGTCTACCGATTCGTCATGAAGATAGATGAATTTGTCGTACAGCTGCCGGGCTTCGCCCGCTACGCTGAAGTGTCCGCTTTCCGCGATTGCCAGCAGATGGTTCAACAGGGTTCCGTCCGGAATGTTGCCTGACAGGGCGTTTTTGACGCGTTGCAAAGCGTCTTCGTAGCGCCCGGTTTTGATCAGCACGGCGAGCATCAGCTCGGAAGCGGCGGGGTCGTTTTCAAGACCGATGGCGTAACGGGAATGCAGCGCTTCGTCAAACATCGAGTTTTCGACGTAATATTTCGATTCGACCTGGAAACATATGCGGGGTATGATGGAAAACAGCTCCAAAAATTTTGCCGCGGTCTGTACGTCGGATAAAAACGCGATGGCGGTGAAAAGCTCCGAAAGCAGCGACGCGTCGTAAAAAGATTCGTATTGGACGGGGCTTCCCGCGTAGAACGCGTCCATCATCAGACGGCCCGCGTTGTTCAGATGGGACTGGTATTCGTCATATAACTGCCGGTCGCCTGCGCAGAAAATGGCAATGAAAATCTTGCTTTCAAGCAAATTCGGATCGCTGTCGCCCTCCATGGAGACTGCCCGTTCGACAGCCTCTTTGAAATTGCGGTTTATGATCAGCAGCTGCAGGAAATGCTTTTTGGTCGCGATTTCCGCCTCGACCTGTTTCATGACATAGTAATTGAACACAACCTGGAAGCCGTCGTGCTGCAGGCCCTCCGCGAGGGCGTGCGCCTTGAGCGGGTCGGCGTTGTCAAAAAGGCTGTTCAGGAACAGGACGATTTCGGAATCGGGCTGCCCTTTGACGCAGGAGAGCAACAAAGAAAACGTGTCCCCGTCAAAAACGTCCGAGGCTTTAAAGCGCGCCACGCAATAGTCGAAGGTTTTTTCGACATTCCCCCGCTGCCAGCAGATGCGGGCGGCCCGTGCGCAGAGGACGGCGAAAGCGCGGATGGATTCGCTGTTGTTGTTCTTTGCCTTGGGATCAAAGGAAGCGAGGACTTTCTCAAAGCCTGCCAGAAAAACATCGTCTTTCAGATCGAACAGGATCTGGTAATTCAGGTCAATGATGGAGGAACCTGCGTAGGCGGGGAGCATCCGTTTCATCCGCAGCACATGGTTTTCATAGAGGTCTTCCCGGCTGAACCATTCCCGCCGGGTGTTGGCAATCCGCATCCCCAGATAGAAGTAGGTGCTGGTGATGGCCGGGTAGGACAGGAGCGCCATGACGGATTTTGAGCTGGAATGGAGGGCGGAGAAGGATTTGGCCGCCACGTCGTAATCCTGCAGGGAGTTGTATTCGCGCATCATATAAAAATCCGTCAGCGGGGTGTGGGCGCCGCCCAGTTCCTCTTCTTCCTTTTGCGCCAGGATTTTCAGCATGGCGATATTCCGGTCGGCCTTTTCTTTCAGCATGGAGAAGGAATAGCCGGAATGGTGTATGCGCACGCTGTCGATGTGGTACGATGTGAGGAAGCTGCCGTCCAGATGCAGGATCTGTTCATGTATGGCGTTGAAATATTTGATGTTCGGGGACTTCTTGAAAGCGATGGTCGTGATGGCCTCGTTGATGACGACGCCCGAATCTTTGTCAACGTCCACGATGGTTCCGGAGACATATTCCACGTCGGAATGCTGCCTGAACGCGTTTTCGATCAGTTTTCGCTGCGCGGGGCCGAAGGGCGGGTCGTACCACATGTCCGCGTCCGGGCACATCAGGATGTCGCCGGTGCTTAAAGAGAGGCCGTAGTTCCTGGCGGCGGAAAAATCGTTGATCCATTCAAAAGGCACGACGGTGGCGCCAAGCGAGCGGGCCGCCTCCACCGTGTTGTCCGTGGAACCGGTATCGACGACGATCAGTTCGTCGGTGTATTCTTTCATGCTGTTGATGGCGCGGGCAATGTTCGCCTCTTCGTTTTTGGTAATCCAACACACGGAGATTTTCATAGTCGTGTCCTTTCACATGGGGAATATGGGTTAACGCACAGCTGCCTTCGGCGCGGCAATGAAATATGATAGCCGGAGGGCAGTTCAAACCATATAATAGCCGTACTATGGTCAATATCATAAATGCTTGCATTTATGATGCCGCCATCTCCGGCAAAGCCGGAGGGCAGTTCAAACCATATAATAGCC
>JAITOE010000180.1 GCA_031290135.1 Eubacteriales Family XIII. Incertae Sedis bacterium
GTCATCGAGTTCCGCCAGGGCAACGCGGCGAGTCTCGCGCCCGTGAAGATTCCGGGTCTCGTGATGCACGGCTACATCACGCTGAAATATGGGTTCACGAAGGATTCTTCTTTTCGGGCCTGGGTCGCGGATTGCGTCAACGAACGGCGCGGCGCCATCAACCGCCAGGATATGATCATCGAACTGATCGACATCATTCCCGGCGCGCCGCAGACCGTCCCGACGGCGAGCGCGGGCACCGATATGATCTGGACGTTCAAGAACGCCTGGGTCTCGAAGTACACCGGCCCGGATCTGAACTCCATGACCAGCGAGGTGGCGATGGAATCCGTGGAGATCGCCTACGAGGAGATCGTCATCGCGAACGTCTCCGCCGGAGGCGCGGGCGCCGGCGCGTAACATTGGAAAGGCGTTTGGATACGGCACCGAGCCGGAAACGATGAGGCGGAACGATGGAAACAGTATACGACTTTGAATTGCCGAAAGGCTACGTGGACGGCGCGGGGGAGGTTCACAGGCGGGGAAAGATGCGCCTCGCCACCGCCGGCGACGAGATTAACGCCACGAAAGACCCCAGGGTTCTGGGAAACCCGTCCTACCTCACCGTGGTGATCCTCTCCAAGGTCATCACGGAGCTGGAAGGGGTGGACGCGCTGGTGCCGGGCATCATTGAGCGTCTGTTCACGGCAGACCTGGCTTTCCTGCAGGACATGTACCAGCGGATCAACGACATTGAACCGCCTAAGATGCAGGCGGTTTGCCCAGGATGCGGGCAGGTTTTCGAAGTACCCATAAATTTTACGCGAGAGGGATAGCGCTGTACCCGGAAGATGAATTGTACCGTGAGATGGCATTCGTCTCCTACTATTTCCACTGGGGGCGCGACGAGGTGATGGCGCTGTCGCACAACAGCCGCCGGCGCTGGTGCGAGGAGATCTCTTCCATCAACGCCAGCCTCAATCCCTCCGACAGCAAAAAGAAGGAAAAAAGCCTTCGCGACATTGATTTCAACCCTGTGGTACGATGAGAAAGGTGCGCCATGGCGAATCGCGACGTAACATCCGATAACTCGCTGGTCCTCAACAAGGGAATGAACCCCTTGGTCGGGTTCAACTTCATCCTGCGGGTGGAGCTGCTGTTCGACCTTCCCTGCAAGAAGGTCCGGGCTTTCACGCGGGAAAACGAATACGAGATCATCCAGGAGGGCGGGCTGAACGACTATGTCCACATGCGCCGCAAGCCCATAAGCAAGCCGTTCACGCTGGAGGTGGAACGTTACGTGGGGGTGGATTACTTGGACCCGCTGCCCAACGGGGCGGAGCTGGCGCTCCCCGTCATGCTCATTGTTTCCCGCTATCCGGACAATTTCGGCGATCCCGGCGGATGGGCGCGCACCTACGCTTTCACGGGCTGCACGGTCATCAAAAAATCCTACGGGGAGCTGGATGCGGAACGGGCGGGCCTGATGGTGGACGTCACCACCCTCGCGTACCGGGAGATGGTGGTGCTGGACATCCCATATGGATGATAGCCCCGCAGCTGCGTGATTCGGCAGAAACAGGTATAACACATGCTTACGTTGAGAAGCCCCCTACAACTGAAGACGTCCAGGGCGTTCACCGCTTTCCGCCCGGCCGGAGACGCGGCGGCGGACGCTTTCTATGCGCGCATCGCGGGCAATTATGAAATCGCCGCCCTGCGCTTCACGCCCGAGGATCTCCTGCTGCTCATGACAGCGCCGCCGGAATGGCAGGAACCCGGCGGGGGCATGACCCGGATCAGCCTGGACGACCATTCTTCCCACGAACGCAGCTTCACGCTGAACATCGTGAACAACGTGATCAACCGCATCCTGATGGAGGGGAGCGGCGGATTCACGTACCAGGATCAGGTCTATGTGAATTCCGTGCTGCGCCGCCTGGGCGTGACGGACGTGGATTTTTTCCTGCGCCAGGTCAGGGAGCTGCGGGCGGACAGCCGCAGCGTCCACAACCTGATCAGCCTGTACAGCCGCGGCGCGCCCATGGTTTTGCGCCGGGACGCCGCCGTGGAAAGCGAGGTCCGAAAGGAAGAAGGGGACGCGGCGTCCCCGGAAGCGGAGGCTCCGTCGCTGGAGAAGCGTTTCACCCTGCATAGCTCCGTCTTGCAGCGCCTCCAGACCGCCAGGATCACCGCTTTGCTGCGGCAGCACTGGCAGAACGCTTTGGACGCGCGGGTGTTCAACGCGTGGGAACTGCGGATATCCGAACAGACGCACATGGCAAACGCCTACCGGATGTTCGATTTGAAACGCCAATTTTCAAATACGGCAGCCATGATGCTGCATACCCACGCCAACGTCTACGAAACAGGGGAGGCGGCGGCGCCCCGCAGCGAACGGCAGGTCTTGGAGCTGGCGTCGGCGATGCTGCTGAATCTGACGGAAAACGTGATGGCGGCGCGGGCGGAGTGGTATCACACGGATCAGTCCATTTGGGTTGACATGCGCCGTGCCATATCCGGCGCGGCGGAGAATACGATCGCCAGGTTTCAGGCGTACTACAGCGAGCGGACGCGCCATAAGACGTCGGACAGCTTGCTCCGGCAGCAGATGAGAACCCTGCTTCGTCAGGAAGAACGCCTGCTTCAGGGCTTTGTCCGGACTCTTGCGGCGCCCGTCCCCATGGAACATGTTTCTCCGTCTTCTGGGGAAGAAAGCGCGGAAGCGACTTCTTTGCCGGCGGACGGGGACCGTGAGGCGGAAGTCACGCGGGAACGGGAATGGGAGCGGATACAGAATACCCTGCGCGCGCAGGAACGGCTTTGGGCGGTGCGGCAGTACGCCCTGCGGGGGGGCGCGGGGACAATTCTTGAGAACCCGGCGCTGCTGCGGCAGTTCGACAGGGACATCCTGCGTTTGGCCGGGAATGTGCAAACCGGTTACGGGCGGGACGGCGCGGACGGGAAAGACGCGGCGGCGGCCGCGGAGGTGGACATCTATTACCCGCTTCCCTTGGAAACAGAAAGGCGCGAAGCAGAGGGGGGCGGAGCCGGCGCGCCCTACGCCAAAGGCTCGGAAGAGACCGGGGGATGGCTGCGGCAGGCTTCCTCCGAAGAGGGGGATGCCCCGGCTGTCCGTGCGGGCACCGGCGGACAAGGCGGAGATTTTGCGGCGGGGGCGGATCCGGATTTCGAGGCGCCGCCGGACAGCCGGATTTGGTCGTTCATCGAATCCATTGCGGCGCTTGCCGAAACCCGCGCCGCGTCCTTAACGCCGGAAGCGGCGCCGGCGGATCTGCGCGGGCTTCCCTTCGGCGAAGCCTCCGGGGAGGAGCTGCCGGAAGGGGCGGATGCCGGGGAAGCCGCGCCGGACGGCTTTCAGGCGGAACGCCTGAAAGCCAGGTTGGATGAATACGACCGGCGCAACCGGGAAGCGGCACAGCAGCTGGCGGAGCAGATCTCCGTCATGGGAAAGCCGTCGCCCTCCGCCCCTGCGTCCTCGGAGCGGCAGTTTGCCGATTCGCTGCTGGCGATGGAAGACCCAGAAAAAGCGATGGCGCAGCTGCTTCACCCGCCCTCCGACGAACGCGCCCAGGGAGGAAAGCCGTCCGAAGCGGGGATCGCGCCGGCAGGGGCGGACGCTTTCGGCAAGGAAGCGTACAACCTGCTCGTGCAACACCGGCAGACGCCAACGGAAGCCCCTTCCGGCGCAACGCCTCCGGAGCGGCAGTTTGCCGATTCGCTCCTGGCGATGCAGGACCCGGAAAAAGCGATGGCTCTGCTGCTCCACCCGCCCCCTGATGAAGGTCGCGCCCAGGAGCTTCCGCCCGAGGCGGAGATCGCGCTGGCGGGGGCGGACGCGTTCAGCAGGAAAGCGTACAATCTTTTCATGCAATACCGGCAGACGCCTGCGGCAGCCCCGCCCGCCGCGAGAATGGAAAACGGCGGACTGCCCGCGTTTAACGCGGAGATGGCGAAAACGGAGGCGGCAGCCAGGGAGGCTGCGGACCGGACGCAGATCGTCAGGGAATTGCGGGAACGCGCAGAAACGGCAGGGCGCGGCGCGGAAATGGCGAAAACAGTGGCGGCGTCTCCGCGGCAAAACGCCCCGCTCCGAAGTGCCGCCGCGCCGCGCCCGCCGGCGCAGACTGTTTTTTTCATGCCGAACCAGGCCTATTTGCCGGAGGAAAGCCCTTGGGCGGTCTCCGCCCCGTCCCCGCCGGAGGCGGAAATCCGCGGACTGCGCGCGGGGGAAAGAAGCACGAAGGAAGTCATAAAAGAAACGGAAATAGAGCAGGTGGTGCGGGATGCCACGGCAAAGAGCGCGGAGGACATCTCCGCCATTGTGAACAGTGCGCTGGCGCGGCAGCTAAGCGCCATCTCCAGCCGGGTGTACAGCCAGGTGGAACGCCGCCTTTCCTTAGAAAGGGCGCGGCGCGGGAAATAGGATAGAAGAGCCTGAGAGAGGACGGCGACAGCAATGAACGATATCGTAGGGAGCGCCCTGGGCAGCGTGGACACGGCGGTCATCATCATCCGGGACTACCGGAAAGCGACGGCGGAATTCATCGCCAACAATCCGGGCGAGGATCAGAAGAAGATTCAGGCCGCGTTGGACGACGCCATATCCTCCGGCCTGGTTCCCAGCCACGACAAGACCTTTAAAGTCCAGTTCAACCCCAAGGAGCTCACCTTGGACGCCCACCGGGAAATCAACCGGAAAGCCGATGCGGAGGCCAAGGGCACGGAAAGCGCGGAAACGTCTTCCCAGGAAATGCCCACCATCACCCTGAGCCTGGAACTGATCTTTGACGAGGTCAACCTGTACGATTCGTTCATGTCGGAGAAAATGAGTCCGGGCGTCGCCACGATGGCTACGAACTTAGTGAGCATGCGCGCGGGCGTCAAGGGCAAAACCTGGTCCGTGCAGCCCGTCGTGGAAGGCTTCATCGGTGCGCTGCGCAATCCCTACACGCGTTCCGTCTGCTTCCAGTGGGGCAAGTTTTCGTTTAACGGCCAGCTGCGCTTTCTCCGGGCGAACTATACCATGTTCTCCACCTCCGGCCGGCCCGTGCGGGCGAAGATTTCCATGCGGATCATGTCCACTCTGCAAAGCTCCACCATGGGGGATCTGGAGGCGTCCCTGCAGGAAGTCTTCGGCGGCGACAGCAGCGATCTCTCCGGCGTAGGGAGCGCGTTCGGAAACGTCTTCAACATGGGTGCGCTGGGACTGTAGCCGCCGGAAGGGTGGCACGTCGGGATTTCTCGGAGAAGAGGCATCCCGACGTACTTATTGGCCGCCGTTAGCGACAGAGCATCCCCTCGGTTCCCTGTGGAGCAGCACTGGCGTTATCCGCCTGGTATGTCGGGCTTGCCTTTCGAAGAGACATCCCGGCGGGACTGCCCCCCAGACGGACACACCTCTGGGTAGTAACGAGCAATAAGGAAAGGAACGGGATATGTCAATTGCGGATACCGCAACGGATCTGGGGAGCAACCTTCTGGGCAAGGTGGAGAAGGCGGCGCTGCTGATCCGAATGAAAAATGAAAGCCCTGCGGCGTCCGCCGGGCCTACCACCGCAACGATACAGGGCGCCCTTAACGCCACCGCGCCGGCCGCGCCGGCCGCCCCTTTCAGGACCCATAAGCTGACGGTGCAGTTCAACCCGGACAGCCTCGGTTTTGAGGCGAATTCCCAGCCTATCAAAACCCGGTACATGCAGGCCAACGAGGACAGCACCGTCCCGCATATGCAGACGAGGGAGGAATCGGTCATCATGACCGTCAGCCTCCTGTTCGACGCCGTTTCCAACGCGGACGCGTTTTATGCCGACAAATTCAGGACGTCCGCCTCCGACGTCGCCGCGAAGATAGGAACCGGGATAAAAAAAATGAACGGCGGCTACACGGTCCAGCCGCAGACCAACGGCATCCTGGCGCTGCTGCTGCACGAGGAGACCAGCGAGGTGACGTTTGTCTGGGGGGATCTGAAATTTAACGGCATCATAAGCGAGGCGCAGGCGCAATACACCATGTTTTCCCCTTCGGGCATGCCCATACGCAGCAAGGTTTCGCTGCGCATCAACCAGGTGCTCCACGGCAGCGCGGACGGCAAACAGTGGGACGAGGCGTTCGACAAATGCTTCGGAAAGGCCGGCCAAACCACGGCCATATCGGCAAAAAGCACGCTGCAGGAGCTTTCAAGCCTGCTGAACATACGGTTTTAACAAAACAAGAGACCCGCCTGACGGGTTCCGTCACCAAACGGAACGAATCACCCAGCTGCGGGGCGGGCATCATATCCTCCGTCATTGCGAACGAAGCGAAGCAATCCACAGGCACTGGATTGCTTCGGCGCTCCGCTTCTCGCAACGACAAAGGGCGCGGCAGCGGCGGTTCTACATACCTAAGATTCATAACAGTAAACAAGAGACCCGCCTGACGGCGGGAAGGAGCGCAAAATGCCCACATTGCCGGGAGCCGGGCTGCCTACGATGGGAAGCAGCCTGTCCTACGCCGCCATGGATCGAAAATACGCGGGATTCGAATTTCCCCAGGCGCGCGTGGAACTGAACGGGAAAGCTTTCGGGGACACGCAGAAAACCCTGATCATAAGCGATGTAAGCGTCGATCTGACCAGCGGCTTCGAGGCGTCCGTCGCCCGCTTTCGCATTTACAACGCCTACGACCAGGGCGCGGGGGAATACTTGTTTGATGCGGTGAAAAGCCAGGCCGTGCTGGGCGCGCTGCTGAAGATCTATCTTGGATATATGAAAGAGCTGACGCATGTGTTCACGGGCTATGTGGCCAGCGTGGGTTTTTGCTATAACGGGACGGATCCCCCCTATATCGACGTCACGGGGATGGACGCCAAGGGCGCGATGATGGCTTCCTCCTACGCGGCGCAGCTCACGGCCAGATCCTACGGCGACGCCGTGAAAGAGATACTGGAACGCGCCGCCTACAAAAAGATGAAAAGCGCCAAGATCCTCGACGCCAACGCCATCCAGGTCACCCCCACGCCGGACAAAACCGCGGGGGGCAACAAGGCAAGCGCGGAAACGATAGAAATAGTTTCGGAAAGCGATTACGAGTTCATCATGAAAGCGGCAAAGAAATTCAACTACGAATTTTTTATCGACAGGGGCGCGGCGCTGTTCCGCAAAGCGAAGTCCAACGCGACCCCCCTCACGGCGCTGCGCGTGGGCGAGGGCTTGCTCACATACGACATGAACTACAGCCTGACGGGCATGGTGGAAACCATAGAAGTGCGATCCATGGACGCGGGCGCGGGCAAGATCGTTTCCTCCGCGGAGAAGTACCAGAAAAAACTCTCCACGGGAAATAAGGCGGAGCCGCTCTTAAAGAGCAGCAAGCACGTTTACATCGATCCCACGGTGTTCACCCAGGAACAGGCGGACGCCAGGAAAGCGTCCCTGATGGAACAGATGTCTTACCGGCTCGGGTCCGTGGAGTGTGAGTGCATCGGCTTGCCGGACATCGTGCCCGGCCGGTTCGTGGACATCAACGTAGGCGCCCCCGGCGACAACAGCTTCTATATTACCAACGTGGTTCACGACCTTCCCAGCAGCGGGGAATTCCGCACGCGCCTCACAGGCAAGGCGGACAGCCTAAAAACAAGCATAGAACCAAGCGTTTAACCGAAATCGGAATGGGGCGGAGGCAGTCAAATTATGGCACTGTACGACATCATCGATGAAATCGTCGGGAAGCAGGTGACGAAAAGCGACACGGGGGACGCACGTATCTTCGGCGCCATGATCGGCGTCGTGGCGAAGAACTACGACAAGGATATGCCGGGCAGGGTCTGCGTCGCCATTCCCACGCGGGAGAAGAAAGCCAACGAGCTTCAGTGGGCGCGGCTGGCGCTGGTCTCCGGCGGCAAAGAATGGGGACATTATTTCATGCCGGAGGTGGGGGACCAGGTGCTTCTGGTCTTCGAGGGGGGAAACATTGAAAAGCCGTATATCGTCGGCTGCGTGTCCAAGGACGGCGACAAGTTCCTCACCGGCTCCGTGGACGAGAATAACCAGACGAAACGCATCGTCACCAAGAACGGCAGCACCCTGATCTTTGAGGATCACAAGTCCAGCGATGACAAAGATAACAACAAAGACAAGATCACCCTGTCCACGGCGACGGCGAAGCATACCTTGCTGTTAGACAACGAGAACAACATCATCACGCTCACCGACAAGAAAAAAGAAAACCGGATCCAGATCAAAACCAAGGACGGCGACATGTCAATCAAGGCCAAGAGCAAGGTCACCATCGCGGTTGGCGACAAGATCAAGCTGATCCTAAACGGCGAATCCGGCGCCGTAAGCCTGAAATGCGAACAGTTGAACGTCGAGAGCAGCGAGCAGGTCAAGGTGAAGGGCGGCCACATGCTGAAAGCTGAGGCGGCGCAGATCACCCAGACCGCGTCTTCCGGGTACAAAGTAGAGAGCAGCGGGATGGTGAACATCGCCGGCAGCACCATCAAAATCGGATAGGCGGCGCCTGAAAATATCACTTCCTGAACGGAGGCAGACATGGAAAAATACAGCCATCTGGGCAGCGGGATGAAGTTCCCGCCGCAGGTAAACAAGGCCACGGGGCGTTTCGCCGTTTCCGGCGGCGCGCAAAGCGTGAAGGAGTCGGTCTACCTGATCCTGATGACCGGGGCGGGGGAGCGCTGGCTGGCGCCGGCGTTCGGGAGCCGGCTTTCGGGCTACGCGTTCATGGACACGAACCTCACCAGCCTGAGCATGATGTCCAACGACCTGCGCGACACCCTGCTGGACCAGGAACCGCGCATCGCCGACGTGGAGATCGGCATTGACGCCGAAACACGGGACGATTGCCTCATCGTCAACATCGCGTACCGCCTGAACGAAAGCAACACAAAAGAAAACCTGGTGTTTCCGTTTTATCTGAACACCGTCAAAGGAGAGGCACCGGATGATTACGCGGAATGATTTTAAAATAGACCCCCGCTCCCCGGAGGACATACGCGCCGAATTCGCGGAGCTGGCGGCGTCCTATACGCCGGAATGGGCTTTTGACACGAAAAACCCGGACGTGGGCTCCGTGATAGGCATGCTGTTCATCGAGCAGATGGCGGGCGGCATCGACCGGCTGAACCAGGTTACGGACAAATACCGCACGGAATTTGTCAACATGCTGAATATCGGGCTGTCCCCTGCTTCCACTGCCTACGGCGCGGCTGTCATCGAAGTGGTGCGGGATACGGTTCCGGGGCTGGACATTCCTGCGGGCACCCGCCTGCTGGGTTACGGGGATGGCGACAGCGCCCTTGTTTTTGAAACCCTTTCCGATCTCCACGCGACCCATTCGCGCCTTTGCGACATCCTTGCGCTTTCCGGCAGGTTCGGCAAAATCATCCCCCTGCTGGGCGAATCGGAAGAGGAGGACGGCTCCGTCTCCCCCATTTCGCTGTTTGATTACAGCGGGGAAGGGGTGCAGCAAAACGCCCTGGTCCTCTGCCATCAAAGCGTATTTGACGTCCAGCCGGAAGCGGGCATTTTGGTTCGCGTCCTTTCCGCGTCGGGCGAAAACATATCCGCCTGCCTCGCCGACGCCGCGAAATATGCCTGGAGCTATTACGACGGGCAGGGTTTTGCCGCCTTTGAAGAGGCGGCGGAGCAGGACGGCGTCATTTGCCTGAGCGGCGGGCAGCCGGGGAAATCGACGGAGGAAGGGGACGAGGCGGCTTTCGCCATGGTGCGGGTGGACGCCCTGGGCGCCGTGGAAGAAGCCGTCGGCATAGGGTCTTTGGAGATCTCTTCCGGCGCGTCCGGCCTGCCCCCCGCTTTCATCTGCCATAACGACAGCGAGCTGGAAACGGGGACGTTCCTGCCTTTCGGGGAAACGGCGTCCCTCTTCGATGAATGTTACATAGGGAACGATCTGGTTTTTTCCCATGGGGGGGCGGCGGTCACCCTGCGGTTCCATCTGGATTTTCAAGAGAAACTCGTGACGTTCACCCCCGAAGAGATAGATGAAACGCTGCGGATCATCAAAAGGAAACCCCGAAAAATCATGTTCAGCACCGCGCATACGGAGGTGGAACGCGTTTCCTTTGAGTATTTCAACGGTGAAGGCTGGCGGCGTCTTGTCTGCGCCGGGGATTGCTCCGCGCTGTTCGGAGGCGAAGTCCGAGGCGAGGCGGAGATCGCGTTTGACTGCCCGGACGACTGGCAGCCGCTCACCGTGGGCGGAAACACGGGCCGCAGCATACGGATGCGCGTGGCGCAGGCGGACAACTGCTATCTCCAGCCCTGCATCCACAGCATGCCGAGGATCTCCGGCCTTGCCATCTCCTATGCATACGAAGGGCAGTGGCGGATGCCACAGCGGCTTCAGCGCATGCACGGCGCCCTTGTTTCCGACTGCACGGACGACCTGCTGTCGGGGCGCGGCCTTACGGCGTTCGCCCCGCTGCCCTATCCGGAAAACGCCGTGTGTCTGGGCTTCGACCACAAAATAGAGGGCGCCCCCACGGGGATATTCTTCGAGATCGCGGGACGCGCCCATTCTTCCGGCGCCAACATCCGGTATGAATATTCCACGGAGAGGGGCTTTGCCAGGATGCGGGTGCGGGACGACACGGCCGGCCTGTCCAAGAGCGGCGGCATATGGTTCGCCTTGGGCGAAGACTTCGCCCCCATGGACATAGAGGGGAAGCGGCGTCACTGGATACGCTTGGTGGACGAGGACGGGGCGTTCAACCAGCCCGGCCGCCGCCACCCGCACGTCACGAACATCCTGCTGAACGCGGTGTCCGTCCGCAACACGCAGACGATGGAAGAAGAAGCCTTTTATATCGACGAGGCGCTGCCCAACATGTCTTTCGCGCTGCAGGCGGGAAACATCCTCTTCGCGGAGGTCTTCGTCAATGAGCGGCAGATGCCGCGGCACCTTATGGAAAAAATGCTGGCGGAGCAGCCGGACGACGTGCGGGCGGAATATGACGCCCGCGGGGGCGTCACGGACTTTTACGTGCGCTGGGGCGAAGTGGAAAATTTCGATCTTGTCGGGCCGCAGAGCCGCTGTTACTGCATAGACCGCATGACGAACCGGATTCACTTCGGGGACGGGAAAAATGTGAAAATCCCCTCTGTGCTCAATGGGCCGGCGTTCACCGTCCGCTTGTTTTGCTGCGACGGGGCGGCGGGCAACCTGCCGCCGGAGGCCGTCAGCGGCGTCGCGGGGAACATCCTTTACGTGAACCGGGTATACAACCCTGCGGCGACCGGCGCGGGCAGCGACATTGAGAGCGTGTGGCAGGCGCACGAGCGGGGCGCGAACATGTTGAACACGCGGGGGCGTCTGGTGAGCGAAATGGACTTCCTCCGCGAGGTGCAGGCGTTTTCCGGCATGGTGGGGCAGGCGCGGTGCGTCGCCGGCCGCGACATGGAAGGAAAACAGGATAGCCGCTTAGTGAGCATCGCGGTGCTGATGCGGGATTACGCGGACGGGCCTTATTCTTTCTCGAGCATCAAAGAAAATCTGAAAAAACACCTTTTGGAACAGTGCGAGGCTACCCTTTCGGCGGACGCCCTCGCCATCTTCGAGCCTATTTTTGCGGAGATCAGCGTGGATGTCTGGATACGGGGGGCGGACACGCAGAAAAGCATGGAAACCGCCGCCATGATCAAGACGCATATCCGCGCGTTTCTGGAACCCGTTCCCCCGCAGGGAGCGGGCGGCGTTTATGGCGCCGGGGCGGGATGGCGCATCGGGGAGACGCCCACCTTCGCGCAGATCGGCGCCATGCTGCACAACATAGGCGGCGCAGTCATCGGGCGTTTTGCCGTTTCGGCGCGCTACACAGACCGCAGCGGCACGCATGAACAGGAAATCGACGCCCTGCGGGGGCAGCCCTTTGTCATAGGCGTCAACGGGGAACATAGAGTCCATTTGATGAGCTGATGACCACCGCAGCTGTGGGGCGGGCGTCACCCAGAGGCGGGATTGCGGGCATACAAGGCGCTCTGCGCCGCCCGCATAGGCGTCAGCCGCCCCGCCGGCGGGTTATGCCCGTCCCGCAGCTGCGATCCTATATACCTGAGATTCATAACAATAACGCTGACCAGGGAGGTAACCTTGATTAACAGCATCAATCTTTCGGATAAAACATACGCGGAAATATTGGAGGAAGCCATCGCGCTGGTTCCGCTCTTCACCGACGAGTGGACGAATTTCAACGCCTCCGACCCGGGGCTTACCGTCCTGCAGAACCTGTCGGCGTTCAGCCTGCTTCAGCGGAACTACATCAATGAGGTCAACGACGCAGTGCGCCGCCGCCTGCTGGGGCTGCTGGGCATCACGGCGGGCGAGTACAGGGCGGCGCACGTGTTTTTATGCGCGGCGGGGGGAGATGCCGTCACCTTGGCGCCGGGCGAAAAACTCATGGCGGAAGACCTGTGTTTCGAACCCTGTGAGCCGGTGTCCTTAGAGGCCTGGAGCGTGGTCGCCGCGGCGACGGAATGCGGGGGCGCCTACAAGGACATCACCTATCTGCTGGACCGGGGCGTCAAATCAGGCGCGGCGGCGTTCGGGGCGCCGGCCGTGAAAGGGGCGGCGTTCTACGTGTTCACGGACGGTTTGCCGGAGGACGGGCGGCCGCTTTTGCTGGATGTTCAGGTTCTGGGCGAAGAGAAGAGAAACCCTTTCTGCGGGCAGGACATCCGTTTCGCCCGGCTGCGCTGGCAGTTTTACACGAAGGGCGGCTGGGTGGATGCGGCCGCGGACGACGGGACCAAAGGATTTTTGCTCAGCGGCATCGTCCGCCTGGAAATTCCGTCCCCGGAAAGAACGATGCTGTACAAAGCCCAGAACCACGGCTATGCGTTCCGGTGCATTTTGGAGGACGCAAATTACGACGTATCCCCCCGGATCCGCTCCGTCACGGCCAATGTCTTCGAGGTGCTGCAAAAGGACAGCAAGGCCAAGAGCCTGTCTTTTTCCTCCGGGAAAAGCGTTGAAATCACGGACAGGATGGCGGCGCAGGGGTATTTTACCGTATATGGCAGGGAAGAGGCGGACGGCGCTTACTACGCGTACAGGCCCCACGGCGGATTTTCACAGGAGGGACGCTTCTATGCCATGAGCCAGGAACCCGGCGTGATCCGCCTGGAGTTTGACAAGGACAGGTTCGGATATGCGCCGGAAGGCGGCGACGCCGCAGTCCGCGTGGTCTGCTATGACAGGCAGATGTCCGAACACAGGATGCTGGGACGGGTGATGGGCTGCGAGGACCAGGTGCTGGACGTCGAACAGCTGGAACGGGTGCTGCCGGAAAATTTTTGTGTGCTGGCGGAATTTCCCGGCGCGGACGGTACGCCGGCCTACCGGTTCATCGCGCCGGGCAGCGGGGAGCCGGACGATCTGCAATACAGCGTCCTGCCGGAATCCGGGGAGATCCGGATCGCGGATCCCGGCGCCTACGAGGGCTGCGTGCTCTATCTGTCCGACTGCGCCGTTACGGAGGGGGAAACGGGCAATGTCCGGCCCGGCAACCGTTTCCAGCCCATGTTTCCAGACGAAAGGGATGCCCTGCCGGAAATCACCAACCCCTCCGCAGGCTTCGGCGGCGGCTCCCGTGAGAGCGTGGAACAGCTGCGGCTGCGCTTTCTGGCGCAGATGCGGCAGCCGTCGGTGGCAGTGACACCCGCCGACTACGAGGAGATCGCCAAGGCGACGCCGGGGCTGTGCATACACAAAGTCAAAGCGACGGCGTCGCCGGGCGAGAACTTGGTCCGCATCGCCGTAAAACCCTATACGGAGGACGAGAAGCCCGTTCTTTCTCCCCTGCATACGGAACTCATAAACCGCCATGTGGACCGGCGGCGCATGATCGGCGCCCGCGTGGAGCTGCTCCAGCCGGTCTACGTCCCCGTTGACGTGCGGGCGGTAATCTACGTCAAACGCTATTATAAGGACGCCGGCGGCCACATCGAGCGCTTCCTGCGGGACGCGCTGGACGGCGTCACCGGGGATGCCCCGTTCGGCGCGCGCCTGTCCTACCACGCGCTTTTCCGGAGCGTGGAAACGCTGGACTGCGTGGAAACGCTGTACGAATTCAGCATGGCGCCCCGTGCGTGGCAGCACGCCCGTCCCGACGGCGTGGACATCATCCTAAACGACGATGCGCTGTACTGCCCCGGAGAGCTGTCCTTAGAACTGAAATAACGTCCTTAGAATCAAAATGACGCGCGGCGGCGCTTCCGCCAGCGAGGGAATCCTATGGCATCCTTGATGAAAAAATATAAGATGGGGCAGAGCCGCCTGGCGCGCGCCACGAAGACCGGATTTGATCTCACGCCAGAGGGGGAACTGGTGTTCTCCGGATATTTCACGGGCGGGCGGCATGTATTCTTCAGCCATTTAGACGGCGGCATGGATGCCTGTCCCTGGGGGCGTCTGGTCTTTGATGCCAGATGGGGGGAAAACACGGTTTTTTCCGTGACAGCCTACGCCTCGGACGACAAAGAACTTCCATGGTACGGCAAAAATGTGGACGTGGATGAATTTTTGGCGGACGGCGACGTCTCCGGCAGCAGCAAAACACTGTTCCTGAACCGGGCGGGCGCCACGCAGTCTTTCGGCTTCCGCGACGTGCTGATCCACCGGCAGAAGGGACGCTACCTGTGGATCTGCCTGACGGCACAGGGCGAGGACGCCGCGTTTTCAAACATCCGCGTCTTCGCGCCGGGCGACAATTTCTTCCAGACCTTTCCCGAAGTCTACCGCGCCGACGGGGATTTTTTCCATCGCTATATTTCCGTTTTTTCCTCCATATACAATGATTTTCAGGAGAAAATTGACACCATCGACATGCTTTTGGACCTGGATACGGCACCGGAAGGGCTTTTGCCCGTGTACGCCTCGTGGTTCGGCATCGTCCTTGACGGGGATTTTATCGAAGAGTCGCAGCTGCGCGCCTTATTGAAGAACGCGTTTTCCCTCATCGGGGGAAAGGGGACGCGCCAGGCGCTGGAAACGCTCATCGGGATCTTCGTAAAAGACCCGTTTTACATCGTGGAGCAGCATGTGGCGCGGCGTTTTGCCTACAGCGGCGACCGGGCGGCGGAGATCCTGTACGGCAGCGACCCTTTCAGCTTCACCTTGATGATCAACAGCGAGGCGGACGAGAAGCTGCATAGCCGGCTGAAGTTCCTGCTGGCGCAGTTCAAGCCCATACGGGTGCGGCCCAAGATCCTTTTCATGAAAGGGAACGGCGCCCTGGACGCGGGCAGCTTCCTGGACATCAACGCGGCGGTGGCGCAAAACCGCCCCGCCGGGCTGGACGAACGCTTTGTGCTGAACCGCGTGGACTACATGACATAGCAACCGCAAGGTACAATGGAGGAAACAGTAAGATGAATAAAAAACAGGCGCACGACATCCATATCACGTTGCTGGACGCGGAGAACGCCGGGGCTTTCCTGCCGCTGCTGCCGCCCGCGGCCCGGGGCTGGCTGGACGCCCCGGAGGGCGTGGCCGTCGGCGCGGTTGACGGCGGCATAAGCACCGCCGTCGGCGCGTGCGCGGCGCACGTGGAAGCGGGCTGGCTCGAAATAGACTGGCTGTGGGTGGAGGAAAACGCGCGCGGGAACGGCGCGGGCTGGGATTTGATGATGGCGCTCATCCGGTCTTCCGCAGACGCGGGGGGTATCATCGGCCTGTCGATCCGCTACGCCGCCGAAAGCGGCGAAAACCTTACCGGATTTTTGGAAAGAATGAACTTCGGGATCAGCGACGGCTTCATGAACGGCTTTCA
>JAITOE010000248.1 GCA_031290135.1 Eubacteriales Family XIII. Incertae Sedis bacterium
GTCGGTTTTTAAGCGGTCTTTTCCTTTCCGCGTGGGATGTAATGTTTGAAAGCCCCGGCGGCGCCCCCGGTTTTACGGAGGGGATCAGCCATGTTCTGCAGTCGCTGCCGCAGGAGGACTTTTTGGCGGTTCTGCCGGATCTGCGGCTGGCGTTCAGCGTGTTCACCCCCAGCCAGATCGACCGCATCGCCCGCTCGGTGGCGCAGCTTCTTGGCGCGGAGGAGAATGAAATCACCCGCCCCGGAGAACAGGAGCGGCTTTACGCGCTGGGCCTGGAACTGGATAACTACGCCTCGGCGGCAATCGGTTAGCCGCCCAGAGGTACACAGGCGGCGACGCAACCTATAACGGAGGCACACCATGCAAATTGAAACGGAAAACGAACGGCAGCTGCTCTTGAACCGCTGGCGCCTCACGCTGGGGAAGTATTCCCGCGACGGAATGGGCGAATTCGGCGCGGCGGACGGCTTTTCCTATGCGGAAGCGGACGATCTGCTGGAATTCCTCTACGGCCGTGAATATGACGAGGAACGCGGCGTCCGTGAGGGCGGCTCGGACGATTCCCGCCTGACCGTTCCCAAATGGATCGACAAAGTACACACCCTTTTTCCGAAAGAAGTGGTGGAAAAGATGGAAGCCCACGCACTGGAACGCTACGGCCTCACGGATCTTTTGACCGACGCCCGCGTTCTGGAAAAACTGGAACCGAACATGGCACTGCTGAAACAGATCCTGTCGCTGAAAGGCATGATGCGCGGCGAGGTCCTGAAGACCGCCCGCCGCATCGTCCGTCAGGTAGTGGACGAACTGACGAAAAAAATGCGTTCGCAAATCCGGAGCGCCGTCATGGGCCGCCGGGACAGGACGCGTTCCACGCCGTTCCGCTGCGCGAAGAATCTCGACTTCAAAAAAACCATCCGCAAGAATTTGAAGAATTACGACAGGGAGAGGGACTGTCTTGTCGTCGAACGCGTGTATTTTTATCGCAACATAGAACGCTATAACCCCTGGCATGTGATCGTCTGCGTGGACGAAAGCGGCAGCATGATGGAGAACGTCATCCATTCGGCGGTGATGGCAGGCGTTTTCGCCAAACTGCCGGTCCTGTCCGTGAAGTTAGTCATTTTCGACACGAACATCGTGGATCTGTCGGATTATGTGGACGACCCGGTGGAGACGCTGATGAGCGTGCAGCTGGGCGGCGGAACGGACATCGGGAAAGCGCTCGCCTACTGCGAGGGCCTGCTGGCCTTTCCGCAGCGCAGCATCGTGGTGCTTGTCAGCGACCTCTGCGACGGCGAAGGCTACCGCTCCATGTACGCCCATGCGCGCAGCATCGTGGAGGCGGGAGCGCGGCTCATCTGCCTGACCTCGCTGGACAAGGACTGCGCTGGCATGTACGACCGCACTGCGGCAAAGCACCTGACCGCGCTGGGAGCCTCCGTGGCGGCGCTCACGCCGGGCGGCCTCGCGGACTGGATCGGGAGCATCATCGCAGGGAATTAGGAGTTGAAAGGGTAAAATGAGCGACATACGGACAGCCATCGCCGCAGCGGACGAAGAATACTTAGTCACGCTGGCAAATAAGGGGCTTTACAACCGGGCGCTGCGGGAACTGCCGGACGCGGGCATCGTCGTTGCGGCGGAAGGGGAAAACATACGGGCGCAGTTTGCCGACGGATCCGCCGTGACCATGGACGGCAGCATCCTGCGGTACACCTGCACCTGTCCGTCCCGCAGCGTATGCAAACACCTGCTCATGGCGGTTCTGGCGGCGCAGGAACTGTTTGCGGGCGCGGGGGCGCAAGGGCAGCTTCCGGAGGACGGGGCGGCAACAGACGCCGGGGCGTTGGACGATGCCGCAACAGACGCCGGGGCGTCGGATGCCGGAGATGCCGGGACGGCAACGGGAGCCGGGACAACGGATGCCGGCACGGCGGACGCTGCTGCTGCGAACGCAGAACACGCGTTCGCTTTCATTGCGGAAACGAGCGCCGCGAGCTTGGAGAAAATCGCCGGAAAACGCCGGTTCCGCGCCGCGGTCACGGAAAGCCGTTTTTTAGAAAAGCCCGACATCCGGGAAGCGTCCACGCTGACCCTCAAACTCCCCGAAAGCGGGGCGACCGTCCGGTTTTTGCCCGGCGCGCCGTTGGAAACCGCCGGCTGCACCTGCAAATCGCCGGATTTTTGCAGCCATCGCATACAGGCGGTGCTCCAATACATCATCGAAAAGAAAGGATCGCTGCCGCAGGAGTTCCTGCCGGAAGAAAAGCCGGACGAAACGCCGGAGATCGACGTCGCGCTGCTGGATTTCCTCCGGCATTCCATCTCGGAGGTTTTTTCTTCCGGGCTGGCGCGGCTCCCCGAAAACAGCGGACACCGCTTCCTGCAGCTGGCGACCCTGTGCCACAGCCGGCGGTTAGCCGACCCGGAGCGCCTCTGCAACCGCGTGGCCGGCCAGCTGGAGCATTTCGCGGGCAAAAGCGCCGTCTTTCAAAAGGAGTACCTCATCGGGGATCTATGCAGGCTTTTGAAGCTTTGTGATCTTCTGGAAAAAGAAGGCGCGAACCCAAAAATTGCAGGCGTTTTCCGGGACGAATACCACCCCGTCGCCGTCACGGACATCCTGGGGCTTGGCGCCTACGGCTGGCATTCCACCGGCGGCTATACCGGCGTCACCACCCTCTTTTACGCGCCGGAGCTGCGGCGCGTGCTCCGCTATACCGCAGCCCTGCCGGACAACGTATCGTCCGGCGCGGTTAAAATGTACAACGCCGGCGCCCCGTGGGGACTCAACGCCCGCTTGTCGGCCCTCAGCCACAGCGCGCTGCGGATACGGGGCGGGAAGCTGAGCGCGAACGGCCAGCTGTCGGCGACGGAAAGCTGCCACGCGGAACCCCTCGGCCCTGCGGACGTCGCGGATCCGGCCCTGTCGCCGCTGCGTTACGCCGATTTCGACGCCCTGCTGGAAGCCCTGTGGGAATGGACGGAAAAAGAGAAAAACGGGGAATCCGCCATGACGGCGCTCCTTGTCCCGGACAGGATGGGACCCGGCAGCTACGACCGGATCCAGCAGCGTTTCAGCCTGCCGCTGTACGACGCGGCCGGGCGCGCGCTGATGCTCCGCGTGCGCTACGAGGCGGCGACGGAGCTTCTTTTGGACAATCTGGCGATGCTGGAAAAGGAACAGGAAAAAGAGGCCAAAAGCGGCGGCTTGCTCGGCCGCTGGTTCGGCCAGAAGTATAATTGCGGCGTATTCCTGGCGAACGTGCGCATGGAAGAGGGGGCTTTGGCGGCATTTCCCGTTACGCATTACGGGCAAAACACCCGGAACCTCAGCTTGGACGAGGAAAAAAACGAAATCAACGCCTTTCATTTTGACTGGGGGAACTGAGATGGAATTTTCAATCCTGCGCGATCTGTTAAACGACGCGCGCACGGAAATGGGCGACGTCTTCTCCGGCGGCCTTACGCAAGGCGAACGGGGCGAGGCTTCGCTCCGTGCCATGGGAAAACGCCTGAACGGCGCGGGCCTGCGTTCCGGCGCCCGCCTCCTGGACGCCCTGTGCGACGCGCTGGCGCAAGCCCGCGTGGACACCGCCTGGTCGGCGGACGACGCGCTTCGGATCTTCGCCCAGATATGGGATTATTTAACCGTTTGCCTGGGCCGCTTAGATTACATGGAAGCGAAAGCGTCCCTGGCTTCGCCGGGTTAACCTATTTTGCTCCATTCCGCCGCATGGCGGCACAAACAGCTCATGAAAAACACCTGCTTCGATAAATTTTGCCCCTGAATGGAGCAAAATCATTTAAATGCCTCCGGCGGCGTGTGGAAAGTTTTCCACACTTATGCCGTCCGGGATTTGTGCCGCCCGGGAAAAAGGTTAAACGAAATGATGAATAGTTTATATTTGGCATAAAGCGCAAGGTCAACGGAGCCTCGCTTCGCGGTGGTAACCGCTATCGCCAAATCAACGAGGGAAATGCCCCGGTGATAAGCCAAATATCGCGGCTCCCATACGGTAGGGGCAAACTTTTTCTTGAATCTGTGCAGATTCTTAAAGTCGTAGCCGAAATCCGTGTTGCAGAAAACGGCGTTCATCATTTTCTCCGCTCTGCTTACGTTCCGGTTATTGACGTCAAGGCCCGCTAAAGGCGCAAGCCCTAAACTTACCTCGCGGACGCCGTCATTTTTCATTTGCGCCGCGGCGGTGACAATGGCGTGTTCCATCACCCCCGTCGGGGCGTCTGTTTTACGGTACATTACGTCGATGCAGTACCCTTCGCCGCCGCGATACGGGAGGAAAGAGAGAACTGTCAGCAAATCGCCGTTTACGTCTTTGGTGACGAAGTAGCGGCGGTCGTAAGGCTGGTCGAAGCGCAAATCGCCCACGGAAAATCCCAGTTTGAACTTTTTGCCGGCAAACCATGCCTCCGCAAGCGCGGCGGTTTCTTTCTCCAAAGCGTAATCCCGTCCGTCCGACGGACGGTATTCCGAAAGCATGACGCCGCTTTTGCTTACCTTGTTCACGTTATGGCGAAGCGCCGCCTTCTGCCCGCCGTCCAATGTGTATTCCAAGAGCTTGAGCACGGCCTCCTCGCCGTATTTCACTGCCTTATAACCATGCCGCACCAGAATTTCAGCTGCGCCGCCGCTTACCGAGTTGAATATGGGCTTATACCCCATTTTTCCGCAAAATTCTATATACTCGGCCATAAGCAACTCTGTATCTTCCGGTTTGCAGACAGGGTCGCCGAGGCTCATGGCCTTTTTGCCCGTAAGCGCATATGAAACCACGCCGCAATTTTCAGCCCCGAAGAAATACCTGTTTTCCTCGCACAGCGACAGGTAATGCTGGGAGTCCGCGCCGTATTGTTTGACAATATGATAGGCGCGTTCCATATGTTCAAACATGGAATCAACCTCCAATCTCTGCGGCGAAAAAATCCAATATCAGACGTACCGCCGTTTCTTGCTGCTCTTTCCATGTCATGGTAACGTCCCCGTCGCGGCTAAAAGATTTATACGCGCCGAATTGCGTGTGATTCGCCCCTTTAAGCTCTATGCTCCGGGAATTTACGGGCAGGTATTCGGGATGCATCCCCATCATTTTCTTGTTCATGATCAAGTCGTTCTCTGCGGTAATGCGAATGGCGGAAATATCAAGCCCCGATAAATCCACAGACACCATAGTCGCCAAAAGCGCGACGCCTATCAGCTTGCCGGGTTGTTTCGCGGCGATGCGGCTGGCAGGAACCCCGCCGAGCGAGTGGCCGATCAGAATCCATTTTTCGATTTGCGGATTATCGTCCATAATTTCATGCCCGTGGCGAATCCCGAACATGCTCAAATGAAACGGCGCTTTCGGAAGCACCGCCGTATGTCCTTCATCGTGCCGCAGCTTCGCTATGTACGCGTAGGATTTTTCGTCAGCCTGCGCGCCTGAAAAAATGATAAACCCTACTTCGCTGTCGCCGCGAAAATAATGGTGATAGTCGTAAACAGTCTTGGTTTTTTCAAATGTGTGTGATATAATGGAAGCATCAAAACAGACGAAGGGGAATCAAGATGGGAACACTTGTTGAAATAATCGCGCTTGTAAAG